>CAYUZK010000249.1:0-8735 GCA_964449625.1 uncultured Archangium sp.
CCCGTCGTGCCGCCGCCGCCGCCCGTCGAGCCGCCACCGCCGCCCGTCGAGCCGCCGCCGCCGCCCGTGCCGCCGCCCGCGGAGTTGATGGGCAGGCACAGGCCGCTCGTGCAGCGCGAGCTGGCGGTGCAGGTCTGGCAGAGCGCGCCGCCGGCGCCGCAGCCGTTGTTGTCGAAGCCGAACTCGCAGAACCCGGCGTTGTTGCAGCACCCGTTGCAGGTGCTGGCGTCACAGGCGGGCTTCGGGGATCCGCAGGCGGGCGCCAGCGAGACGAAGGCGCCGAGGACGGCGCCGAGCAGGAACGTCGAAGACGACTTCATGCGCGCATCTTCGACCCAATTCGGGCGAAGCGGGAGGACGTCGTGCGGGCGCGTCAGCTCGTGTGCTTCTCGATGACGCGGCCCAGGCGGGGCACCGCGGCCTCGACGTTCTTCTTCGCGGTGCCGCGGAGCTTCTCGTAGGTGGCCTTCACCGCGCCGCTGTGGGAGCGCTTGGCCTTCTCGTCGGTGATGGCCAGCAGCGCGTCGGCGACGCGCGAGGCGTTGCCGATGAAGTGCGTCGACACCCCGACGCCCTTGCCCTTCGCCTCCTGGTACATGGCGTCGAGAGCCTTCGCGAACTCGGGCAGCAGGTGGTCCACGGCCTCGCGGATGAAGCCGGGCTTGATGCCCTTCACCGCGTGGTAGCCGGCCTTGATGGCGAGGCCCGAGAGGCCGCCCTTGTCGGAGACCTCCTGGTCGATGAGGGTGCAGCAGTCGTCGATGACGGCGTTCTTCTTGCTCTCGAGCGTCAGCACTTCAGGCAGGGAGGACATGGGGGCCTCTGCCTAGCATGGCCGGGCCCTCAGAGCCGCTGCGCGACGCGGAACTCCACCGCGAGGGGCGCGGCGGTGGTGGTGGCGGTGAGGCGCGCGCAGAGCTCGCCCTCGAAGATGACGGTGCTCCGCGAGGCCTCATAGCGCCACGTCTGGGCGCCCGCCGGCACGTGCTCGCCGTCGACGCGCACCGCCAGCAGCGCCTCGTCGGTCGGTGGCGAGACGAGGTGGAACTCACACGGCGAGGGCGGGAGCGCCGCCGACACCGCGCGCAGCGCCGCGGCGAGCTCGTCGCCGTCGCCCGCGAGGAAGAGCGCGTCTTCGCAGGCCCCCGCCACGCAGCGCGAGGCGCCACACTCGCCGTCGCCCGCACACCGCCGCGTGAAGCCGCCTGCCCGCGCGAGCCGCGCGAGGACCTCGGGCCCATCGCCCGCGCGGGCCTCGGCGCCGAAGCCGATGACGGCCGTGCGCAGCCCGCCGGCCCGCAGCCGCGCCACCTCGGCCACCGTGGTGTCGGCGTCGAGGCAGCCGCGGCTGCAGAGCGCGCCGTCGCAGCTCGCGGTGGTGCAGCGGCAGGCCTCGCGCTGCGCCGCGCAGACCCCGCCGGCGCACGTGCCGCACGTCGCCGCGTCGCAGCCACACACCTGCGCCGGGTTGGCGTCGTTGCAGTTCGGTAGCCCGTCCGTCAGCAGCACCACGTAGTCATCGCGCCCGTCGTCTTCGCGCAGCGACGCCTGGCTCCCCACGAAGGCCAGCGCGGCGGCCGTGGGCGTGCCCCCCGCGGGCTGGAGCGCGGCGACGCGCTCGGTGAGCCGCTGGGCGTGCTCGGCGAGCACCCCGTCGGCGCCCACGTCGTCGCCCGTCGGCGGCGGGAGCGCGACGTCGACGCTGCGCGGCGGCCCGCACGTGGCATCCGACGGAAAGCTGGTGCCGCCGAAGCGCGCCACCGTGTTCGCGCCCGCGAGGAAGTCGCCCAGCACCCGCTGGAACTCGCGGTGCCGGGTGGGGCAGCTGGCGGGGCAGGGGGCGCTGCCGGTGCCGCAGCCCGCGGGGCAGCCGGCCGCCGCCGGGTCGAGCGGCACCGCCATGGAGCCCGAGTTGTCCACGAGGAACATCACGTTCGGTTTGAGCCCTCGCAGCGCCACGACGTGCGCCTCGCTCCCGGTGGCCACGGTGAGGGGCGCCACCCGCGCGAAGTCGTACGGCTGGCAGGCGACGGCGAGCACTCCGAGGGTGAGCGGGGCAAGGCGCATGGCGGGCTCCGGCGGCGAAGGGGACACCGGCCGTAAGTGGCGCCGCCTCGCGCCTTCCGTTTCGCCGCAGTGGAGGCGGTCGGAAAGACGAAGGCCGACGCCTCCCAGGGAGACGCCGGCCTCGGGACTGCTCGCGCGCGAGGGCTACTTACAGGGCTTGGCGACGGTGACCGTCACCGTCTGGGCGCCCTCGGCCTCGACCGAGCCCGACACCTGGCCGAGGGCCCTGGCGTCGACGCCGGCGGCCACCAGCGCGGCCTTGAGGGCCTCGGCGCGCTTCGTGCCCAGGTCCGCGGCGTCGCCGGCGGCCACCACCGCGAGGTCGGCCTTGAGGTCGCCGCACGACTTGAAGAAGGCCACCAGCCCGTCGAGCGCCGCCTTCGACTTCTCCGCGTCGAGGGCCTCGGCCGTGAACTCCAGCCCGGGCACCGCGAAGCTGGCGCCCTTCTTCTTCACCGCCTCGTCGGCGGCCTTCTTGAGCGCCTCGGCCGCGGCCTGGGCCTTCGCCACCGCGTCCTTCTGGTCGGCCATCCGCTTCTCGACGGCCTGCAGCGCCGTGCCGCCGGCGGCGACCAGGCTCTGCGCGCGGGACAGCGCCCCCTCGATGGTGGAGCGCCCCGAGGACAGCGCCACCTGCGCCTGCGCGCTCTTGCCCGTGGCGAGGCCCGCCTCGATGGCCGCGAGGGAGGTGGTCATCGTCTTCTCGGCCTCGGCCACCGCGTTCGCCGCGTTGGTGACCGTGCGGTCGAGCGTCGCCTTCTCTTCCGCGACGACCGCGGCGTCGGCGCCCGCGAGGGCCGTCACCTTACCCTGCAGCTCCGAGAGGCCCGTCTTCGCCTTGCCCAGCTTGGCGTTCCACTCGGTGGTGAGCCCGGCGAGCTCCGTGCGCTCGTCGCCGAGGTCGGCGGGGCAGCCGCTCAAGGAGAGGGCGGCGAAGGTAGCGGCGAGGACTGCGTGCGTCGGACGCATCTGCATGAGTTCGCTCCTATGGGTGACGCCGGCGGGCAAGACCCCCCGGTCTACGACACGATGCTCCTCCTGCCACGGTCCGTTGTCGAAGTCTTGGCTCTCGGTGTCAAAGGCAGGCGGGGCACGGTGCCACGCCGCCGCCCGGGGAATCGCGCGACCTGGCGGATCCAGCGTATGAAGCTCGCATGGTCTCCCGCCTGACGCGCGCCGACTTCGTGCAGTCCCTGCAGGACAAGACGCTCGACGTTCGCGCCGCCCAGGCCGACGCCCGCCTCGCCGGCGTCGACGTGGCGAAGGCCGACCTCGACGGCGACGGAGCCATCGCGGGCGCCGCCGAGGCCGCCGCCCTCTTCCGCGAGGTGGACCGCTACGACCGCAACGGCGACGCCGGCTCCATCGCGTTGACCGGCGTCGGTGGGGCCGCGACGCGCGCGGCCGCCATCGCCGCGGCGCTCCAGGCTCGCGCCGTCTTCGAGGTGTCCGAGCCCCGCGCGCTGGGCGACGCGGCCCTCGGCACGGCGCTCTCGGGCGTGGCGCTCCCCCTCGCGCGCGGCGCCTCGGGCGACCCGGCCGTGGCGGTGCAGTACGCGCTGGCCCGCCTCGGCTTCTCCGTGGGCACCGTCGACGGCCGCTTCGGCCCGGCCACGGCGCGCGCGGTCAAGGCCTTCCAGGCCGTGGCGAAGCTGCCGGAGACCGGCGCGGTGGACGAGGCGACGCTGCGCGCCCTCGACGCCGCGGTGACGGGCGCCGACCTCCGCCCGCCGGCGGAGCGCAGCGGCGACCCCCTGGGCTACCTCTCGAACCACACGGCCCTGGGCCTGCCGACGCTCGAGCCCCTGCCCGAGGCCGGGCGCGCCGACTGGAGCCACCCGGGCGTGCAGCGGGCCTACGGCGAGTTCGTCGCGGTCTACTGGGAGCACCTCAAGGCCAACCGCGTCGAGGCCGACTGCAAGACGCTCTCGCTCTTCTTCCTCGACCAGTTCCGCGCCAAGGCGCAGGCGGACCTCGGCGTGACGCTCCCGCGGCCGGCGCGGCTCCCCCAGTCGCCGTGGCAGGCGGCCACCGCGGCCAACCCGCTGGGCTTCTTCTCGCGCTTCGAGCAGCTCGAGACGGTGCGCCCCGGCTACGAGGCGGCTCAGGCCGTCGCGCGGCTCGACCCGAAGGCGTCGTTGCTCGTGGGCATCAACCTGCGCCACGCCGGGGTGGACGCGAACATGGCGGCGCGCGGGGTGAAGCTGACGGTGCCCTGGAGCCCCGGCCGCGACAACGGCGGCGACGCGCGGGTGCCGGAGCTGCCCGTGGGCCAGCTCCAACCCGGCGACCTCATCGTCATCGACCACACCGGCGACGGCCGCTTCGACCACATGGCCAACGTGGTGAAGCTCGAGCGCGACGCCGAGGGCCGGGTGCGCCGGCTCGTGGTGGCCACCGGCAGCTACGACGACATGAAGGACGCCGACGGCGCCACCGCGCCCCGCTCCCTCGCCGAGGTGAACAACTACGCCGAGGAGGTCACCATCGACCTCGACGAGGCCGGCCACGTCACCCGCTCCACCGTCACCTGGAGCTCCGAGCCCGCCTGGCTCCAGTCGGGGCGCTACTCGGCGCGCACGCTCCTCATGGAGCTCAAGCCCGGGGGCGTCATCGCCGTGGGCCGCTGGGGGTGAAGCGTCACCGCAGCACGAAGCCCAGGCCCCGGGGCAAGACCCGCCGCCAGGGGCTCGGCGCGTGCGTCAGGTCGTCGAGCCGCAGCGCCTCCGCGGCGTGGGCCCGCAGGCGCCGGTAGCCCGCGACGACGACGACGACGGGCACCACCAGCAGCGGCAGCACCAGCAGCGTCAGCATGCCGCCGTCCTGCGCGTAGACGGCGATGAGGAAGAGGGCCGCGTCGTAGGCGCCGTGCAGCGCGATGGCGATGAGGAGCCCCCCGCCCAGGCCCGGCCCCACGCCGTCGAAGCGCTTGCGCGCGGCCCAGTAGCCCATGAAGCCCGCGAAGATGGCGTGGCCCGGCACGGCGAGCACGGCGCGCACCACGAAGATGCTCATGAAGCCCCCGAGCGACTCGGCCCCGAAGAGGTAGCCGATGTTCTCCACCAGCGCGAAGCCCAGGCCCACGCGGGTGCCGTACACGATGCCGTCGAGGCGCTCGTCGAAGGCCGGGTGCCGCCACACCGTGAGGTACAGCGCGGCGGCCTTGGCAACCTCCTCCGTCAGCGCCGCCACGATGAAGGCCGTGTAGAGCGCGCCCGCCGCGCCGCCGGGGTTCCAGGTCTCCAGGGCGAGCTGCACCCCGATGACGGGCAGGGTGGAGAGCCCGCCGACGACGGCCGCGGCGCGCAGCTGCGAGCGCGGCTCGGGGCGCTTGCCGTCGAGGCGGTTGACCCAGGCCATGGCCCAGAGCGCCGGGAGGGCCCCGGAGAAGGCGAGGAGGTACATCATCGCGAGGCGACGGAGTCTGGCCCGCTTCGCCGCCTCCGGGCGAGGGGAAAGGCGCGGGCTGACTTCACCCGGCCGCGCTGCTACCACTGGGAGCAGATGGGCAACCCGCTCCGCCAGGCGCTGACGAAGTTCCGCCGAGACCTCGAGGTCGACGGCTCGCTGCGCCGCGTGGCCACCAAGAGCGTGCGTTACGCCGCGGAGCTGGCCTCGGCGAAGCTGTGGCTGGCCTCGGTGGACGAGGTGGGCGCCGGCGTGCGCACCTTCTACCGCCCGCGCATCGACAACCAGGGCTTCATGGCCATCGGCGCGCACACGCTCCTGCGCAGCTGCAACGTGCCCGTGGAGCTCGCCACCGCGCCCGGCGCGCGCCTGGTGCTCGGCGACGGGTGCTCGCTCAACTACGGCGTGTCCATCGGGTGCGCGCGGCGCATCACCATCGGCAAGCGCTGCCGCATGGGCCCCTACGTGATGGTGGTCGACTCGGCCTTCCACGAGCTGCTCGACCGCAGCCGCCGCCCGGAGCCGGAGCCCATCGTCATCGAGGACGACGTGTGGCTCGGCGCCAAGGCCAGCGTGATGCCCGGCGTCACCATCGGGCGCGGCGCCGTGGTGGGCACGGCCGCGGTGGTGACGAAGGACGTGCCCCCCTTCTCGGTGGTGGGCGGCGTGCCCGCGAAGGTGCTGCGGCAGCTCGACCCCGCGCAGTTCGTCACCCCGAAGTAGGCCCGCGCCTGCGCTAGGCTCTGCGGCATGCCCAGTCCCTGGCGGTGGCTCGTCGTGCTCGCGGTGCTCGCGTCGGTGAGCCTCGCGGCGCCGCCGAAGAAGTCGAAGAAGGCGCCCAGGCCGCCGCCGGCCGTCGTCACGGAGCTCGAGGTGCGGCTGGTGCTCGACGGCGGCCAGGAGCGCGTCGGGGCCTGCGTGCTCGAGGGCGCCGACGACGGGCCGCTCCATCAGGTGGTGCTGGTGAAGGTGACGCTCAACGGCGTGGGGCAGGTGATGGGCGCGAAGGTGAAGCTTGACCCCGAGAACGCGCAGGCCACGAAGACGAGCGAGTGCGTCGAGGCCGTGGTGCGGGGGCTCACGTACCCGAAGAGCGGCGCGCCCCTCATCACCGTCGAGCGGGAGTGGACCTTCAAGGCCGAGTAGGGTGCGCCAGCCCGGGGCTCGGGCCGCGGAGGAGGGGAGGACGTGTCGATGGTCTTCGCAGTCTTCGCGGCCACGGTGGTCGCGGCCGCCAGCGAGCCGGTGCCCCTGGCGGCCGTCGGGTTCCGCGCCGCGCCGGCGCAGCAGCCGCTCGCCGAGTCGCTCGCCAGCACCCTGGCCTTGCGCATGGTCGAGACGCGGCTGGTGACGGTGACGACGCCCGCAGACGTCGGCGCCGTGCTGGGCCTCGAGCGGCAGCGGGCGTTGCTGGGCTGCAGCGAGAACTCGTGCATCGCCGAGCTCGCCGGAGCGCTTGGCGCGAAGGGCCTCGTGACCGGCGAGCTCGCGCTCGTCGGCGACGTCTACCAGCTCGCGGTGAAGGTGCTGGACGCCACGACGGCGGCGCCGCTGTTTCAGGCCCTCGAGCGCCACCGCGACGCGGCGGCGCTCCTGTCGGCGGTCGATCGCCTCGCGCTCCTCGCCGCGACCGAGGTGGGCGCCCGCTTTGGCGTGGTGCCGCCCCGGGCCAACCCCCTGCCGCTGGTCGGTCTCGTCGTCGGCGGGGTCGTGGCCGCGGGCGGTGGCGTGCTGCTGGGCCTGGCCGCGGGCGACGACGCGGCGCTGCGGGCGAAGGCGCCGACGAGCTACGCCGACGCGCTCCTCGTGAAGCAGGCGGGTGAGCTCAAGCAGGGGCTCGGGCTCGGCCTCGTCGCCACCGGCGGCGCGGTGCTCGTGGGCTCGCTGCTGTGGCGGCTGCTCGGCGGCGCGGAGGCGCCGAAGGTGGCGCTGGCGCCGGCGCCCGGCGGCCTCGGCGTGTGGGGGACCTTCTAATGCGCGCGCGCCCGTGGCTGCTGGGCCTCCTCGTCGGGCTCGGCGGGTGTGACTTCGACGGCGCCCTCGAGGCGTTCTGTGACGGCAACGCCCTGTGCCTCGACGGTGGGGCTCAAGGCGGCGCCGACGGAGGAGGAGGAGGTGGCGGAGGTGGTGGGAGCGCGGGCCCGGAGCCCATCACCGCGCTCGAGATGCTCTTTGGCGACGCAGATCTTCAGTACGGCGGCCACCGCTCGCTGCTCCAGTTCACCGCGAGCCTCTCTGACGGGGGCCCGGCCGATGCGTCGACCCCGGTCTTCTTCGATGGGGGCCTCGTCGTGCTCCTCGGCGGTGATGGGGGCGCGGTGACGCAGGGGCCGCTCGGCAGTACCTACCTCTTCGGAGCGCCGCTCGAGGACCTCGGCGCCGGGCGGCGCGCTTTTACGCCTGGGCCACAGCCCTTCGCGGCCACCGTCGTTGGCTCGCTCGGTCCCGTGGTGGCCACGGCCTCGCGCACCATCCGCGCCCGCACCCGCTTCTCTGGTTACTCCCTCTCGGCCCCCTTCACGTGCGTGCCGCTGGAGGTCGAACTCCTCGGCGAGACGAACGCCCACTTCGCGCGCGCGCCGGGCGCAGCGCTGGTGGTCGAGCAGGTGAGCGGTCGACCTGCGGCGGTCTTCGGCGCGCCAGAGTGCGCGGGCGCCCCAGTGAGCCTCCCCTCGAGCCAGGGCGCGCCGCTGCCATCCCAGGCCACGGTCCTCTCCGTGCGGCTGCCCGAGACGGTCTCCTTCCGCGCCTTCGTGCCCGACGCGGCCTTCATCGAGCCGTCGCCGTCGCACGGCATCACCGCCATGCCGCTCTACGCCGCGCTCGAGTACGGCGGCCAGTCCTTCGACGGCGGCTCCCCGGTGCAGCGCGACGGGGGCCTCACCATCTTCGAGCAGCCGTGCACGGCCTTCCAGGTCTCGTGGCGGCACGTCACCCAGGCGCCGGGGGCCCTCGTCGTGAGCTTCGTCCCGGGAGACCGCTTCCCCTTCGTGGTCGAGAGCGCTGGCCTCACGCTGTACGAGCACCCCTCCTGTGGCACTGGCGCCGCGATGGGCAGCGCGCTCAGCCTCTGGTCCGATGGGGGCGCGGCGCAGGTGACCCTCTCGGCGACGACGATGACGGGGCCTCGCACCCTCGACGTCAGCTTCCCCGACGGAGGCTCGCGCACGCGCTTCGACCTCTCGACGCCCTGACGGTGCACCCGCTCAGTCGGCCAGCACCACCAGCACGTAGTCACCCGCGAGCGCCACGCCCTGCGA
>CAYUZK010000250.1:0-8627 GCA_964449625.1 uncultured Archangium sp.
GAGCTGGCGGCGCTGCTGGCCCGCATCGCCCCCGGGCGGTACGGCGCGTGACGAACCCGCCCGTCACCTGGCACCGCCTCGGGCGCGTGGAGTACGACGACGGCCTCGAGCTGCAGCGGCAGTTCCAGGAGGCGCGCCGCGTCGAGGCGGTGGGCGACACCCTGCTGCTGCTCGAGCACCCGCCGGTGTTGACGCTGGGGCGCGGCGCGAAGGCCTCCAACATCATCACGCCGAAGCCGCAGCTCGACGCGCTCGGCGTGGAGGTCTTCGAGACCGACCGCGGCGGCGACGTCACCTACCACGGCCCCGGGCAGATCGTCGGCTACCCGCTGCTGCACCTCGGGCCCGGGCGCCAGGACGTGCGCAAGTACGTGCGGGCCCTCGAGGAGGTCATCATCCGCACGGTGGCGGAGTGGGGCCTTGGGGCCACGCGCGTCGAGCAGTGGCCGGGCGTGTGGCTGGCCCAGAGCCGCCGCGGGGGGCCCAGGAAGCTCTGCGCGCTGGGGGTGCACCTCTCGCGCTGGTACACGCGGCACGGCTTCGCCCTCAACGTCGCGCCGGAGCTGCGCCACTTCGAGCTCATCGTGCCCTGCGGCATCCGCGAGGCGGGGGTGACCTCGATGGCGGCGGAGCTGGACGCGCCGGTGGACCCGGCAGACGTGGAGCCCCGGCTCGCGCACCACTTCGGCGAGGTCTTCGAGTGCGAGGTGATCGCCGCGCCGCCGCGCCCGCAGACGGTGTCGGTGGTCGTGCGCCGCGGTGACGGCCGCGTGCTGCTCCTGCGGCGCGTGGCGGCGCGCGGCGGCTTCTGGCAGCCCGTCACCGGTCGCGTGGAGCTCGGCGAGCCCGTCGAGGTGGCCGCGCGCCGCGAGCTGCGCGAGGAGACCGGGCTCGACGCGCCGGTGCAGCCCCTCGGGTACGCGCACGCCTTCGGCTGGGGTGACGCCCGCCCGCCGGTGGTGGTGACGGAGACGGCCTTCGTGGCGACGGTGGGCGGGGAGGCGGCGGTGCGTCTCGACCCGGCGGAGCACGACGCCTGCGAGTGGCTCCCGCTGGCGGAGGCCCGGGCGCGCGTACCCTTCGCGGGGCTGCGCCGGGCGCTCGATCTGGCTGTCAGAGCTTGATCACCAGGCCCTCGCGGGCCGCGACGGTGCCCTTGCGGTGGCGACGGACCTCCTTGACGAGCGCGTCCATCGCGTCGTCGGTGCGCGTCGGCTCGTGGTGGAAGAGCACGAGCGTGCCGATGTCCGCCTCCGCGGCGACCTTCACCGCGTTCTGCCAGGTGGAGTGGCCCCAGCCGAGCTTCGGGCTGCCGCTGCGGCCGAGGTACTCGTCTTCGGTGTACATCGCGTCGTAGATGAGGACGTCGGCGCCGCGGCTGAACTCGAGGAGCTGGGGGTCGCGATCGCTGCCGTGCTCGGTGTCGGTGGCGTACACGATGGACTTGCCGCGGTAGTCCACCCGGTAGGCGAGGTTGCCGCCCGGGTGGTGAGCCTCGATGGCGCTCACCTGCGCGCCGCCAAGCTTGAGCCGGTCTCCGGCCTCGAAGCCCTGGTACTCGAGCTGCGCGCGGAAGACCATCTCGGCCGTGACGGGGAAGAAGGGCTGCTGCATCTGGCCCGCCACGACGTCCTTCACCGAGCGCCCGCCGCGCGTCGGCCCGCGGATCACGAAGCGGCTGCGCGGATCGAAGATGGGCCCGAAGAAGGGCAGGCCCTGCAGGTGATCGTAGTGGTAGTGCGAGATGAAGACGTGCGCGTCGAGCGGGCCCTGGACCGCGGCGCCGAGCTCTCGCACGCCGGTGCCGAGATCGAAGATGAAGTGGGCATCACCGGCGCGCACCTCGAGGCACGGCGTGTTGCCGCCGTAGCGCGCCGTCTCGGGCCCGGGGGAGGGGATGGAGCCCCGCACCCCCCAGAAGCGCACCGAGAGCCCGACCGGCGAAAGCGGCCGCTCAGCCTGCCTTTGCTTCGGAGCTTTCCTCGCTGAGGAACTCAATCAGGTGTCCGGACCGATCGCGCTTCGTCTTGAGATAGTTCACGTTAAGCGGATTCGTGAGGGTCCGCGAAGGGATTCTCCGCCGCACCGGCACGCCCTCGTCCACCAGCCCGGCGATCTTGAGCGGGTTGTTGGTGATGAGGTCCACGCTCTGCACGCCGAGGCTGCGCAGCATCTCTCCGGCGAGATCGTAGCGCCGCAGATCGTCGGCGAAGCCCAGCCGAAGGTTGGCCTCGACGGTGTCGAGCCCCTGCTCCTGCTGCAGCGCGTACGCGCGGATCTTGTTGCCCAGGCCGATGCCCCGGCCCTCCTGGCGCAGGTACAGCAGTACGCCGCACTCCTGCTGCGCCATGAAGTCGAGGGCCCGGTCGAGCTGCGCGCGGCAGTCGCAGCGCAGGCTCCCGAAGACCTCGCTGGTGAGGCACTCGCTGTGCACGCGCACCGGCACGCCCTCGAGGCCGCGCACGTCGCCGCGCACCATGGCCACGTGCTCCTGGCCGTTGCGGCGGTCGCGGAAGACCACGATGCGGAAGGGCCCGCGCTCGGTGGGGAGGTCAGACTCGGCGTAGCGCTCGAGGAAGTGCGAGGGCTTCCGGGTCGGCAGCATCGAAGGTGTGCTCGTCATCAAGGGTCGTCCCTCTCCTGCTGCGCTCAAGAGGGCACGCACCATGCGTCCCCTGTCCCGCTCTCGTCAAGCTGATGCGGCGCTGCAGCTAACGACTCAGATGTTGACCCTCTACAAAGGTTGCACAGAAAATCAGCCCGCCCAGCTCAGCGGCAGCAGGTTGATTTCACTGCCTCGCGGGTGCGGCCCCGAGTCGGGGGCCAGGGAGATCAGGCAGGTCGCGCCGGTGGCCGAGCGCAGCGCGCCCGACGACTGGGAGCCCAGCGGCGTCGCCCACACCGCGCCGTCGCGGACCTGCGTGGTGGCCCGGAGGAAGAGGCGCAGGCCGCTGGCCTGCGGCAGGTCGACGGCCGCGCGCGCCGGGAGCAGCGCCTCGGTGGGCGGCAGCCCCTGGAGCGCGCGCAGGGCCGGGCGCACGAAGAGCTCGAAGGTCACCATCGCCGAGACGGGGTTGCCCGGGAGGCCGAAGACGAGCGTCTCGCCGCGCTGGCCGAGTGCGAGCGGCTTGCCGGGCTTCATGGCCACCTTCCAGAAGTCGATGGTGACGCCGAGGGAGGTGAGGGCGTCGCGGGTGAAGTCGCGCTCGCCCACCGAGGCGCCGGCGAGGGTGATGAGCACGTCGTGGCCCTCGAGGCCGTGGCGGAAGAGCTGCGCGAGGGGCTCGAGCGCGTCGGGCGCCCGCCCCAGGCGCGTCACCAGGGCCCCGGCGCGCCGGGCCGCGGCCGCGATGACCGGCGAGTTGGTGTCGACGATCTTCCCCTCCACCACGCGGCCCACATCGCAGAGCTCGTCGCCGCTCGAGGCGATCGCCACGCGCGGCCGCCTGGGCACCGACACGCGCTCCAGGCCCTGGGCCCACAGGGCGCCGGCCTCGGCCAGGCCCACCAGCGCGCCCTCGGCGAGGAGCGTCGCGCCGTCGGCCACGTCTTCGCCCCGCCGGCGGATGTTGGCCCCCACGGCGACCGGCTCGATCAGCGTGACGACGTCGCCCTCGCGCGTGGTGCGCTCCTGCATCACCACCGCGTCGGCGCCGGCCGGCACCTGCGCGCCCGTCATGATCCGCGCCGCGGTGCCGCTGGCCAGGGCCCGCTGTGGCACCTGCCCGGCGAGGATCGTCTCGAGCACCTGCCGGGGCCCGACGTCGGCGGCGCGCACCGCGTAGCCGTCCATCGCCGAGTTGTCCCAGGGCGGCAGGGTGCGCACGGCCAGCACCGGCGCGGCCAGCGCGCGGCCCATCGCCTCCTCCACCTCGACCTGCTCGGCAGGGAGCCGACGCACCAGCCCCAGCACCCGCGCGAGCGCTTCTTCGACGGAGATCAACGCCATGGCTCCTCCCTCGCTGATTTCAGCCCTGAAAACCAATAGGAATTGCAGGGATTTGGGTTGACACCACCGCGGCGAGTGTGTAGTGCCCGGCGTTCCCTGCGCAAGGAGACGGCGTTGGCCCAGAAGAAGGCGAAACCCGCTGCCAAGAAGCCCACCAAGAGTAAGAAGCCGGCCCCCAAGGTCGCGAAACTCAAGGTGAAAAAGCCCTCGAAGCCGGCCGCCAAGGCCCCCAGGCCCGTCAAGGCGCCGGCGCCAAAGAAGGCCGTGTCAGCCAAGGCTGCGCCGCTGAAGGCCGCCCCTGCGAAGGGGGGGCCCGCGGCGAAGCCGGCGAAGGCCGAGGCGAAGGGGGCGGTGCCGGCGCCGGTGATGAGCGCCCCGGTGCGCCGCGCCGACGGGTGGATGGGCCCCATGCCCGACAAGCCGCTGCCGCGGTCGACGCGCCTGCCGCAGGAGGCGAACCTCCTGACGAAGCGCGAGATGGAGCAGGCGCTGACCGTCGGCGAGCGCGGGGTCATCGGCGAAGGCAGCATGAAGGGCAGGCTGATCCTCTACCAGGGCTTCCCGTACCTGGAGGTGATCGGCCGCGACAAGCGCGAGCTCTTCTTCCTGCTGCAGGGGCCCGATCAAGAGGTGCTGCCGGCCTACGTGGACCACAAGGTCTCGGTCTCGGGGCTCATCAAGCGCTTCCACAACTACGGCGGCTCGGTGGACGTGCGGAAGTACTCCGCCAAGAAGCCGGAGACGGAGGCCGCGGCGGTCGATGAGGACGTGCCCGAGGCGGCGAAGCTGCGGCTGTTCTCGCCTGGAGAGGTCGTCACCGTCGCCAACCCCGGCATGTCGGTGGGCCTCAAGGGGTTCGCCACGCTGCGCGGCAAGCTCGAGATGAACGCCGACGAGTACTACCTCGTGGTGTCGAACCCCGGCACCCGGCAGCAGGTGGCCTTCACGCTCGAGGGCAAGGTGGTGAAGGGCCTCAAGAAGTACGTCGGAGAGATCGTCGTCGCCACGGGCGTCGTCGAGAAGCTGACGGGCTGGGGCGGTCGCATCACCTGCGAGATCTGCGAGCCCCGCGCCCCGGAGTTCCCGCCGGTGGCGCGCGACTCCATCGAGGTGGTGGAGATCGAGGCGTCGGGCACCGGCGCCGCCCGCGAGGTCGAGGTGAAGCTGAACCACGGCCTCTCGGTGATGCTGTCCGAGAAGCAGGGGCACGTGTGGGCCGTCGAGCCGCAGACGGCCAAGCGGGTCAGCCTCCGCGAGGTCAACGTCGAGCACCAGACGTCGGGCTCGCCGATGCGCGAGTTCTTCTTCACGCCGCGAAACCCGGGCGCGCAGGAGATCGAGTTCTTCCTCGGCAAGGTGCACAACCCCATGCAGGTGGCGCGCACCTTCCGGGTGATCGCCCACGTGAAGTCTCCGGAGGTCCACCCGTGAAGCAGCTCCTCGTCGCAGTGGTGATGTGCGTCGGCCTGGCCGCGTCGGCCCAGGAGATCGGCACGGAGATCAACCCCGTCACGCCCACCTCGGGCGCGCAGACGCCCCCGCCCGAGCCGCAGCCGTCGGGCCCGGAGCCCACGCCCCCGCCGCAGAAGACGGGCTACCAGTACCGGCCGCGGGGCCAGCAGCAGGCGGAGCAGGCGCCGTCGTGGTCGGGCACCAAGGTGTCGGCCTCCAGCGGTGACTTCGGTCTCCGGGCGAGCTTCGGCGCCTCGGGGGCCACCTCCATCCCCACCTCCTCGACGGGCGCGTCGGTCGCGGCGCCGTCCGTGGGCATCGCGTACTTCGCCACCGACAGCTTCAAGCTGCTGGCGGACCTCGGGGTGGGCTTCGCCCTCACCGGGAGCAACCCGCTGCTGGCGCTCGGGGCAACGGTGGGCTTCGACTACCTGTTCCGCACGCCGGGCGAGGCGCTGCGCCCGTTCTTCCACTTCGCGGGCAGCTTCAGCCTGAGCGGCTCGCTCTCGAACCCGCTCATCGGCTTCGGCGCGCAGCTCGGCTTCGGCGCCGAGTACTTCTTCAGCCCGTCGTTCTCTCTCAACGGGCGCCTGCTGCTGGCGGTGCCGATGGCGGTGCCCGGCGGCAACTTCGTGCTGGGCATCTTCACGGTCACGCCTGGCGTCGGCGCGACCTGGTACCTCTGAGCGCGTCAGCTCCCAGCACTCGGCCGCGGCTTCGCGGCTCGGCGGGCCAGGTGACCTCGCGCTGTCCGCGAGGCGCTGGCCCGTCTTTCTTTTTCGACCCAAGGGACACCCTCATTCGTGGCCATTGAAACCCAGTTCATCCTCGAGCTCGTTCGCACCGCTGGCCGCCTGGTCGGCGCGCACGAGCTCCTCCGCGCCGGCGGGCTGCACCCCGGCCAGCAGAACGACCTCAAGCGCGTGCTGCGCGAGCTGGTGAAGCGCGGCGAGCTGGTCCGCGACGGCAAGCGCTTCGGCCTGCCCGAGGCGAAGCCGGCCCAGCGCTCTGGCCCCGCGTGGGGTGGCAAGAAGCCGGTGGCCGCGCGCCGCGAGGCGACTCGCGCGGCGCCCCCCGCGGCCACGAAGCGTGGGCCGGGCCGGGCCGAGCCGACCGCGCGCGCTGGCGCACGACCTGGCGCGACGGCGCGCGGCGCCACCGTGGTGGGCACCATTCATCACCACCGCGACGGCTTCGCCTTCGTGAAGCCCATCGTCGGCGAGGTGTCCGAAGATCTCTTCATTCCCCCCGACGAGGCGCGCAAGGCGCTCGACCACGACCAGGTGCGCGTGGAGGTGGTGCCCGGTCGCGACGGCCGCACCATGGGCCGCATCGTGGAGGTCACCTCCCGCACCCGCCAGCAGGTCATCGGGGTGTACGACGAGAACGCGCGCGAGGCCTGGGTGGAGCCGCGCGAGGCGGCCCTGGGCAACATCCGCGTGCCGAAGACGCAGCTCGCCCGCCCCGGTGACGTGGTGAAGGTGCGGCTGGGCGTGGGCGGCGCGGCCCTGGGCGGCGGCGCGACCTTGACGGGCGAGGTGTCGGGCTCGCTCGGCGCCGAGGCCGATCACTCCGTCGAGGTGCTCTCGCTCGCCTTCGCGCGCGGCTTCCATGACGAGTTCCCCCCGGAGGTGATGGACGAGGCCGATCTCATCCCCCTCGAGGTGAGCCCCGAGGAGGCGCGCAGCGAGCGCCGGCGCGATCTGCGCGCGCTCCCGCTCATCACCATCGATGGAGAAGACGCGCGCGACTTCGACGACGCGGTCTTCTGCGAGGCGCAGGGCAAGGGCTGGCGGCTGGTGGTGGCCATCGCCGACGTCTCGCACTACGTGCGCGAAGAGACCGCCCTCGACGCCGAGGGCCTGCGCCGGGCCACCTCCGTCTACCTGCCGGGTCGCGTGCTGCCGATGCTCCCGGAGCGGCTCTCGAACGGCATCTGCTCGCTCAAGCCCGACGTCGATCGCCTGTGCATGGTGGCCGACATGACCATCGACGCCCAGGGGCAGACGCAGGGCGCCCAGATCTACCCGGCGGTGATGCGCAGCCACGCGCGGTGCACGTACACCGAGGTGCACCGCGTGCTGGCCGGCGAGAAGGTGCCCGGCCGCACCGAGCTCAAGGCGCACTTCGAGCGGCTGCTCGCGCTCTCGCAGCAGCTCACCACCATGCGCGTGGCGCGCGGCGCCATCGACTTCGACCTGCCCGAGCACCGCGTGGAGCTGGGCGATGACGGGCTCCCCGCGCGCCTGGTGAGCCGCGAGCGCTGGGAGAGCCACCGGCTGGTGGAGGAGTGCATGCTGGCGGCGAACGAGGCCGTGGCGCGCTTCTTCCGCGAGCAGCAGCTGCCCACCGTCAACCGCTACCACGGCGACCCCGACGAAGACCGGCTCGACCTCTTCCTCCGGCTGCTGGGGGCCTACGGCATCGAGGTGCCGCACGGGGAGTTCACCTCGACCTCGCTCAACGCGGTGCTCAAGCAGCTCGAGGGGCACCCGGAGCAGCGGGCCCTCAACCAGCTCGCGCTCCGCTCGATGATGCAGGCCGTCTACTCGTCGCAGCACACGGGGCACTACGGCCTGGGCGCGGCCGACTACCTGCACTTCACCTCGCCCATTCGCCGCTACCCCGACCTGCTGGTGCACCGGCTGCTCAAGAAGCTGTGGGGCCGCGGGGCGAAGCGCCCGAGCGACGAGGAGCTGGAGGACGAGGAGGGGCGCCTCGAGGACCTGGCGGTGCAGTGCTCCGAGCGGGAGCGCGCGGCCATGCAGGTCGAGCGCGAGGTGAACCAGCTCTACGCCTGCCTGCTGGTGAAGGATCGCGTGGGCGAGGCCCACCACGGCTCGGTGTGTGGCCTGTCGGAGAACGGCTTCTTCGTGCAGCTCGACGAGCTCCTCGTCGAGGGCTTCGTGCGCGGCGACGACGTGTACCCCGACTTCGAGTTCGACCAGACGACCTACCGGCTCGCCTTCGGCGACGGCCGCGTGGTGAGGGTCGGGCAGCGCTGCGAGGTGGAGATCCGCTCCGTCAACCTCGAGCGCCGGCAGATCGACTTCGAGCTGCTCGACGTCGCGGCGGTCGAGGGTGGCGACGGCGACGCGCCGCGCGCGAGCCTTCGCGAGGCGGGCCCTGGCGTGTCCAGCCGGGGAGGCAGCCGCGGCGGGCGCCCGCGCGGTGACGACGCGCGGGGTGGCCGGGCCGGCGGCCGCGCTGGATCTGGCGGGGGGCG
>CAYUZK010000251.1:0-8600 GCA_964449625.1 uncultured Archangium sp.
GCGCGCGGGCGTCGGGCCCCAGGCCCCGCGCGGCGTCGGCCAGGGCGCCGTAGAGTTGCTCCACCTGCGCGCGGATGGCCTGCCGCTGCGCGCGCGTGAGGCTGAACTGCGTCCACCCCTCGTCGACGCCCAGCCCGGCCACGTCGAGCACCCCCACTACGCCGGGCCACGTCTCCTCGAGGGCTGCCACGGGGATGCCGTCGCGCGCGAGGGTGACGCCTTCGGCGCCGTCGGCCGACAGGGCCAGCTCGCCCCTGAGCGGCGGCGCGTCGACGGCGAGGCGCACCAGCGTCTCGCCCTTCCATGAGAGCGACTGGAGCCGCCGTGAGGCGAGCGCCTGCTGGAGGTCCTGCTTGCGGCGGAGCTCGAGCGTGACGTCCTCGAACTCGAGGCCCAGGGCCGTGAGCGTCGCCTGCGTCGCGCCGTCGTCGCGCAGCACCAGCGCGCCGTCGTCGGGCGGCGGCGTGGCGGGCCGCGCCAGTCGCACGCGCCGCTCCCGCCCGGCCTGGGCGAGCACCGCCCCCACGGTGACAGGCGCGCCCAGCAGGTCCGCGAAGAGCTCGAGCGCGGGCACGATGGTCGTGACGGCCTGAACGCCATCGGCGTGCAGGCGCAGCGCCAGGCGCGCCCAGGCCGACCACCCCTCGTCGCGGGCGCCGAGGCGCGCGACGAGCACGCGCGCGAGCGCGGCGTCGATGGCCTCGAGCGCCTTCCAGAAGGCGTTGTTGCGCTGCGCGCCGACCCACCGCTCGCCGGGCGTGAGGTGGGCGCCCTCGACGCGCGCGAAGCCGCCGAGCGGCCGGGTCAGCTCCACGGTCTCCAGCAGCACGCCCTGGTGGAGGAGCTCGACCACCAGCAGGCGCCCCACCGAGTCCGCGAGCACCACCTCGCCCTCGAGGAAGGGCCCCTGCACGGCGCCCCGCCAGCGTCCCGGGCGCTCCACGCGCGGCGCCAGCCGGGGCCGCGCGCGCACCGACGCGGCGAGGTCGAGCTCGGCCGTCACGTCGAGGAGCTCGAGCCCCAGCGCCTCGGCCCAGGCGCGCTCGCCGTCGCGCGGCCACCACGCCACGCGGCCGGCCTCGAGGAAGGCCCCGTCGCGCTGCGCGAAGGCCACCGGGCGCCGCGCGATGAGGTCGGCGACGGAGCACGCCGTGCCGTCGGTGTTCCGGAGCAGCGGGCGCGTGGTGAGCGGCGGCACGGGCGCCTCCTCGCGCTTCTTCCCCGGGCCCTTGCGCTTCTTGCCCTTCGGCTTCTCTTTCTTCCCCCGCCACCGCCAGGCCTCGGCCTCCGCGGACCAGAAGGCGAGCTGCACCCGCGTCTCGGCTGAGCCCTCGTCGAGCGGCCGCGCGGCGACCTCGGCGGCGAGCGCGTGGGCGGCCTCGGTCAGCGTCACCACCACGGCCTTGAAGGCGGCGTCGTCGACCACGCCGCGCAGGCCCGGCGTCGGCGTCACCACCGGGGCATCGACCGAGGCCGCGAAGGGGCCTGGCAGCGCGTCGTCGAGCACCGCCAGCGGCTTCTTGTCGAGGTAGAGCTCGAGGCGCCCTGCGTGCGCGCTGGTCACCACCAGCTCGCCGCGCGCGGTGGCCTCCTCGACGCGCCGGCGCCAGGGGGAGGTCACCGGGCAGCGCACCTCGTCGACGGCGGGCACGGCGGCGCGGGCCGCGAGGGCCTCGACCTGGGCCTTGAGGGCCGGGTCTACGTGCTCCACGGTGCCCCAGCGGCGCACCGCCACCTTCGTCGGCTCGTCCACCGCCTGCACGATGGGCTTGCCGTCGGGGAGCGCGCCCACGAGGGCGGTGCTCACCACTCGCAGCGGCGGCGCCGCCCGGGTCAGCGCCATCGCGCTGCGGCGCTCACCGTCGGTGCAGGCGAAGAGCGGCAGCGCGCAGAGCGCCTGGCCCTCGGCCTTCGTCAGCCCGGCGTCGAGGTGGCGGCCGAGCGCCAGCAACAGCACCCGGCGCGCCTCACCGTCGTCGGGAGTCCGCGCGGCCAGCCGCACCACCGCGCGGGCGACCTCGGCGAGCGCGCGGGCGACGAGGGCGCGCGAGGCTTCGGTCAACGTTCCATCCTTCGAGGGGAGCAGCTCGGGGCACTCCACCACCGCCTCGAGGGGGAGCGAGCACGGGAGCGTCTCGGTGCGCACGAGGCGGTGCCAAGCGGTGACGTGCACCGTCGCGCTCGGCGCGGTGCCGGGGCGTACGCCCGCGAGCGCCGTCGCGTCCTCGAGCTGCGCCCGGGCCTGCAGGGGGAGCGAGACGGGCAGGGTGAAGGCGTGCTCAGGGCGCAGCGCCAGGCGCTGCTCAGCCGCGAGGCGCTCGAGGCGCGGGCCGGCCGGCGCCCGGGCGCAGCCGAGCGCCTCGGCCAGCGCCGCCACGAGGTGCTCGGGCTCGAGCAGCACGGCGAGGTGCTCGGGTACCTTCGGGCGCGGCGAGCCCGGCGGCAGCCACAGGAGCGGCTCCCCGCCGCGGGTGAAGCCGCCCAGCTCCACGAGCGAGCGCGGGCCGTGCACGGTGTCGAAGAGGCGCGCGGTGGCCAGCGCGTGCGTCACCGCGTCGAGCGCATCTGGAGAGAAGGGGGTCAGCTCCTTCTTGAGGAAGGCCAGGAGGTAGAGCCGCCCGCCCGGGGTCCGCGCGGCCTCGGGCCTCGCCGCGAGGGCCAGGGCCAGCCGGCGCTCCGCGTCGGCGACGGCGGCGGTGAGCCGGGTGAAGGCCTCGTCGCGCACCGCGCCCGTCCACTGCGGGTTGGGCGAGAGCGCCGCGCACTCCACCGACGCGGCGGCGTGGTGGTAGCGCGCCGTCAGCTCCGTCTCCTCGAGGAGGAAGCCGCCGCGCAGGAGCTGCAGCGAGAGCCTCGGCCCCGCCTCGTGGGGCAGGCCCACCACGCCCTCGACGCCCTCGGCGCGCACCTCCGCGTCCACCGTGACGCCGCGCAGGCTGGGGCGCTGCTTCGGGCCCGCGAGGCGCTGGCGGATCTCCGCCTCGTGGTCGAGCCGCCGCGTGACGTCCTCGAGGCGCCGCGGCCCGAGGCGCCGGAGCACCTCGAGCTCCGGCTCGGCCAGCACCAGCACGCGCTCACCGTCGAGCCGCCCGTGGGCGCGGCGCCGCGGCGAGTAGGCCCAGCGCTCCTGCGCGGCGAGCTCGTCGAGGGAGGCGTCGGGCCCCTCGAGGCACGGGAAGAGCGGGGCGGCGCGGAGCGGGGCCGGCAGCTTGCCCAGCTCCCGCTGCTTGCCGTTGACGAGCAGCGCGAGGAGCTCCCGGGCGTGCGGCAGCACCGCGTCAGCGGGGAGGGCGTCGACGAGGGCCTTCGTCGCAGCGTCCTCCACCGCCCGCGTGACGAGGCTCAGCACCTTCGCGGGGGAGAGCGGGTCGAGGTGCACGTCGGCGAGCGGCTGGCGCACGTCCACCACCGCGCGCAGCCGCAGCGGCGCGAGGGCCGTCAGCTCGCCCGCCTCGAGGAGCCGGCCCTGCGCCAGGACGCGCACGAAGGCCCCGTGGCCCCCTCGCGCGAAGCCCACCTCGCCGGTGAAGCCCGCTCGGGTGATGGCCGCCCGCGCCACCCAGTCGCCGTCGGGCAGGGTCGCGTCCTCCACGGGCTGCTGCGCGAGCTGTCGCCGCCGCTCCGCGAGGCGCGCTCGCCGCTCCACGAGCTCGGCGACGGGCACGTGCTTCACCTCCGGCACCAGAGGCAACAGCCCGGAGCCGGGCGGTAGGTAGAGGGTCGGCGTCGGGTAGCTGCCGGCAGGGTGCGGCTCGGTCGCCACGAAGAGCTGGCCGTCGGCCTCGGCGGCGGCCTCGACCTCGGCCAGCGAGTACCACTCCCCCGCGGGGCCGGGCAGCACCTTCGCCTCGCGCAGCAGCTCCCGCGCGCGCGCCGCCTCCTCGCGGGAGCGCGTGTCGTCCGTCGAGGGGCGGAAGGTGACGACCTCCACCGGCAGCGGGCGCTTCCTGGGCGGCGCCAGGACGACGAGGCGGTCGACGAAGTGGTGCCGCCACGCCGTCTCTTCGGGGTCCAGCGCGCGGGCGCGACGCCCGAGGAGCTCGAAGGAGAGCTCCCGCAGCGCGGCGAGCGCCTTCCGGAGCGTGGGGTCGTCCTCCACCACGTCGCTGCCCGAGGCGTTGCGGCGCAGCCCATCGCCGCGCAGCCACGCCACCACCTGCAGGCCGGGGAGCTGCAGCTCGCGCTGCGCCACCAGCACCCCCGAGACGTCGAGGTCGAGCGTCGAGCGCAGCAGCGGCGGCCCGGCGGGCACCGTCACCTCGAGGCGCCAGCCGGGGCCCTGGGCTGCGCGCGTGTCGAGGCCCGCGGGCATGGGCGCCGCCGCGGGCACGCGCTGGCCATTCAGGGCGAGCGCGAGGGGGAAGCGGCGCGCCCGCGCGAGGATGGCGGCGCCCTCTGGTGAGCCCTTGAAGAAGGCGCTCGCCACGCGCCAGCCGAAGGCCTTGCGGAGATGCACGCGCGTGCCCTTGCCGGGCGCGGCCGCCTGCTCGACGCGGTCCTCGGTCAGCGTGAGGCCCACGCCACCGCTGCGCACGGTGACGAAGCGCGCGCCCACGCCCAGGGCCCCGGCGACGCCGAGCGCGAGCAGCCGCGTGCGGCGCTCGTCGGCGCTCGTGCCGGGGTTGAGGGCCTGCTCGAGGAGGTGCGCCATGGCCTCGGGCGGGAAGGGCTCTCCGTCGAAGTCCACCTCGACGTCGTCGGCGTCGGTGCGCACCAGCACCTTCTTCGCGCCCGAGAGGACGGCGGCGCGCAGCACCTCGAGCACCCAGTGGGCGGGGTCGGCGAAGCGGAAGTCGCGCAGGCGCTGGAGCGCCCGGGTCGCGTCGATGCGGATGCGCCCCTGCGTCACCTTCTCGCCGCCCTCGCGTAAGGAAGCCTCGAGCGCGCGGCGGCTCACGTGAGCCCCCAGGCGGTGAGGGCGGCGTCGGTGGGCGCGTCGAGGCGGCCGTGGCGGACCAGCACCAGCCGCGCCACGAGGAGCGCGGCCAGGCGCGGCGCCCGGTCGAAGAGCGGCACCGCGGCGGCGAGGGCCGCGTGCCCGGGGTTGAGGCACAGCACCGGCGGGGCGCCGCGCGCGAAGGGCGAGGCGACGGCCTCGGCGAAGGCCTGCGGGCGGCCGAGCGCGCGGAGCAGCACGAGCGGCTCGGCGTGGGCCGCGCCGCGCACGGTCGAGACCTCCACCTGCTGCACGCGCGCGCCGGCGCGGGTGAGGAGCTCGAGGAGCGCGGCGGCGAAGGCCCGGGGCGTCGGCGTCTCCGGGGGCGCGGCGTAGGTGAAGTGCGTGTCGGCCTCCACGGCGCCGTCGAGCTTGAGCGAGCCCAGCACGAGGTCCGCCAGCGCTGCCCCGGGGCGCAGCTCGAGCACCGGCACCTGCGCGGCGAGGAGGCGGTCGACGACGAGCGAGCGCGTGGTGGCGAAGGGGAGCGGGCCCTGCTTCGCCGCGCGCACCACCGCGTCGCGGCCGACGGCCCCGCCGCCGCACAGGCGGTAGGAGAGCTGCGCGGGCTTGAGGCGGGGCAGCGCGAAGCGGAAGAGGGTGGCCCAGTCGTCGGCGCCGTCGCGGCGCGCGGCGGCGGCCTCGAGCTCGGCCGGGAGCTGGCGCAGGAGCGCACCTTCGACGAGCGCGCGGGCGAGGGCGAGGGCCTTGGAGAAGTGGCGGTCGCGCCGCACGTTGTCGCGGGTGAGGGTGTGCTCGAGGTAGCGGCTGACGATCTTCAGCGCGACGCCGGGCACCATCGGCTCCGTCGTCTCGAGGAGCGTGAGGCCGCGGTTGTAGAGGCCGGTGGGGGCCGGCGCCTCGCGCGCGGGCCCGGCGATGATGTGGGTGCCGTCTTCGACGTGCTCCACCTGGAAGGGCGCGTTGACGAGCAGCGGCTCGCGCACCGGCGCGTGGGGCGGGGGCGCGGCGCCGTCGGCGCGGCCGGCGGCGAAGACCACGTCGACGTCGGAGTGCCGGCACCAGCGGCCGAGGGCCTCGCGGGAGCGGGCGACGAACTCCTCCCACGCCGGGCCCGTCATTTCCTTGTGGAGCGTGACGCGGGTGCCCTCGACGGGCTCGCTCAGCTTGAGCAGCTCCCAGGTGGTGTCGGCGCGGAAGAGCACGCGCCAGGCCTCGCCGTCGCGGCCCGTCTCCACCGTCACCGCGTCGGGCGCGCAGGCGAAGATGCTCACGAAGCCGATGCCGAACTTGCCGATCTTCGTCAGGTCGTGCTCCTTCGTGGAGCGGAACTTGGTGACGAGGTAGTTCTCGATGAGGTCCCGGTTCATGCCCTCGCCCCAGTCGGCGACGGTGATGAGGCCCAGGCCCGTCTGCGGCCCGGGGCGGTAGGCGAGCGTCACCTCGATGCGCGTCGAGCCCGCGTCGATGCTGTTCTGGATGAGCTCCCGGTAGAAGGCGAAGGGGTCGGTGAACTGGTGCACCAGCTCTTCGACGAGGCTCCCGGCGAGGGCGTCCTTCGCGGCCATGGCGGCGAAGCCTAGTCGTCGCGCGCGGCGGGCCCGCTGGAATCTCAGCGGCTCCGCACGAGGAGGCCTTGGCCTGCCGCGGTCTTGAGCGGCGCCTCGACGTCAGGCGTGCAGAAGAGCCGGCGCTCCCGCGCGAGGAGCAGGCCGGGCAGCGGCGGCGCGGGCGCGCTCCAGGGGTCGCGGTGCGACGGCGCGCTCACGCCGCCGCCCAGCCGCTCGAGGCTGACGGACAGCACGGCGGCGCCGGTGGGGTGCGTGGCGACGACCTGCCGCAGCGCGCGCGCGTCGACGGCCAGCTCTCGCGGCGCGGGCCAGAGCGACGACACGAAGGGGCCGAGCTCGCCGCGCACCACCTCCGTCACCTCGAGCCCCGGCAGCTCGGCGAGGGCGAGGAAGACGTCGCGCGCGTCGCCGCCGCCGCCCACGCGGAGCGCGCGCTCGAGGCCCTCGGCAGGGCGGGCCAGCTCGTCGCGGCCGAGGAGCACGTGGCGCCCGCGGCGCTGTCCCAGCTGCACGGTGAAGCGCACCGCCGTCGCGTCGAGGCGCTCGTGGAGCAAGACGAAGCGGTCCGGCGAGCCCCGGGCGACGAGGCGCACCGAGGTGGCGACGACGGGCGGGAGCTCGACGGCGCCGAGCGCGAGGGAGAACGCGCGGGCCTGCGGCGAGGGGCGGTGCCGCTGCGAGGCGAGGAACTCGCGGGCCACGTGCTGCAGGCGGTGGAGCTGCGCGAGGGCGCGCCGCGTGGGGAGACCGGTGTGGGGCGAGCGGGCGAACTTGAGCGGGCGGCCCCGCGGGCCCGCGCGGCCGAGGAGCTCGAGCAGGCCGCGCCACCGCGCCGCGTCGGGGAACTGCGCGCCGAGGCGGGCCACGTCGAGGAACTGGAGGAGCTGCACGCGCCAGGGCTCGAGGTCCACGCTCGGCAGTGTAGCGGGCGTCGCGCGCCCAGGGCGGCCGGCTGAGCACCGCGTCGGTCGCGCGCCGATGACCACTGACCGTCAGCGGCGGCGGCGGAGCAGCAGGGCGAGCCCGAGGAGCGCGAGGGCCGACGCCCCGTCAGCGGCGCAGCCACAGGAGGTGAGGCGCACCGGCTTCGGCTTGCCGACACCAGCGTCCTGCGCGTCGACCTCGCCCGCGTCGGCGACTCCGGCGTCGTCGCCGCTCACGCCCGCGTCGCCGTCGCCGGCATCGGGGAGCCCCGCGTCACCCGCTCCCGCGTCGGGGAGGCCCGCGTCGACCGCGCCTGCGTCCTGAGGCTCGATGACCCCCGCGTCCACCATGCCGCCGTCGGTGCTGGCCACCGGCGGGCTGCCCAGCACGCGCCGCTTCACCAGCGCGACGCCCAGCTCCGGCTCGAACTCGTTCCACACCAGCAGCGCGTGGCCGTTGGGCGCCGCGGCGAGCCAGGGGTTGCGCTCGTCGAGACCCTGGCCCAGCCGCTGCGGCATGGAGGCTACCCCGAGGGCGCTCACCGTCAGCCCGTGGATGGTGGAGCCCAGTGGCCCCTCCTCCTCCCAGGCGACCTGCCAACCTCCGGTGATGGCCGCGACGACGGGGTGCTTCACGCCCTGGGTCGTGAAGGGGAGGCTGACGCGGCTCGGCACCGGCGTGCCCGTGGCCAGGGAGACGCGGACGAGCTGGAGCGCGCGCGCGTTGTCTGCGAACGCGAGCAGCAGCGAGGTGTCCTGCGCGGCGACGCATGGGCTCTCTCCGTTTGCGCCGATGGTGGAGAGCAGCGGGTATCGCGTCGGCTCGTCGACGGCTGGCGTGACCGAGTCGTTGAAGGCCACCAGGCCCACGTCACCGCTGTTCGAAACGCCCAGCACGGGCACCCACAGCCGGTCGAGCGCGAACGCGCCGCAGCGCCCGACGACGCCCTGGGTGAGCGTCAGCGTCTCCGTCGGTCCGCCGCGGAGGATCAGGAACGAGCGCTCCTTCGGGCTCCACAGCGCGGCCAGGCGCATGCCGCGCGCGCCGACGGGCCGCTCAGTGTCGCTCTCGAGGCGCGCCCCCGCGCCGACGCCCGGGAGCGCCGCGGAGGTGAGCTCGAAGAGGCTGGTCCCTGCAGGCGACGAGAGGGTCACGGCCTTGAGCCCATCGCGGACGGCGGTCACCATGCGGGGCACCCCTGCGTCTGA
>CAYUZK010000252.1:0-8548 GCA_964449625.1 uncultured Archangium sp.
CGGCCACGCGCGCGCTCGCGCCCTGGGCGGGCGGGCACCGGCCGCCGCTCGACGTGCGGCTGGTGAAGGAGACGAAGAGCAGCCTGGTGGTCGAGGTCGACGTGCGCCGCAACGACGGGCCGACGGCCACGGCGAAGGTGACGCTCGGCGTGGGCGCGAAGGCGGGCCAGGTGCTCGGCGTCACCATGCTCAAGGACAGCGTGCCGGTGACGGGGCCCACGGTCGCCTCGCTCGAGGCGGCGCTGCAGCGCTCGCGGCCCGGCGCCGTGGTGCTCGGCTACGTCGAGCGCACCGACGTCGCCACGGGCCGCAGCGACTTCCTCGCTGCGTACGCCACGCCGCGGCCGCAGGCAGGCCGTGACGTGAGCCTCGCCCGCGTGGACCTCTCGGGCGCCACCGCGCTGCCGGTGCCCGCGACGCTGGGGCCGGGCGACGAGGCCACGGCGCGCGCGCTCGCGCTGATGATGGCGAAGCGGCAGGCCTCCGAGCTGACCTCGTCGTCGGGCGAAGAGGGGCCGCGGCTCGAGTACCACCTGCGCACCGCGGCGCTGCGGCCGGCGAGCCTCCAGCGCATCACCGACCCCGACGACTCGGGCGTGGGCTTCGACCCGGCCACCGACGCCTTCCAGTTCCAGCTCGCCTCGGTCTGGAGTGACAACGCCGTCTTCGTCACCTTCGGCAAGGACGGGCGCGCGCGCCTCGAAGACATGAACTGAGGGCGCCGCCGCCGCTTAGCGCTTGCCGGCGAAGGCCTCGGCGAAGAAGGCGTCCATCGCGGCGTAGGCGCGGGCGGCGACGACGGGGTGGTACTGGCTCTTGCCGGGCACGTTGGCGTCGACGTCGGTGAAGCTGTGCACCGCGTTGCCGTAGGCGACGAGCTGCCAGTCGACCTTCGCCGCCCGCAGCTCGGCCTGGAAGGCGGCGACCTCGTCGGCCGGCACGAAGGGGTCGTCGGCGCCGTGGAGCGCCAGCACCTTGCCGGTGATGGCCTTCGCGTCATCGGGCGCGGGCGACGCGAGGCCGCCGTGGAACGAGACGACGCCCTTCACCGCCGCGCCGCTGCGCGCCAGCTCCAGGGCCGCGGTGCCGCCGAAGCAGAAGCCGATGGCGCCCAGGCGCGTGGCGTCGAGCCAGGGCACCGACATGCCGCGGAGCACCTCGAGGGCCTTCGCCACGCGCTTGCGCAGGAGCGCGCGGTCGGCCTTCAGCGCGCCCGAGGCCTTGCCGGCCTCGTCCTGGTTCTTCGGGCGGCCCTTCACGCCGTAGGTGTCGGCCACGAAGACGACGTAGCCGCGGCTGGCGACGAGCTGCGCCTGCTTCACGTTCGCCTCGGTGACGCCGAGCCAGTTGGGCACCAGCACCAGGCCCGGGCGCTTCGGGCCGCCCTCTTCGGTGACGAGCACGCCCTCGAGCTTCACGCCGTCGACCTCGTAGGGGACCTTCTTGGTGGTGGGCGCGGCGAGGGCCGCCGAGCTGCAGAGGAGGGCGAGGAGGAGTACGCGCATGCAGCGCACCTGAGCACAGCCGCCGCGCCCTCGCTGCCTTCGGCTACGGTGCCGGGCGTGGAGACGCTCGTTCGAGACCTGGGCCTTTCGCCGCACCCCGAAGGTGGCTTCTACAAGGAGACCTACCGCGCGGCCGCGACGCTGCCGGGCAGCTCGCGGAGCGTGAGCACGGCCATCCTCTACCTCCTCGGGAAGGGCCAGCGCTCGCGGCTGCACCGCCTCGACGCCGACGAGGTGTGGCACTTCTACCGGGGCGGGCCGCTCCTGGTGGCGGAGCTCCAGCGCGGCGGGCCGGCGAAGGTGACGCGCCTGTCTTCGGAGTACCCGCAGCACGTGGTGCCCGCGGGCACCTGGTTCGGCTCGTGGCCGGCCGACGGCGTGGCCTGGAGCCTCGTCGGCTGCACGGTGTCGCCGGGCTTCGAGTTCTCGGCCTTCGAGCTGGGCAACCGCGCCGCGCTGCTCGCCGAGTTCCCCGCGGCCCGCGCCTTCGTCGAGCTGCTCACCGCGCCGTAGGCCTCGCCCGGTCGGCCAGCCCCAGCGCTTGCGCCGCGGCCGCGCCGCGTGGTCTAGGGCGCCCCATGGCTCGCAAGTACGTCTGGCTGGTGGCCGTGGCCCTGGGGGTCATCGTGCTCGACCAGTGGACCAAGTTCGTGGTGCTCGAGACGCTCACCACCGCCTTCGACGGCGCGCCAAGCCGCGTGGCCGTCTTCGTCGGCGCGGCGCCCGAGCCCGGCTTCGACGGCTACCACTACCGCCCGAAGGACATGGTGGTGCTGTCCGACGACTACTTCCGCCTGCGCTACGCGGAGAACCCGGGCGCGGCCTTCGGCCTCTTCCGCACGCTCCCCGAGCACCTGCGCGGCCCGCTCTTCCACCTCGTGTCCATCGGCGCCGTCATCCTCATCGGCTTCTACTTCTCGAAGCTCAAGGGCGAGAAGGGCGAGGGCTGGGCGCGGTGGGGCCTGCCGCTGGTGCTCGGCGGCGCCCTGGGCAACTACCTCGACCGCCTCGCGCGCGGCTTCGTCATCGACTTCCTCGAGGCCCACTGGCTCGAGAAGGCCTACTGGCCGGCCTTCAACGTGGCCGACACGGCCATCGTGGTGGGCGTGGGGTTGCTCGTCATCGACAGCTTCGTGCGCAAGGAGGCCTGAGGCCCCTGCGGCGCCGGCCGCCTCAGCGGGTGCAGCTGCCCCAGGCCTGGTTGCAGAAGCTCTCGTCGCGGGTGACGGTGCGCGTCGGCTCGCGCTTCCAGGTTGCGCCGTCGGTGGAGAACTCGAGCGTGTACGAGAGCTGCGACCACCTGGGGCCGTAGAAGAGCTCCGCGCGGGGAAGCTCGAACTGGAAGCGGTAGTCGTTGCCCACGCGGCCCTTGAAGTCGAGGGGCCGGGCACCGAGGTCGCGGCCGTCGAGCGTCAGCACCGCGCGCGCGTGCACGGCCCACGGGCGCTGCACGGCCGCGTCGGTGACGCCGGGCGCGTAGACGTCGGCGGTCACGAAGCTGCACGCGCGCTGCTGGATGTACGAGTCGAGCCACACGTCGTTGGGCACGCCGTCGCTGCGCGTGCAGGAGCGGTTGAAGGACGAGCCCGCGTTGCCCACCCACTCGACGGCCGGGAGCGCCTTCGGCTCGACGGTGAAGCGGTAGTTGGCGCCCAGGTTCGAGTCCCACGCCTCGCAGGTGCTGCCCGCGCCGGTGAAGTTCTTGAACCACACCTCGGCGCCGGTGCTGCCCGCGGGCACGGCCACCTCGAGGGGCGCCGACACGGCGCTGGCGTTGCTCGGCGTGCCGGTGGGCGAGTCGAAGCCGCGCACCGAGCCCTCCACCACGGCGCCCGACGGCGAGAAGCGCACGAAGGCGCGCACGTCCCACGCGGGGTGGCCGTTGTGCGTGCCGCGGCAGGTGGGCAGCCGGTCGATGGCGTACGAGAGGACGAAGGGCCGCCCCGCGACGAGCGCGCCCTGCTGAGAGGTCTGCCAGCCGGCATCGAAGGCGAGCCGCGGCAGCACCGAGGGCTTCGCGCCGCAGGCCGCCGGGTCGTCGCCCAGGGCCCAGCCGCCCGCGGAGGTCAGCAGGTAGTTGTCGAACTCGCCGGGGTTGCGGTTGTGGTCGAAGAGGCGCGCACCGGTGGTGGTGCGGAGGAAGGGCGCCACCTCGACCTTCGCGCGGGAGTAGGCGGTGGCCGACATGCCGTCGCGCAGGGTGTTGCGCCAGAGGGTGAAGGTGTACCGCTGGAAGCCCGCGGGCGCGCCCGACACCTTCGTGGGCGTGACGCTCGACCACGCGCGGGCGTCCTGGTTCTTGAAGAGCACGCCGGGCCTGCCGCCTTCGGCCACGGCCTGCGCCGAGAGGTCGACGGTGCCCTTCCAGGACCACCAGCACAGGCCGCTGGAGCAGCGGGTGTTGCCGCGCGTGAGCGTGCGCAGCACCACGTTGCAGCCGCGCTCAGCCGCGTCCTTGCCGTCGGCGCCGAGCAGCGGGCCCTCGGCGAGCTCCAGCGTCTCGTCTTCCTCGGTGAGGAGGGCGTCCTGCGGGCCGCAGGCGAGCGAGAAGGAGACGACGAGGCCAGCGAAGAGGAGGCGGCGCATGGTGGACCTCAGGGGACTGCGGGGCTCGGAGCCAGGGGTTCGGTGGAGAAGTTCACGCGGAAGCCACCGGAGCCCGGCATGCCGGTCGCGTTGAGCTCGCCGCGGAGGTTCACGTAGGTGCCGGCCTTGTTGGTGATGCAGTCGCGTGCGCTGCAGCCGCTCGCGCTGTCGGCGCCGACCAGCGTCTGGCAGGCGAAGACGAAGTTGCTGGCCGTCGGCGTGTCGCGGAGCTCCGCGCAGATGAAGCCGACCCAGGAGCGGTTGGGGTCCTGCTCCATGGGGAGCACGCGCTTGACGTAGACGCGCTCGAAGCGCACGGGCTTGTCCTTGAGCGCCTGGCGGTTGCTCCAGGTGGTGGCGACGGTGTCGGAGGTGAGCCCGTTGGGCTGCCAGCCGTGCACGATTCTGTCCCGAAGATTGGCCACGGTGGTCGCGCCGATGCCGGCGGCGTCGGTGAACTCGTTGAGGCGTGCCCACTCGCTTCGCCCCGTGGCGCCGTTGGGGCGGTACGGGCCGCCGCTCCACGCGAAGTCGATGGCCGCCTTGGACAGGTTGTACATCTCGCTCGTGCGCGCGCGGTTCAAGAACTCGACCGCCTTGCAGGCCTCGGCGGCGGTGAAGAGCACGCCGTCACGCTTGCCTTCGACCTCGCTGCAGACGCCGGGCGTCGGCGTCGGGGCCGGCGTCGGCGGGAGCTGGCTCGCGGTGAACGTCTTGAGCTTCTGCAGGGCGACCGGGCCGATGCCCGCGGTGGCCGCGATGGACGCCACGTTGGCGTGCGGGCGCCCGTGCATGAGGTTCGCGCGCTGGTACTCGCTCATGCTCACCTGGAACAGGCGCGCGTCGTTGGTCACGGCGACGGCCATCGCCGCCTGCGCCCCGGAGAAGGACACGCCCTCGACGACCACCGGCGTTCCGCTGCTGCCGCCGCGGGCGGTGACGAAGCGGTCGATGGCCGCGATGGCCGCCTCGCCGACGTACGCGATGGCGTCGAGGTCCGCGAGGCTGACGATGGGTCGGTCATCGGGCGTGCCGAGCACGAGGTCGGCGCCGCGCACCCGCGTGACGATGTTGCGCGCTGCACGCCCATCGAGGCCGACGTCTCCGTCCAGCACCTCGAGCGTGGCGTCGGGCCCGTTGAGGAAGGGGAGGATGAGGCTGACGTTGAGCTCCGAGACGGCCAGCTCGAGGCCCTCGCTGTCCCCGTCTTCGTCGAGCACCGCCGCCGAGTCCGGGCCACAGGCCCCCAGCACCGCGACCGCCACTGCACTCCAGAAGAGCTGCCGCATGGTGTGACCCCCGTGGGTTGAGAACCACCTACACCTACACGGAGCACGCGCGCAAGGGCCTGTCTTTTCAGACCTTTTCTCAGGATTCAAGAAGCCCGCTCGCCAGTCCGGGCGCGAAGTTCTTGCGCCGGCGAGCCCAGGCGCGACGCGTACTCGCTCGAACTCACTCGCGTTTTTCAGCGCGGTGCGGGCAGGGGGTTTGCATTTCGGCGAACTCATGAAGACCCAGCCGCACATCGTCTACCGGGGGCTCGACTCCTCTGATGCACTTACTGCGCGGATCCACGAGGAGCTGGCGGACCTCGACCACATCTGGGACCGCATCACCGCGTGCCGGGTGGCGGTGGAGCTGCCACACCAGCACAAGCGCCACGGCAGGCACTTCCAGGTGAAGGTCGAGCTCGTGGTGCCCGGCAAGGTGCTGGTGGTGGCGCGCGACCCGGAGGCGCACGAGAACTTCGAGGACGCCTTCGCGGCGGTGAACGAGGCCTTCGCGAACCTCCGCCGGCAGCTCCGGGAGTACGTGCGCGAGCTGCGCGGCCACACCAAGCACCACGAGGGGCCGCCGACGGGCGTCGTCACCCAGCTCTTCGGCGACCGCGACTGCGGCTTCCTCCGCAGCGAAGACGGGCGCGACGTGTACTTCCACCGCCACAGCGTGCTCGGCAGCGGCTGGCAGCGCCTCGAGGTCGGCAGCCACGTCAGCTTCGTCGAGGCGCAGGGCGACAAGGGGCCGCAGGCCAGCACCGTGCACCTGCTGCGCGCGGGGGGCGGCGCGGTGGAGGCGTCGGGCGAGCTTCAGGCCCAGACGCGCTGAGCCCGTGGCGCCCTGCGTCACAGCCAGGGGCCTTGAGCGGCCCGGCCCGCGTCCTTAGAAGGCGCCGGCCATGTCGACCTCCCCCGCGACCCCCGCGCAGCCCGACCCGCAGCTCCTCCACGCCCTGCAGTCGTGCGTGAGCCCCCGCAGCGCCCGCGTGAGCTGCAACGCAGTGCTGGCCGTGCTGGCCGGGCCGCCCGACACGCGGCTGACGGCGCTCGCCTCGCTGCCCCTGGGGGCGGCGGGCCACCGGCTCGTGGCGCTGCGCTACCTCATCGCCAACGGCGACGCGTGGCTGCGCTACTTCGCCTGGGAGCCGCCGCTCTCGCGCGCGCACGCGGGCGGGCCTGCGCTGCTCCTGGCGCTGTGGGCGCGCGTGCAGGTCGCGCGCACCGTCCTGGCGGAGGAGCCGACGTGGGCCACGCTGCTGGAGTCGGCCTCGCTGGTGACGCTGGCGGGGCAGCTCGAGGCGGCGGCCGACGGCGACGAGGAGGGCCTGCGCCTGCTCGTGGCGCTGCACCGCTTCCCGGCGCTGGTGGCGCCGCTGCGGCAGCGGCTCACCCTCGAGGCGGCGGCGTTGATGCCGCAGGCGGCGCGCGCGGCCGACGCGGTGTACCTGGCGACGTACCCGCTCGATCGGCTGCCGGCGACGACGGTGGGCGCGGGCGCGCTCCGGTACGTCGTCGTCGCCGACAAGGGCGAGATGGGCGTGCGGGCGGTGCGCGAGGCCGTCGCCTTCGGCGCCACGCCGGTGGTGCTCTTCAGCGAGCAGGACGACGCCGCGTCGCTGCAGGTGCGCCTGGCAAAGGAGGCCGGCGGCTTCGGCATCGGGCTGGCGGGCTCCTTCCGCGAGAGCTACGGCAACGCGAGGCAGATCGCCTCGAAGGTGCGCGAGGCCTTCGCGGCGCGCTTCGGCGAGCAGGCCGAGGCGGAGCTCGCGTGCGCGGCGCTCTACCCGGGCTACGGGCCGCTCGCGGAGAACAGCGCGGCCATTCAGCTCTTCCGCGAGGAGGGCCTCGTCTTCGTGGGCCCGATGCAGGACGTGGTGGAGCGCGCGGGCGACAAGCGCAAGTTCCGCGGCATCGCGCAGGCCATCGACCCGAAGGCGGTGACGCCGGGCATCGTGCTCGAGTCGTCCGACGCGGAGGAGATCATCGCCGCCATCGGCGCGGGCCACGAGGCGGGGCGCTTCACCTTCCCCGGGCGCATCAAGGCAGCCAACGGCGGCGGCGGGCGCGGGCAGGTGGTGGTGGCCTCGCTCGGCGAGGTGCCGGCGGCGGTGAAGCGGGTGCTGGGGGAGATCGGCACCAACGGCTGGGACGCGGGCGTGATGTTCGAGCAGAACATCCCCGAGACGATGCACCTCGAGGTGCAGGTAGTGCGCGACCGCTTCGGCAACACGCGGCACTTCGGCATGCGCGACTGCACGGAGCAGCGGGCGAGCCAGAAGATCCAGGAAGAGGCGCCGCCGGCGCTGCTGCGCGACCAGCCGGAGCTGACCGAGCGCATCTGCGGCATCGCGGCCCGCATCGCCGACGAGTGCGGCTACGTGGGCGCCTGCACCGTGGAGCTCATGTTCAAGGACGGGCACTTCTACCTGCTCGAGATGAACACCCGCATCCAGGTCGAGCACCCGGTGAGCGAGGAGGCGCACCGCGTGCGGCAGCCCGACGGCTCCCTCGCGCCGCTCAACCTCGTGCAGCTGCAGCTCCTCGTCGCCTCGGGCCGGCCGATTCCCTTCGCGCAGGAGGACGTGCTCCACACGCACGTGGCCCGCGAGTTCCGCATCAACGCCGAGGCCTGGCGGGCGGACTTGAAGGACCCGCGCGACGGCCAGCGGGGGCTCTTCCTGCCCAACGCCGGCATCTTCGACGTCATCGCCGTGCCCGACGCTCGCGCGGTGCAAGCGCAGCTCGAGGTGGACGGCGTGCAGGGCGTCGCCGACCTGCGCGTGCGCTTCGACGTGGGCTTCGACGTGGGCGACACGCTCGTCAACAAGGACCCCACGTTCGGCAAGCTCATCGTCGCCGTGGCCGTGGAGCCCGGCTTCGAGGCCCGGCGCTACGAGCTGCTCCGCCTGGCGTCGCTCGAGGTGCTCCGGCGCTTCCGCGTCGTCGGCCGGCAGGTGATGCCCACCGGCGCCGTCATCGCCGACTCCGTGTTCGAGACGAACGTCGAGGCGCACAGCCGCATCCTCGAGACGGACATGCTCACGCAGCACGGCCTGGGCACCGCGCAGGGGCGGCACGTGGGCTGGGTGGTGGCGATGCTCCGCGGGAGCTGACGGCGGGCCGGCGTCAGTCGTAGGGCTCGAGGTGGAGCTGCGCGCGCTCGGCGCCGCCCTGCTGCTT
>CAYUZK010000253.1:0-8524 GCA_964449625.1 uncultured Archangium sp.
CGACGGGCTGGCCATGTCGTCGCGCAACGCCTACCTCTCGGCCGAGCAGCGGCAGCGGGCGCTCGCGCTCTCGCAGGGGCTCTTCGCGGCGCAGCGCGCGGTGGAGGCTGGCGAGGCCGACGTGGCGGTGCTGCTGGGCCTGCTGCGCGCGCCGCTGGCCGCCGCGGGGCTGCAGGAGGACTACGTGGCCGTGTGCCACGGCAGGACGCTCGAGCCCCTCACGCGCCTGGTGCCCGGGGAGCCGGCCCGCGCGCTGGTGGCGGCCTTCTCGGGCGCCACGCGGCTCATCGACAACGTTCCATTGCGCCTTTCCTGAGCATCGACGAGAAGGCGCGCGATGGCCGGCAAGCCCAGCGAAGGCGAGAAGTTGATCTGCGAGAACCGCCGCGCGCGGTTCGACTACCAGATCGACGACACGCTCGAGGCGGGCCTGGCGCTCATGGGCAGCGAGGTGAAGGCGCTGCGGGCGGGCGAGGCGAGCCTCTCTGACGCCTACGCGCTGCCGGAGCGCGGCGAGCTGTTCCTCTTCAACGCCCACATCGGGGCGTACAAGCCGGCGACGACCTTCAGCCACCTGCCCACGCGGCCGCGCAAGCTGCTGGTGCACCGGGCCGAACTCGATCGCTGGGCGGCGAAGGTGAAGGAGCGCGGTTACTCCATCATCCCGCTGGCGCTGTACTTCAAGAACGGCAGGGCGAAGGTGAAGCTGGGGCTCGGCAAGGGCAAGACGGGCCTCGATCGACGAGACACGATCAAGGACAGGGAAGCAAAGCGCGAGATGGACCGCGCGATGCGACGGCGCTGATGGACCGGAAAGAGAACGAGAAGAAGCAGCGGCTGCTCCAGGCCCTCGAACAGGGCATGACGCAGCTCCACCTCGACGCGCGGCGGCCCGGGGTGCTGGTGCCCGAGCAGTTCCGCGGCGACCACCAGCTCGTGCTCAACGTCTCGTACCGCTTCGACCCGCCCGACCTCTCGGTCAGCGAGTGGGGCGTGCGGCAGAGCCTGAGCTTCGGCGGCAGCCGCTTCACCGTCGGCGTGCCGTGGTCGGCGCTCTACGCCATCGCCTCCCTCGTGAGCCGCGAGTACTGGATGTACCCCGACGACATGCCCGAGGAGCTCGCCGCGGCCGCCACCGAGAAGGCGTCGCTCCCCCCGCCGACCGGCGAGGAGCCCCGAGGGCCGCGCTCCATCTTGCGCGAGGTGGTGCTGGCGACGCCCGAGGTCGGCGAAGACGAGCCCCCGAAGGACCCGAGCCCGCCTCGCAAGGGTCACCTGCGGGTCGTGAAGTAGCCCTCAGGCGCCGGCGCGGCGCTTGCGCCAGACGGCCAGCGTCTTGCCCGCGCGGCTCTGCACGGCGCCGCGGAGGAAGGGTGACCAGCCCAGCAGCGCGCCGGGGAGCCCCAGGGCCTGGCGGCTCCAGCGCCAGAAGTCGAAGCTGTCGACGTGCTCGGTGACGAGGCCGTCGGGCCCGAAGCGGAAGCGCGCCTCGATGACGTTGTGCACCGGCCGGCCGCCGAAGCCGTACCAGGCCTCCCAGTGGGCGCTGCCGGTGGCGTCGTCGGCGGTGACGTCGCGGAACTCCACGCGCAGGTCCTTGCCCGTCTCGCAGAGCATCGCCCACATGTCGCCGATGGCGGCGCCGCGCAGGTCGGGGAAGGCCGGGTCGGTGAAGCGCGCGTCGGCGGCGTACACGGCGCGCATGGGCGCGGCGTCTTTGCGCGAGAAGCCCTCGTAGAAGGCGGTGAGGCGGGCGGCGTTCGGGTGGCTCATGGGGCGGGGCGCTCTGCGTGGTCGAGCTCGCCGACGTCCATGTCGACGGTCACCTTGCCGCGGGGCTTGAGGGCGACGGACAGCTTCTGCTCCACGCCCTCGCGCAGCGTGGCCGACCAGGGCGAGTAGCCCGCCAGGCTGACGGTGATGGGCGCCTCGTGGGGCCAGACGTTGTCGCCGGCCCACGGCGTCACGCCGACGACCTTGCCGGCGATGGTGACGGTGGCGCCGCTCGGGGTGCTTTGGACGAGGAGCGGGGCGGAGTGGCGGCGGAAGGCGAGCGGCCCCACGTCGAACTCCCCGCGCAGGCCGTCGAGGCCCACGCGCGCGAGCAGCGGCCGCGGGGCGAGGAGGAAGGTGGCCAGGAGCGCGACGCCCAGGCCGAGGGCGCCGAGGGCCACCTTGAGGCCGCGGCCGCGGCGAGGCGGGGGCACCTCGGGGCGGAACGACTCGACGCGTGGCTCGTACTGCTTTGGGCCCCGCTCGACGAGCTCGAGCTCGAGGCTGGGCGCGCGGGGGAGCTCCACCGCCCCGAAGCGGCCCTCGAGGGCCTCGTTGGGCGGGGTGGCCGCTGGCGTGCGGCCGGTGATCTGGCCGTCGGGGCGGAGGGCAGGGCCCTGGAACGGCGAGTCCTCCTCGTCCTCAGTGGGCATCGGGCCATTGTGCCGCAGAATGTGCTGCGGCGCGCAGGTCTTCCGCGTAATCACCGCGCGCCCGTGTCGCCCGTCGCCCGCAGCGGAACCGCCGTCATCGCCGTCTCGTCGCTCTTCTTCGGGCTCATGGCGACGCTGGTGCGGCTGCTGGCCGGGGTGGTGCCCTCGGCGCAGCTCACGGCCATCCGCTTCGCCGTGGGCCTCGTCGGCGTGGCGCTCATCTTCGCCGCGCGCGGCAGGCGGCCGAACCTCGCGCGCTGGCGGCTGCTCCTGCTGCGCGGCCTCTTCGGCGGCGTGGCCGTCGTCACCTACTTCTTCGCCATCGAGCGCCTCGGCGCGGCGTCGGCGACGGTGCTCAACTACTCGTCGCCGGTGTACGCGGCCCTCTTCGCCGGCTGGTGGCTGCGCGAGACGACCGCGCCCCTCTCGCGCGTGGGCCTGGTGGTGGCGACCGCCGGCGCGGCGCTGGTCGCACTCTCGTCGGGCAGCGGGGCCAGCGCGCTCGTGCCCGACGTCGGCGCCGTGGCCGGGGTGCTCTCGGCGGTAGCCGGCGGCGCGGCGATGACGGTCATCAAGCGGCTGCGCGACGACACCGACGCCGAGACCGTCTTCTTCGCCTTCTGCGCCGTGGGCCTCGTCGTGAGCCTGCCGCTCGCGGCGCCCGGCTGGGTGCCGATGGCGGGCCCGGCCGTGGCCCTCGCCGTGGGCATCGGCCTGCTGTCCATCGCGGGGCAGCTCCTCTTCACCTGGGGCATGGGCTTCACCACCGCCACCGCCGGGAGCGCCACCACGCAGCTCGTGCCCGCCGTCGCGTGGGCGCTGTCGCTCACCTGGCTGGGCGAGCCGGTGACGCCGCTGGGCGCCCTCGGCTCGCTGCTGTGCGTGGGCGGCGTGCTGCTGGGCGTGGTGCCGTGGCGCGCGGCCTTCAGGCTGGCGGGCCGCTCCCCGTAGAGAGCGTCTTCAAGTACTCCCACTGGAAGATGCCGGTGCGGTGCAGGTCGCCGAAGGTGAAGGCCAGGGCGTAGTTGCCCACCGGCTGCACCTCGACCACCTTCATCTCGGCGGGGATGGAGTCCACCTCGAAGGTGCGCTTGCCGCTCCACTCCTCGACGCACTCCGCGCAGGGGCAGTACTGGCGGAGGCGCCGCGCGCTGACCTCGGAGCGGGTGCCGTCGCTCCAGCCGAGCGAGAGCAGCCGCTGGTCGGCCGACAGCTCGACGGCGGTGGCGGTGACGGCCTTCTTCGCAGGCTTGACGCTGTCCCAGATGCTCACGGTGCTTCCTCCACGAGGGCGATGACGGCGACGGCGAGGCGCTCGACGAAGCCCGTCGTCAGCACGCCGGGGCGGGGCCGCTCATCAGCGAGCAGCCCCTCTTCGAAGGTGACGTCGAGCCCGAAGGGGCGGCGGCGCGCCTCGACGCCGGCCAGGTTCACCGCGAAGTCGGGCTGCGAGGGGTACTTCACCAGCCGCTGGCGCAGCCCATCGGCGCCGAGGGCGAAGCGCTCCACGGTGCCGTAGATGCGCATGGTCTCCTCCACCGGCTCGAGGTGGAAGAGCTGCAGCGGCCAGATGACGAGCCCGAAGCCGAAGGCGAGGTTCTTGAGCGTGCGGTTGGAGGCGACGTACTCGTTGCCCTCGATGATGGTGCGCACCACGGTGAGCTCGCCCTGGAGCAGCGGCGCGCCGGAGGTGGAGGTGACGCGCCACGAGGGCCGCCGCCGCTGCACCTCCTGCAGCACCAGGGCGTGCACGCGCACCAGCGTCTCGGCCCTGGCGAAGAAGGGCTTCTCCTGCACCTGCCGGGTGACGGCCACGGTGGTGGGCATCTGGTTGAAGCCCGAGCCGTAGCCGTAGCCCGGGCCGAACGGCATCGCGCCGGGCATGACGTTGGCGAACTCGGTGCGGTTGACGGTCTGCAGCTCGGCGAGCTCGAAGAGGGGCTCGAGCACCACCACGCGCGAGGTGCCCGGGTCGTCGGGCGCCACGGACCTCGGGCCCACCAGCTTCGCCGTGGCGCAGCCGGTGCCCAGGAGCAGCAGGAGGAGGAGTGCGGCACGCGCCATCAGGCCTGCTCTAACCACGTCTCGCGGCGCACGGCACGGTCAAGGCAACCGGCGGTGGGTGAGCGCGGGCAGGGTGCGCCGCACCTTCGCCAGGTACTCGAGGTCGAGCTCGGCCATGGCCAGGCCCTCGCCCTCCGAGGCGCGGGCGGTGACGAGGCCCCAGGGGTCCACCACCATGGCGTGGCCCCAGGTGAGGCGGTCCCTCGGGTGGCGGCCCTGCTGCGCGGGGGCGAGCACGTAGGCCTGGTTCTCGATGGCGCGCGCGCGGAGCAGCACCTCCCAGTGATCCTTGCCCGTCATGAGGGTGAAGGCCGCCGGCACCGTCAGCAGCACCGCGCCGGCCTCGGCGTGGCGCCGGTAGAGCTCGGGGAAGCGCAGGTCGTAGCAGACCGACAGGCCCACCTTGCCCAGGGGCGAGTCGGCCACCACCACCTCGGTGCCCGGCGCGACCGCCGCCGACTCGCGGTAGGTCTGCCCGTCGCCGACCTCCACGTCAAAGAGGTGCAGCTTCCGGTACACCCCCAGCCGCGCCCCGTCGGGGCCGAAGAGCACCGAGGTGTTGTAGACGCGCCCGCCCGGCGCCCCGAGCTCGAGGATGGATCCAGCCAGGAGCGAGATTTTCAGTGACCGTGCCAGCTCGGCCAGCGTGGACAGGGTGGCGCCGTCGAGGGCCTCGGCGTTCTCGGCGCGCTCGGCCTCGGGGCCCAGCCACGAGAAGTTCTCGGGCAACCCCACGAAATGACAGCCTGCTTCGGCGGCCTGGTGGATCAGGCGGGTCGCCGCCTCGAGGTTCTTCGCCTTCTGGGCGCCACTGGTGAGCTGTACGGCCGCGATGCGCATGGGAGCGCTGTTTACATGGGGAGGGGTGCTGGCGTAGAGGGGCCTCCACCAATTTTTCGGAGGTCACGGAAAGTGGGCTACCCGCCCACTTTTTTCTTTTCAGCGCATGCCCGAGTCGAACCGCAGACAGTCCATCGAAGCGAAGGCCTTCGCGGTGTGTGAGCCGCTGATCGCCGCCGAGGGGCTCGAGCTCCTCGAGCTGGAGTTCGTGCGGGAGCACGGCGGCTGGGTGCTGCGGCTGTTCATCGACAAGCCGGGGGCGCTGGTGGGCGTCGACGAGTGCGCCCTGGCCAGCCGCGCCGTCGACCGGGCCCTCGACGTCGAAGACCTGGTGGCGCACGAGTACAGCCTCGAGGTCTCGAGCCCCGGCGTCGATCGCCCGCTCAAGAAGCAGGCGCACTTCGAGGCGGTGGCGGGCAAGACGGTGCGCATCAAGACCTTCGCGCCGCTCTTCGAGCCCCCGCGCAAGAACTTCGTCGGCACGCTCAAGGCCGTGTCGTCTGATGGCGTCGTCGTGGCCGTCGAAGGAGCGGGCGACTTCGCCCTCGCCTTCAAGGACATCGCCCGCGCCAACCTCGAGTTTCACCCGTAGTGCACAGACAGGCCGCCATTCGGCGGTCGTGGACAACAAGGAACACACCATGACTCCTGCAGCCGCTTCGCTCCGCCTCGATGACGTCATCACCCAGGTCGCCAAGGACAAGGGCATCGACAAGACGATCCTCATCGCCACGCTCGAAGACGCGATGAAGACGGCCGCGAAGAAGCACTTCGGGCAGGAGCGCGCCATCGAGGCGAAGTTCGAGGCCGAGAAGGGGCAGGTGGAGCTCTTCCAGGCCATCACCGTGGTGGACCAGGTCACCGACCCGCTCGACGCCGTCAACCAGATCACCGCCGACCAGGCGCTCAAGCAGGGCATGGAGGTGCAGCCCGGCGACGAGCTCGTCTTTCAGATCTTCTACCTCGACGAGAACGCCGCCGAGGCCAAGGCGCAAGACGAGCAGTACGGCGACATCCTCGGGCTCAAGACCTTCCGCCGCGGCTTCGGCCGCATCGCGGCGCAGACGGCCAAGCAGGTGCTCCTGCAGCGCACGCGCGACGTGGAGCGCGAGAACGTCTTCAACGAGTACAAGGACCGCAAGGGCGAGATCGTCACCGGCATCGCCCGCCGCCTCGAGCGCGGCAACCTCATCGTCGATCTCGGCCGCGCCGAGTCGGTGCTCCCGGTGCGCGAGCAGGTGCCGCGCGAGGTCTACCGCCCGGGCGACCGCGTGCAGGCCTTCGTGCTCGACGTGCTCCGCGAGGCCAAGGGCCCGCAGATCATCCTCTCGCGCTCGTCGGTGAACCTCCTCACCAAGCTCTTCGAGATGGAGGTGCCGGAGATCGCCGAGGGCATCGTGGTGATCGAGGCCGCCGCCCGTGAGCCGGGCCGCCGCTCGAAGATCGCCGTCTCGAGCCGCGACGCCGACGTGGACCCCGTGGGCGCCTGCGTGGGCATCAAGGGCAGCCGCGTGCAGGCCGTGGTGCAGGAGCTGCGTGGCGAGAAGATCGACATCGTGGAGTTCGACGAGGACCCGGCGCGCTTCGTGTGCGCCGCGCTGGCCCCCGCCGAGGTGAGCCGGGTGATCATCGACGAGGCCAACCACGCCATGGAGATCATCGTGCCCGACGACCAGCTCTCGCTGGCCATCGGCCGCTCGGGCCAGAACGTGCGCCTCGCCGCGCAGCTCACCGGCTGGAAGCTCGACATCAACAGCGAGTCGCGCGTCAAGGAGATGCGCGACTTCGCCGACCGCTCGCTGGGCAAGCTGCCGGGCATCAACGAGATCCTCGTCGAGACGCTCTACGCCCACGGCTTCCGCATGGCCAAGGACATCGCCGAGGCGAACCCCGAGGTGCTGGCGCAGATCCCCGGGCTGCCGGCCGAGAAGGTGCCGGCGATGCAGGAGAAGGCCCGCGCGCAGATGGCCCTCGACGCCGTCGAGCTCGACCAGATGCAGAAGGACCGCGAGCAGCGGCGCCTCGACGAGGAGCGCCGGCACCCCGACGAGCTCAGCCAGGACGAGCGCCTGGCCCGCGTGCGCGGCATCGGCACCACCAACGTCGACAGCTTCAAGCTGGCCGGCTTCGGCACCGTCGAGGAGATCGTCAAGGAGATGGACCTGACGCGCATCGGCAACGTCGCCGGCATCGGCATCAAGAAGGCGCGGCAGATCAAGGCCGCCGCCGAGCACTACATGAACGAAGAGAACAAGCGGCGCGCCGACCTCGACGCGCTGAAGAAGGCCCAGGCAGGCGCCTGAGTCCGTGGCAGAGGACGCCGTAAGCGAGGAGCCCAGGCAGCCCATTCGGACCTGCCTGGGGTGCGGAAAGAAGCAGCCCAAGGGGCTGCTCCATCGGCTGGTGCTCGACGAGCAGCACCAGCCAGTGTGGGACAGGTCACAAGGCGCCCCTGGCAGGGGGGCGTACCTCTGTGGACCAGGCTGCCTCACGGCAGCCGTGAAGCGGAAGGCCTTCCAGCGGGCCTTCAAGAAGAACGTGGCGCTGGATGTGAAAACCCTGGAGACGGCATACCTGCAGCGACCTTCTGACTGAGTGGCACCCAGACGACGTCGTTCCTCCCCCGATGGGCGCGCAGCGATGCGGCTCCACGAGGGGCCTCGCTGCATTCTCCGCACATCCCATTCGCTGTTCTTCTCTCGTCACTTGCAGTACGGGGGGCTCGCCCTATGTCCAAGAAGCGCGTTCATGAAATCGCCAGGGAACTCAAGGAGAAGCACGCCCTCGAGTTCGACAACAAAGCCATCGTGGCCGAGCTCAAGTCGCTCGGGTACGACGTGAAGACCCACTCCTCGTCCCTCGAGGACGACCAGGCCGTCGCCGCCATCTCGAAGATCGTCGACCTGCGCAAGCCGAAGACCCCCGTGGCCCCCGTGGCCGCCAAGGGCTTCGTGGTGCGCCGCAAGGTCGGCGACGCGGTGGTGCAGTCCGTGGGCGTGCCCCCGCCCGGCGCCGAGCCGACGGCGCCCCAGGCCGCGCCCGCCGAGGCCGTCGTCGAAGACCTCCCCGCCGACAGCCACACCCCGGTGGCGACGGCCGTGCCCGCGGTGAACATGCCCGCCGCGACCGAGGCCCCGGCCGAGGCCGCGGCCACGCCCGTGGAGCCGCCCGCCGAGGTGCCCGTGGCCCCCGCC
>CAYUZK010000254.1:0-8475 GCA_964449625.1 uncultured Archangium sp.
GCGCGCCCGGCGGGACTCGAACCCACGACCCTCGGCTTAGAAGGCCGATGCTCTATCCAGCTGAGCTACGGGCACCAACTGCTGAAGTCGGGGCGGCCGGATTCGAACCGACGACCTTCTGCGCCCAAGGCAGACGCGCTACCAGACTGCGCTACGCCCCGCTTCCACGGGCCTTCTCGACCATTCGGCGCGGACGCGCAAGCTTCGCCGCTCTGACTGGCGCGCGCAGCCGCGGGCTGGCAGATTGCCCGGCGTGTCTTCAGGTCGCCTCAGTCTCGTCGCCACGCTGACGCTGCTGGCCTGCCGCCCCGGCGGCGGGCCCGTCGAGCCCGGCCCCGACGGTGGTGGCCCCGGCCCGGAGGCCTGCACCCCCTCCCTCACCCTGGGCACCCCGCTGCGGCTCCTCACGCGCGCCGAGTACGACAACACGGTGCGCGATCTCCTCGGCGACACGAGCCGCCCGGCCCGCGACTTCCCCCGCGAGCCGATGGTGCAGGGCCTCGACAACGACGCGACGATCAGCCGCGTGTCGGGCGAGCACCTGGCTCGCTACCTCGAGGCCTCCGAGGCCCTCGCCGCCGACACCGTCGCCCACCGCCGCGCCCGCCTCGTGCCCTGCGGCACCCTCGACCAGGCCTGCGGCGAGCAGTTCATCGCCACCACCGGCCTGCGCGCCTTCCGCCGGCCGCTGACCGCTGACGATCGCGCCAACCTCAACACGCTCTTCTCGGCCACCCTGAGCACCGAGGGCTTCGAGGGCGCCGTGGAGCTGACGCTCCAGGCCATGCTCCAGTCGCCCCAGTTCCTCTACCGCGACGAGCAGGCGCTCGCGCCGGTGCCCATGCCCCGGGTGACGCTCTCGGGCCACGAGCTCGCCTCGCGCCTCTCGTACTTCCTGTGGGCCACCATGCCCGACGACGAGCTCCTCGAGGCCGCGGCCAACGGCGTGCTCGACACGCCCGAGGGCCTGCGCGCCCAGGCGCAGCGGCTCCTCGCCCACCCCCGCGCGATGGACGGCCTGACCCGCTTCTTCTCGCTCTGGCTCGCCCTCGACGCCGTGGAGGCGACCGAGAAGAACGTCGCCGTGTACCCGGAGTACTCGCCGGCCCTGGCGAGGGCCTGGCGCACCTCCCTCGAGCTCTACGTGCGCGACGTGCTCGAGACCCGCGGCACGCTGGCGGGCCTTCTCACCTCGAGCGTGCTCTTCTCGAACGACACCATGACGATGTACGGCCCCGCGGCGCCGTCGCCGGCCTTCGTGCGCAGCGAGCTGGGCACCGGCCAGCGCGCGGGGCTCCTCACCCAGCCGGGCTTCCTCGCCTACAAGGCCATGCCCGACGGCAGCTCGCCGGTGCGCCGCGGCATCTTCGTGCTCGAGAAGCTCATGTGCGAGCCGCCGCCGCCCCCGCCCGCCGGCGCCAACATCACCCCCCCCAACCCCTCGACGAGCGCCACGACGCGCGAGCGCTTCTCGCAGCACTCCACCGACCCTGGCTGTACCGGCTGCCACCAGTTCATCGACCCGGTGGGCTTCACCTTCGAGCACTACGACGGCCTGGGCCGCTGGCGCGACACCGAGAACGGCCACCCCATCGATTCCTCCGGCGGGGTGCGCGTCTCGCAAGACGAGACGCTCATCGGCGACGTCGCCAGCGTCATCGAGCTGTCGCAGAAGCTGGCCCAGAGCCGCCGCGTGCACGACTGCGTGACGAAGGAGTTCTACCGCTACGCGCTGGGCCGGCCGCTCAACGCCGCCGACACCTGCACCGTCACCCAGGTGGGCGACCGCTTCATGGCCTCGGGCGGCGACTTCAAGACGCTGATGCTGGCCATCGTCGAGGCCGACGCCTTCCGCCTCAACGCCAACCCGGAGATGACGCCATGAGGCTCTCGCGGCGGCACGTGCTCCGGGGCGCCGGGGGCCTGGTCTTCGCCCTGCCCTTCCTCGAGGCGCTCGCCCCGCGCGTCGCCCGCGCGCAGCAGGCCGCGCCCCCGAAGCGCTTCATCGGCCTGTACCACCCCAACGGCGTCTTCACGCCCACCTGGTTCCCCACCGGCGACGAGACGAACTTCACGCTGGGGCCGCTCCACCAGGCGCTGAGCCCCTTCCAGTCGAAGCTGCTCTTCACCAGCGGCATCGACATGCAGGTGGCCGTCAGCGGCCCCGGCGAGCAGCACCAGCGCGGCATCGGCGCCTTCTTGACCGGCGCCAGCCTCGACTCGGGCACCTTCGTGGGCAACGACGGCAGCCGCGCCGGCTACGCGCTGGGCCCGTCCATCGACCAGACGCTGGTGCCCCTCATCGGCCAGGGCACGCGGCTGCCCAGCCTGCAGCTCGGCGTGCTCGCCCGGCTCTCGAACGTCGCCGGCGTCGTCAGCTACCGCGCCTCGACGCAGCCGCTGCTGCCGCAGAACAACCCGCAGCTGACCTTCCGCACCCTCTTCATGGACGCCGGCACGCCCCCCTCGGAGCTCGAGCGGCTGCGCCGGCGGCGCAAGTCTGTGCTGGACACCGTGAAGAGCCAGCTCGCGGCGCTCAAGACGCGCGTCAGCAGCAGCGATCAGCGGCGCCTCGAGGAGCACACCACGCTGGTGCGCGAGCTCGAGCAGCGCCTCACCGCCCTGCCCCCCGGCACCTGCGCGCAGCCCACCGACCCCGGCGTCGTCGAGTTCGATCGCGAGGCCGAGATCCCCAATGTCACGCGCATGCAGGTGGACCTGCTGACGCTGGCCCTGCGCTGCGACATCACCCGCGTCGCCACCATCATGTTCAGCGACGCGATGAACCACATCACCATGCCGCACCTGAACATCGGCAGCGACCTCCACAACCTCACGCACTACAGCGACGGCGACCCGACGCGCGCGCAGGTCGGCACCCGCGACACCTGGCAGGCCGGCGTGCTGGCGGGGCTGCTGGGCGAGCTGGCCAACATCCCCGAGGCCGACGGCTCGAGCGCCCTCGACCACACCCTGGTGCTCTGGGGCTCCGACGTGTCGCGCGGCAACACCCACGCCCACGACGACATGCCCTTCGTGCTCGCCGGCGGCGGCGCCGGCTTCCGCATGGGCCGCTTCGTGCGCTGGAGCCGCGCGCACCACACCGATCTGCTGGTCTCGATCGTCAACGGCCTCGGCGGCACCAGCCTCACCACCTACGGCAACCCTGCCTTCTGCCGCGGGCCGCTCACCAACCTCACCTGAGGCGGCCAGCCCCTGGAAACACGACGGCCCGGCGCCACGCGAGGTGGAACCGGGCCGCGTCTCTTCCGCGATCACTCGCGGGCCGTTCGCTCAGATGATCGCCCGGACGTTCTCGGCCTGCAGCCCCTTGGGGCCCTGCTTGGTCTCGAACTCGACCTTCTGACCCTCCTGGAGGCTGCGAAAGCCGTTCATGTTGATCGCGGTGTGGTGGCAGAAGACGTCAGGGCCGCCATCGTCCTGCTGGATGAAACCGAAGCCCTTCGCGTCGTTGAACCACTTCACGGTACCACTGGCCATTTGCGTTCTACTTTCTTCGAAAAACCGGCCGACAGAGATCGCCGACGCGGACCGCCTCGAGACGAAGCGGTTCGCCTGAGTTAACGGCCGGCGCCCCGGTTGTCCATCGGGCCTGCCTGAACGCTGGGGCGGCCCGTCGTCAGACGTCGAGGTCCTGCACCTCGCCGGCGCGCTCCATGATGAACTTGAAGCGGGCTGACACATCTTTGCCCAGCAGATCGTTGATGGTGCGGTCGGTCTCGAGCTCGTTGTCGATCTCGACCTTGAGCGCGATGCGCTTCTTGCGATCGAGGGTGGTCATCTTGAGCTCGTCGGGCGTCATCTCGCCCAGGCCCTTGAAGCGCATGATGTTGGGCTTGGCGTTGCCCTTCACGCGCTCCTTGATGATGGCGTCCTTGTGCTCGTCGTCGAGCGCCCAGTACGTCTCCTTGCCGATGTCCACCCGGTAGAGCGGCGGCTGGGCGATGTACACGTGCCCCGCGTGGATGAGCGGGCGCAGGTGCCGGTAGAAGAAGGTGAGCAGGAGCGTCGAGATGTGGAGCCCGTCGGCGTCGGCGTCCATCAGCAGGAAGATCTTCCCGTAGCGCAGCCGCGAGAGGTCCAGGTCGGGGCCCAGCCCGCAGCCGAGCGCGCTGGCGATGTCCTGCAATTCCTTGTTGCCGGCCACCTTGTCGGTGGAGGCCTGCTCGGCGTTGAGCACCTTGCCGCGCAGGGGCAAGATGGCCTGCGTGTGGCGATCGCGGCCCTGCTTCGCCGAGCCGCCTGCGGAGTCGCCCTCGACGATGAACAGCTCGCTGTCCTCCGGGTCGGTCGACGAGCAGTCGGCCAGCTTGCCCGGGAGGTTCAGCTTGTGGCTCACGGCCGACTTGCGCGTGACCGCCTGGCTCGCCGCCCGTGACGCCTCGCGGGCCCGCGCCGCGAGGATGATGCGCGCCACCACCGCCTCGGCGATGGTCTTGTTGTCGTTGAGCCACTTCTCGACCGCCGGCCGCACGACGTTGTCCACCTGGCCCTGCGTCTCGGGGTTGTTGAGCCGCTCCTTGGTCTGCCCCTGGAACTGCGGCTCGACCACGTAGGCCGAGAGCACGCACACCATGCCCTCGCGGATGTCGTCGGCCGTCAGCGTCACGCCCTTGGGCGTCAGCGCGTGCGTCTCGATGTAGTTGCGCACCGCTTTCACCACGCCCGACTTGAGCCCGTTCTCGTGCGTGCCCCCCATCTTGGTGGGGATGCCGTTCACGTAGCTCTTCACCAGCTCGTCGGTGGCCTCGCTCCAGGCCAGCGCCAGCTCGAGCTTCACGCCGTTCTCGTGCGAGCGGTAGAAGGGCACCGAGCCCGGCGGCACCAGGCTCTTGCCCCGCTCGGCGATCAGCTTCTGGATGTACTCGGCGATGCCCCCGTCGTGGCGGAAGGTGACCTCGGTCTTCGGCGAGGCCGTCTCGTCGGTGAAGACGATCTCCACGCCCTTGTGCAGGTAGCTCTTCGACTCCAGCCGCTCGCGGATGAGCTCCGGGTCGAACCTGAGCTTCTGCCCGAAGATCTCCGTGTCGGGGGTGAAGGTGATGGTGGTGCCCGAGCCCCGCGCGTTGCCGTGCGTGAGCAGCTTGCTGGTGGGCTTGCCGCGCCCGAAGCGCTGCTCGTAGTGCTTCCCCCCGCGCTTGATCTGCGCCACCAGCTCGGTCGAGAGCGCGTTCACCACCGACGAGCCGACGCCGTGCAGGCCGCCGGAGTGGGTGTAGTTCTTCTTCTCGAACTTCCCGCCGGAGTGCAGCGTGGTGAGGATCACCTCGAGCGCCGACTTCTTGTACTTGGGCATCACGTCCACGGGGATGCCGCGGCCGTCGTCGCTCACGGTCGCCGTGCTGCCGCTGCGGTGCAGCCGCACCTCGATGCGCGAGGCGTGCCCGTTCATCACCTCGTCCACCGAGTTGTCGACGATCTCCCACAGCAGGTGGTGGTAGCCGTCGGCCCCCGTGCCGCCGATGTACATGCCCGGCCGAATGCGCACCGGCTCGAGCCCCTCGAGAACCTGAATGTCTGTCGCGTCGTACTTCGTTGCGGCCATGGGTCAGTGCTCCTTCACTTCTTGTCGGGCTTGGGCGCTTCCGGGAGCGTCACGAACTCCAGCGGCTTCACCACGGTCTTGACGGAGTCCTTCTTCGACATCTCGCGGCCCTTGCCGCCGCGCGAGGTCACCTCGTAGCGGCCGGGCGAGAGCTTGAGCGTCTTGCCCTTCTGCGTCTCGAGCACCAGCTCCGCGTCCTTCTTCGAGGTGCACAGGAAGGCCATCACCTGGTCGTCGTCGGCCGTCTTGATCACCGTGACGCCGCGCCCCGGGCCGGCCAGCTCGTTGACCTCGGCCACCTTGCACACCAGCGCGTTGGTCTTCTTCGTCACCACCGCCAGCAGGTCCTTCTCGACGCAGGGGGCCACGCCGATGATCTCGTCGCCCGCCGCCGGCCGCGCGAAGCGGCGCCCCGAGCGCGTCGAGGCCTCCTTGTGCGGCTCGAGCGCGAAGCGCAGGCCGAAGCCGTCCTTCGACACGGCGACCAGCTGCGTCGGCACCGGCAGCCGCGGGTCGAGCGACAGCGCGCCGACCACGCGCTCCTGGTCGTCGAACTTGAAGAGCTTCTGCACCGGGTCGCCGTAGCCGGTGGACGCTGGCACGTCGTTGAAGCGCGTGACGTAGGCCGAGCCCGCGCTCGAGAAGAACACCACGAGGCTCTTGAGCGAGCCCGACACCAGGGCCATGAGCTCGTCGCCCTCGCGCATGCGCGTGGTGGTGGGGTCCTTGAGCTCGCGCACCCGCTTGACCCAGCCGTCGCGCGTCACCACCACCTGGCAGTCCTCGTCGGCGATGAAGGCCTCCTCCGAGTACTCCACCTCCTCCACCGGCCCGCTGATGCGCGTGCGCCGCTTGTCGCCGTAGGTCTTGCCCACGGCCTCGAGCTCCTCGCGCACCAGCGCCCAGCGCGCCTTGAGCCCGGCCTTGTCGGTCCGCAGCAGCTCCGCCAGGCGCTTGGCCTCCGCCCGCTTCTCCTTGAGCTCCTTCTGGATGACGAGGATCTCGAGGCGGGCCAGCTTGTACAGCTTCATCTCGAGGATGGCGTCGACCTGCTCGGCGGACAGCTTGAAGCGCGCCATGAGCTTCTTCGCCGCGTCGTCCTTGCCGTCGGACTTGCGGATGATGCGGATCATCTCGTCGAGCGCGTCGTAGACCTTCTCGAAGCCCTCGAGGATGTGGAGCCGCGCCTCGAGCTGCTGCAGCAGGAAGGTGAGGCGCTTGGTCACCACCTCGAGGCGGAAGTCGAGGAAGTAGGCCAGCATCGCCTTGAGGTCGAGGCGCCGCGGCGTGCCTACGTCTGGGTTCTCGGTGGGCACCAGGCACGTCAGGTTGACGTTGAAGTTCGTCTGCAGCGGCGTGTGCTTGTAGAGGTACGCCATCACCAGCTCGGGGTCGGCGTCGCGCTTGATCTCCATGACCACGCGCACGTCCTTCGTCGACTCGTCGCGCACGTCGACCAGGGCCGGCAGCTTTCGCTCGGTGATGATGGCGCCGATGCGCTCCACCAGCGTGCCCTTGTTCACCGCGTAGGGCACCGAGGTGACGATGATGTTCTGCCCTCCGCGCGGGCGCTCCTCGAGCTTCCACTCGCCGCGCAGCCGCACCGCGCCCTGCCCCGTCTCGTAGATGTCGCGCAGCTCCTTCTTGGAGTTGAGGATCTGCCCGCCCGTGGGGAAGTCGGGGCCCTTGATGTACTTGAGGAGGTCCTTGGTCTCGAGCGCGCGGTCGGCGATGAGCGCGACGCAGGCCTCAATGAGCTCACCGCGGTGGTGCGGCGGAATGTTGGTGGCCATGCCCACCGCGATGCCGGTGGTGCCGTTCATCAGGAGCTGCGGCAGCTTCGAGGGCAGCACCGTCGGCTCGCTCTTGGTGCCGTCGTAGTTCGGCCGGAAGCCGACCGTCTTCATCGGCAGCTCGTTGAGCAGCTCGTCGCTCAGCCGGGCCAGGCGAGCCTCGGTGAAGCGCATGGCCGCCGCCGCATCGCCGTCGAGCGAGCCGAAGTTGCCGTGGCCGTCCACCAGCGGGTAGCGCAGCGAGAAGTCCTGCGCGAGGCGCACCATCGCGTCGTAGATGGCCTGGTCGCCGTGCGGGTGGAACTGGCCCATCACCACGCCCACCACGTTCGCGCACTTGCGGTACTTGGCGTCGGCGGTGACGTTCTCGTTCCACATCCCGTAGAGGATGCGGCGCTGCACCGGCTTGAGGCCGTCGCGCACGTCGGGCAGCGCGCGCGCGGTGATCACCGACAGCGCGTAGTTCAGGTACCGCCGCCGGGCCTCTTCGCCCAGGGAGATGGGCCGGTCGCCGCCGCCGCCGCCGCCGGAGTCGCCCGACCCGCCGCGCCCCTTGCCTCCACCCTTCCCGAACATGCTCATCTGTTCAGCAGCGCTCACGAAATACCTCGGAGTATTCAGTCGTTGCGGGCCATGAAGCGGGTGCTACAGGCCTGATCGGCGCGACCGTAGCAGCCCGCGATCGCTTGGCAAGAAAACGTCGCGAGGCAACCTCTTGGAATGCCTCCGGATCTCGCCCATTCGGGCGGCCAGACGTCGGAGGTGATCTTTGGGCGCCGTGGGCTAGTCTGCCGACCGTGCTCCCTTTGATGCTGCTGGTCCTCGCCGCGCCGAAGTCCGGCGCCGCGCTCCCTCCCCGGCCCACGCTCCCGCCCAAGGCCGCCGTCTTCGTGACCGCGCCTGACGAGGCCGCCGGCGTCAAGGCCGAGGCGGCCCTGGTGAAGGCCCTCGAAGACGCCGCCGTGCCCCAGGTCGACGTGCCCGGCGTGTACCCCGCCGCGGAGCCCGACGGTGCGGGCGCGAAGCTGGTCGCCGAGGCGAAGCAGGCCTACGACGATCTCGACTACGAGGCCGCCGCCACGAAGTGGACCGAGGCCCTCGCCGCCTTCACCCAGC
>CAYUZK010000255.1:0-8446 GCA_964449625.1 uncultured Archangium sp.
GCCGCCACCGCCGCCCGTGGCCCCACCGCCGCCGCCGAGCGCGCCGCCACCGCCGCCCCCGCCCGCCGTCGACACGCACACGTTCTTCTCGCAGGCGAAGCCGAACGAGCACTCCAGGCACAGCGCGCCGTCGACGCCGCACTCCTTGAAGGTGTTGCCCTGCTTGCACTCGCCGTCCGCCGTGCAGCAGCCCGCGCAGTTCGCCGGCGTGCACTTGATGCGCGTCGGGCCGCACGCCGCCAACGGAGCCAGCGCCAGCACCGCCGCCGACGCCGCCGCGAGGAGCCAGGGCCGCCGCGGCAGGCCACGAGACGAAGGACGCTGGGTGTTCACCGCCGCAAATGTAGCCGAGGAGGAGGGGCGCACTCCAACGGCTGACCGCGGGGAGGGGTATGATGCCCCACATGCAGGTGCGCCTCGATGAGTACCCCCAGCTCCGACTCCTCGCGTGGCACCGCCGCGGCGTCGAAGCCATCGACGAGCAGGAGGCCTTCTCGCTGTACGAGGCGCGGTGGCGCTTCATTGACGAAGCGACGCTGACCCCGAAGGAGCGCGAGCTCATTCGGGAGCTGACCGAGCGCTGGGGCGCAGGGGTCCTCAATGTTTGAGCGCCCGCACCACCAGCGCATCGCGGAGCTGCTGGCCTGCCTCGATGCGCCCTTCCTGCTCGACGCGGAGTGCTACTTCGGCGGCGGCACGGCCATCGCGCTCCAGCTCGGCGAGTACCGCGAGTCGGTCGACGTCGACTTCCTGTGCGCCTCGACGGACGGGTACAGGAAGCTGCGCCAGGCCGTCTTCACCCGCGGGCTCGACGCGCTCACCAGCACGCCGCTGACCGCGCTCCGCCCCCTGCGGACCGACCAGTACGGCGTACGCACCATCGTCCAGGTGGGCGGTGTGCCCATCAAGCTCGAGCTCGTCCGGGAGGCGCGCATCGAGCTGGCCGGCGCCATGTCCACCGAGCTCGGCGTGCCCCTGCTCTCGCGCGACGACCTCTTCGCCGAGAAGCTCCTCGCGAACGTCGATCGCGCGAGCGACCGAGGCACCTTCAACCGCGACGCCCTCGATCTCGGCATGATGGCCTCCGCCTGGGGCCCGATCCCTCGCGCGGCCCTCGAGAAGGCCCAGCACGCCTACGGCCCTGCCGTCGAGGCGGCCCTGGCGGAGGCCGTGCGGCGGCTCGGCGACCGCTCCTGGCTGGCGGCGTGCGTCGCCGCGATGTCCATGAGGATCGAAGAGGGAGAGCGGGCTGTGCGCGCGCTGACGCCGGCGGCCGCGCCGTGACGCGCCTCGCACTCCTGAGCGCCGCGCTCCTCGCCGCATGCGCCCACCGCCCCGTTGCCCCGCCCACCGCCGACGAGCTCATCGCCCTCGAGACGCCATCGCGCGCCCGGCCCGCCTTCCCGCCTGACTGCCGCCGCCTCGGCCGCATCGCCTTCGTCGCCATCGGCCCCTTGAAGACGCTCGACGTCGAGGCCCTCGCCGAGCGCTACCGCCGCGTCTACGGCGTGGAGATCGAGGTGCTCCCGTCGCTCCCGGCCGCCGCCCTCACCCCCGCCTGGGACGCGCAGCGCCGCCAGCACCGCGGCGGGCAGGTGCTCACCACCCTCGCCCAGGCCTTCGCGCCCCACGCCACCCCGCCCCGCTGGATCATCGGCGTCACCGACGGCGATCTCTACTGGGAGCAGCGCGACTGGCGCTTCAGCTTCAGCCTCCGCGGCGGCGCCGTGGCCGTCGTCTCCACCGCGCGCACCGAGCCCGGCCGCCCGCGCTCCGCCGCGCGCACCATGAAGCTCATCTCGCGCGCGCTGGGCGAGACCTACTGCGGCCTCGAGCGCGGCGGCCCCGACGACAGCGTGCTGCGCCCCACGCTGATGAGCCTCACGGAGCTCGACGCCATCGACGAGGCCGTGTGGACCCGCGGCCCCACCTGGCTCTGACGCCCACGCGCGGCGCCGCACCTTGTTTGCCCCCTTCAGGATCCCGTGGTTGGGTAGCTCCACACGTGATTCGCGAGGCCTTCCAGGATCTCAAGCGACTGCGGCAGATCTCGATGATCGCCGCGCGCTACGGCTTCGCCGACCTCCTGCTCCGCTCCGGCCTGCGCAAGAAGGAAGAGGGCACCGCCGAGGAGGTCGAGGCCGCCCGCAGCGCCTCCGTCGCCCGCCGCTTCCGCCTCATGCTCGGGGATCTGGGCCCCACCTTCATCAAGCTGGGCCAGGTGCTCTCCACCCGCGCCGACCTGCTGCCCAAGGACTTCATCGAGGAGCTCTCCACCCTGCAGGACCAGGTGGCCCCGCTGCCCTTCGAGCAGGTGAAGGCGCAGATCCGCGAGGCCTTCGGCAAGGAGCTCGAGGAGCTCTACGCCGACTTCACCGTGGAGCCGCTCGCCGCCGCCTCGATGGCCCAGGCCCACCGCGCCCGCCTCCACACCGGCGAGGAGGTGGTGGTGAAGGTGCAGCGCCCGGGCATCGCCGAGCAGCTCCGCGCCGATCTCTCGATGCTGCACTACGCCGCGCGCGCCCTCGAGGCCGTCATCGAGGAGGTCGGCGTCTACACGCCCACCGGCATCATCGAGGAGTTCGACCGCGCCGTGCACGAGGAGCTCGACTTCCTCCTCGAGGCCAACAACATCCGCGCGTTCTACCGCAACTACCAGGACCGCCCGCAGACCCGCATCCCCAGGGTGTACGACGAGCTCACGGCGCGCACGGTGCTCACCATGGAGTTCTTCCGCGCCCCCAAGCTCTCGGAGGCGAAGCTCGACGAGGCCGGCAAGCAGACGCTCGCGCGCACCATCCTCGACGGCGCCTTCAACCAGCTCTTCGTCGACGGGCTCTTCCACGGCGATCCCCACCCGGGGAACCTGCTCGTGCTCGATGGCCCGGTGCTGGGCCTCATCGACTTCGGCCTCGTCGGCCGCGTCACCCGCCAGATGCAGGACACGCTCGTGCAGCTGGTGCTCGCCATCGGCCTCAAAGACGCCGACTCCGCGGCCCGCATCCTCTACCGGCTGGGCACGCCCGACACGCGCACCAACCTGCTCGCCTTCCGCCAGGACATCGACGCCATCCTCGGCACCTACCTCCCCAGCTCGCTCAAGGACGTCGACACCCGGCACCTGCTCGCCGACATCATGAACCTCGCGGTGAAGTACCGCATCCGCATCCCCCGCGAGTTCGCCATCCTCTCGCGCGCGTCCATCGCCGTCGAAGGCATCCTCCGCAGCCTCTACCCCGACATGCCCATCGGGGAGATCTTCCTCCCCTACGCCAAGCAGCTCCTCGCCGACCGCTATGATCCCAACCTGCTCCTGCAGGGCGGCGGGCTGATGAAGACGCTGCTCCGCCTCCAGGGCGTCGCCGACGAGGTGCCGCTGCAGCTCCAGCAGCTCCTGCTCGACCTCGAGTCCGGCAAGTTCTCCATGACGGTCAAGTCGGAGCAGGTGATGGAGCTCAACAGCTCCATCCGCGCGCTCGCGGTCGTCGCCTTCGCCGGCCTGTGCGCCTGCGGCTTCATCATCGGCACCTTCATCGCCTTCGCCGGCAAGCCGCTCGAGCTGTGGGGCGTGCCCGTCATGGGGCTGCTGGGCATCGCCGCCACCGTCTTCCTCTTCAGCACCGCCGTGGTGCGGCAGTCGTGGCGAGGCTTTCGCAAGGTGTCGATCAAGCGCTTCCTGGGCAAGCGCTGAGCCCGTCAGGGCACGCCGGCGTCGACCCACTCGCAGCGCGCCCGCTTCTCACGCACCACGCACGCGCGGCCCTCGCTGCACGGCACGCCGTCACAAAAGTCCGGCGCCCCGCATCCGCTCGCCACCAACGCCAGCACCAACAAGAGCCATCGCGTCACGGCGGCCGACTTCACGTCACGGCGAGCGCGGCAGCAAGGCCCGTCGCGCGCCGTCTTCCACCAGCACCCCGCCCGGCCCGTGGCCCAGCACCGCCACGCCGGCGGGCGCCGCCTCCAGCACCGGCCCGCCGGGGCGCTCCACCACCAGCAGCCGGTCGCCCGAAGGCGTGGTGACGAGCGGCCACGACGCGCCCTCGAGCGTCCGCCCTTCGCGGGCGCGCCACCCGTCGGGCAGCGACGCGGCGCTCGCGCCCGTCAGCCCCCAGCGCGTCACCCAGGCGCCCGCGGCGGTCCACACCGCCCCCGCCTCCAGGCCCACCGCGGTCCCTGGCACCTCGCGGCACGTCGAGCCCTCGATGGCGGTGAGGTCGAGGCCGCACAGCCGCGTGAAGCCGTCGCGCGCGGGACAGGTGAGCCAGAGCCGCGCGTCGCCTGGCGCGGTGGCGAAGCGCTCCTCCCGGAGACAGAGCCCCCGCGGCCGGGTCGCCGAGGCCTCGAGCATCGGAGGGCCGTCGGCCGGCACCACCCACGCCGAGAGCGTGGTAGCCCCCACCAGCACGAAGCGCGCGTCGTCCACCGGCAGGAGCGCGCCCGCGACGTCGAAGGGCATTGCCGCGTCGGGCTCGCGCACGAGGAAGGCGCCGCCGCGATCGACGAAGCGCTCGAGCTGCCCGGGGCCCACCACCCACACCACGTCGCCGCGCGCCGCCACGTCGAGCGCCGGCAGCGCCTGGAGCCGCTGCCCGCCCCGCCACACCGAGAGCTGCGAGAAGGACTCGAGGCACAGCCACGCCCCGCGCCCCGTGGCGCCCTCCCGCACGCACGGCTGGGCGATGCTCGCGCGCGCCGTGCCCGCCTGGCTCGCCTGCACCACCTGCCAGGTGCGCTGCGTGCGGCGCAGGGTGGGCTCGAAGGTGACGGTGAGCGACAGGGGCCCGGGCGTCGAGGGCGTGAAGCGCACCGAGGCCACGGCCGTGCGCCCGGCGCGGCGCAGCGCCAGCGTCGCGGGCACCTCGAGGTTGTCCGCGTCGCGCACCTCGGCCGTCGCCGTCACCACCTCCGGCAGGCAGTCGAGCGCCTCGAAGGGGCGCTCCAGCACCGCCTCGCGCCCGGCGAGGAGGAACTCCGGCGGCGCGGCGACGCCCGCGTCGGCCAGGTCGCAGGGCGTCGGCGCCGGGCGATCGATGGTCGGCAGGCAGGCGGTGGTGACGAGGAGCAACGACCAGGCGACGCGCACGGGCGCAGGTCTGCCCGCTTTGGGCGGAGGGCGTCAACCCCGGGTGGGCTACGGTGCGCGCCGCGCCATGCGCCTGTCTACCGAGCACCTCGAGCTGCGCTTCGGGTCCGTCGTCGCCCTGCGCGACGTGTCGCTGGCGTTCCCCGCCGGCAGCCGCACGGTGCTGTGGGGCCCCGCGGGCGGCGGCAAGACAACGCTCCTCAAGTGCCTGGCGGGGCTCGCCCGGCCGACGCAGGGCCGCGTGTGGTGGGGCGATGACGACGTCGCTGGCCTCGACGCCCAGGCCCGGCGCGCCGCGCAGGTGCACCTGGGCATGGTGTTCCAGAGCGACGCCCTCTTCGACTCCATGAGCGTGCTCGACAACGTGCTGCTGCCGCTCCGCAAGCGGAAGGTGCCCCCGGACGAGGCCCTCGAGCGCGCCCACGAGGCGCTGCGGCGGGTGGGGCTGCTCGACGCGGCCGCCAAGCGCCCGGAGAACCTCTCGGGCGGCATGAAGAAGCGCTGCGGCGTGGCCCGCGCCATCGTCGCCCGCCCGCAGGTGCTGCTGGCCGACGATCCCTTCGCCGGGCTCGATCCGGTGACGGAGCGCTCCATCGCCGAGCTCCTGCTCGAGGTCTCCGAGGGGCGCAGCCTCGTCGTCGCCGTGCCCGACCCGGTGGACTCGCTCCCCGTGGCGCGGCGGCTGCGCTTCCGCGACGGCGAGGTGGTGGAGGTCGCGGAGGGCTGACGGCGCGAGGGTGCGGCGGCGCTGGGCTGCCCAGTGATCGCCGTGGAGCGAACGGCCCATCACCACGAGCGCGCTCCCGGAGCGCGGCGCCAGCCCCCTGCCCTTCCCGGCCGACCCGTCACCGGCCGGAGAAGCTCGGCGGGCGTCGGGCCTGCGCCGCGGCGAGCCCCTCGGCGAGATCGGCGCTCGCGTAGCTCTCGGCCTGCGCCCAGGCCTCGCGCTCGAGGGCCAGGCGGAGCGCCTCGCGGTCGACGGCCATGCCCGCCTTGAGGGCTCGAACGGCCAGGGGGGCCCCGGAGGCCACCTCGGCCGCCAGGGCGCGGGCCCGCTCCAGCACGGTGCCGGGGGCGACGGCCTCGAGCACCAGGCCGAGCCGCGCCGCCTCGCGCCCGTCGAAGCGGCGACCGGTCAGGAGCAGCGCGGCCGCCCGCTCCGGGCCCAGGCGGCGGGGCACGAAGTAGGTGGCGCCCATGCCGGGGTGGAGCCCGAGCTGCACGAAGTTGAGCGCCAGCTTCGAGGCTTCGCTCACCACGCACAGGTCGCAGGCGAGCGCCACGCAGAGCCCCGCGCCGATGGCGGGCCCCTCGACGGCGGCGATGACGGGCACCTGCAGCTCGAGGAGCGAGAGGTAGCGCCCGTAGAAGTCGAGCATGAAGCGCCGGTTCTCCTCGAAGGGCGCGGCGCGGAGGCGCTCGAGCATGGCCAGGTCGCCGCCGGCCGAGAAGGCGCCGCCGGCCCCGGTGAGCACCACGGCGCGCACGTCGTCGCGCGCGCACAGCTCGCCCACGCGGGCCCGGAGCGCGTCGCCGAGCTCAGGTGACATGGCGTTGCGGCGCGCGGCGTCGGACAGCGTGAGCACCGCGACCTGGTCCTGCACCTCGAGCTCCACCGTCGGCGACGTCATGGCGGCGAAGTGTGCCAGACCCGGTGTACCGTGTGGGCCGTGTTGCCGCTGCGCGCCCTGGGCGCCACCACGCTGTGGATGCTGCGCCTGCTGGGGGCCAACGCTCTCGTGCTGGGGCGCACGCTCCTGCACCTGCCGCGCCTCGACCGGCGGGAGCTGGGCCGGGCGCTGGTGCTCTTCGGGTACCGCTCGCTGCCGCTGTCGCTGGGCGCCGCGACGCTCATCGGGGCGACGGTGGTGCTGCAGGCCGGCGTGTACGCGACCAAGTTCGGCGCGCGGCTCTACACCGGGTGGGCGGCGGGCTTCGCGCTGCTGTGGGAGCTGGGCCCGCTGCTCCTGGGGCTGGTGATGGCGGCTCGCATCGGGGCGCGCAACGCCGCGGAGCTCGCGCTACTGAACGTCAACGGGCAGATCGAGGGGCTGCGGGGCATCTCGCTCGATCCCTTTCGCATCCTCGTGGCGCCGCGGGTGGTGGCGAGCCTGGTGTCGATCATCGCGCTCACCACGGTGACGTTCTTCGTGGCCATCCTCTGGGAGGCGGTGGCGGCGTACTTCACGCTCGACCTGCCGGTGCGCGTCTTCTTCGGCGCCTTCTCCGACATGCTGCGGTGGGGCGATCTCGCAGGGGGCGTGACGAAGACGGCGGCCTTCGGGCTGGCCATCTCGGTGGTGAGCACGGCGATGGGGTTGCGCGCGTCGGGCGGGGCCCGGGGCGTGGGCCAGGCGGCGGCGGCGGCGGTCGTCTCGAGCTGCGCGGCCATCTTCACCCTCGACTTCTTCCTCACGCCGGTGCTGGCGAGGCTCTTCTCGTGATCGGCGTGGTGGGCGCGCAGGTGCTGCTCTTCGGGCGCACGGTGCGCAGCGCGCGGCGGGAGGGCGTGCCCGGGCGCGAGGTGCTGCGGCACCTGGCCGAGCTGGGCGCCTCGTCGGCGCCGCTGGTGGGCGTGGGCCTCGCGTTCCTCGGCGCGGTGATGGTGACGCTCGCGTGGGCGCAGGCGCGCAAGTACACCGGCAACATCAGCATCGTGGGGCCGGCGTACTTCGAGCTCATCTTGCGCGAGTTCGCCCCGATGCTGACGGCGCTCCTGGCGGCGTCGCGGCAGGCGGCGTCCACCTCGGCGGAGCTGGGGGCGATGTCGGTCAACGAGCAGGTGGAGGCCCTGGAGCTCTCGGCCGCGGACCCGCTGGCGGAGCTGGTGGCGCCGCGGATCATCGCGTCGATCATCGCGCTGCCGCTGCTGACGGCCATCGGGGCCGTGTGCGCCACGGGCGCGGCGGTGTTCACGGTGGGCGTGGTGTTTCAGGCAGACGGCGCCGCCTTCATGGACCCGTCGATGGTGGACACCGCCGACGTGGCCTGCGCGCTGACGAAGGCGCTGGTGTGTGGCGCCTACATTCCGGTGGCAGGGGCGCTCCGGGGGCTCCGGGCGAGCGGCGGGGCGTCGGCCGTGGGGGAGGCGGTCACCACCGGCGTGGTGGAGGCGTGCATGGGGTGCCTGCTGCTCGACTTCGTGGTGGCGGCGGCGTTCTTGATCATCGGGGTGTGAGGGTGGGTGGGGCCAGGGGGCGGGTGGTCAGCGAGGTGGAACCGCGGGCTTCGAGGGCGCAGGCCGCACGGGGGCAGGCCGCGGCGCTCGACTCCCGCGTGCCCCTCGACCTCGGAGCCTGGGTGAGCGAACTCACGAGGCTTCGTGTCGGGAGCGACGGCGCGTACAGCGCCACCATCAGA
>CAYUZK010000256.1:0-8327 GCA_964449625.1 uncultured Archangium sp.
GGGCCCCGGGCCTGCCGCCCGACGTCGCGCAGGCTCGGCGGCTCGCCCCGCGCGTGCACGCCGCCCTCGCCGTCGGCGGCGCCGCGGGCCTCGCGCGCTCGGGGAGCGCGTACGGGCTCGCGCTGGCGGGCGACCTGGGCCTCGTGCTGAGCGACCGCCTGTCCCTCGTAGCGCACGGCGTGGTGAGCTCCCTCGTCTTCACGTTCCACGGGGCCCTGGGCGTGCGCGTGGACTACGCGCTGGGCGACCGCTGGAGCGTCGGCGCGGGCGCCGCCTTCACCGGCTGGCTCAACGGCGTGCCCGGCCTCTACGCCAACTGGCTCGGCGTGACCTTCCCGCTGCGGGTGAGTTACCTGTTCCAGGCACGCGCGCCGACGCAGGTGCCCCGGGCGGGGCTCGCGGCGAGCCTCGAGGTGGGCCCCGGCCTCGACCTGCGCCCGACGACCTTCGTCGGGTTCGGCACCTCGGTGCCGCAGGAGTTCGGCGCGACGGTGCTGCTGTCCCTGGGCTACGTGGTTCGGTGAAGGAGGTGTTCCGTGGCGCGCGTCGTCCAGCTCCAGCAGGCCCGTGAGGCCGTGCACCTCGTCGAGGTGCCCACGCCGCAGCCCGGCCCCCGCGAGGTGCGGGTGCGCGTCGAGGCCTGCGCGCTGGGGCAGCTCGACTGGAACCTCCTCACGCTCGATGGGCCGCCTCGGCTCCCCCTGGTGCCTGGCCACGAGGCGGTGGGCGTGGTGGAGGCGGTGGGGGCGGGAGGCTCGCTCGCCGTCGGTACGCGGGTGCTGGTGACGCCGCTGGCCTCGAGCTGCGGCGCGTGCGCGGCCTGCCGGAGCGGAGAGGCGCGGCGCTGCCCCGGAGCCCGCTGGCGCGGCATGCACGTCGATGGCGCGCTGGGCACGCACGTGCTGTGCGACGAGCGCGGCGTGGTGGCGCTCCCGGCGCCGGCGAGCTCGCAGGAGGCTCCCGCGCGCTCCTCCGGCGGGGCGGAGGTCGCGCCGGTCACGAGCCGCGGCGGCGAGGGTGGCGTTGCCCCTGGGCCGGAGGTGCTCGCGGTGGTCGGCGGCTCCTTGTGGACGGCGGTGGGCGCGGTGCGCGGCTTGGGCCTCGCGGCGCCCTCGCGCGTGGCGGTGCTGGGCGTGGGCGGCGTCGGGCACCTCGTGGTGGAGGTGCTGCGCGCGCTGGGGCACGAGGCGGTCGCGGCCGACGTCGACCCGTCGCGCCAGGCCCTCGCGCAGGAGCTCGGCGCCGCGCCGCTGACGGGCGAGGTGGACGGCGCGGTGGTGTGTACGCCCTCGACCCAGGCCGTGCAGCGCGCGGTGCGCGCGGTGAAGGTAGGCGCGCGCGTGATGCTCGTGGGCACCAGCCCCACGGGGCGCCTCGACCTCCCCGTCGCCGACGTGGTGTGGCGGCAGCTCTCGCTCGCAGGGGGCGTGCTCGGCTCCCGGGCCGACCTCGACGAGGCGCTCGCGCTCGTCGCCTCGGGGCGCGTGGTGCCTCGCGTCGAGGTGGCGCCGCTCGACGAGGCGCCGGCCCGGCTCTGGTCGCTGCGCGACCTCGGCTTCGGCGGCCGCCTCGTCTTTCTGCCCTGACGCGGCGTGCGTGCGGGGCGAGGGGTCGGTAGATCCGCTCTTGCACCGGCGAGGAGGGCACCACCCATGGCGACCTGGCACTTGAGCATCAACGGCGCGACGCACGTGGTCGAGGCCGAGGGCGACACGCCGCTGCTCTGGGTGCTGCGCGACTCGCTCTCGCTGCTGGGCACGAAGTACGGCTGCGGCGTGGGCCTGTGCGGCTCGTGCGTCGTGCACCGCGACGGCGCGCCCGTGCGCAGCTGCCTGGTGCCGGTGTCGGCCGTGGGCGACGCGGCCATCACCACCATCGAGGGCCTCACGGCGAGCGGCCCCGCGGCCGCGGCGCTGCAGGAGGCGTGGGTCGACCTCGACGTCGCGCAGTGCGGCTACTGCCAGGCGGGGCAGCTCATGAGCGCCGCGTCGCTGCTCGCCAGGCACCCCACGCCGACCGACGCGGACATCGACGCGGCCCTGGGCGGCAACCTCTGCCGCTGCGCCGCGTACACCCGCATCCGCGCGGCCATCCACCAGGCGGCGAAGGGCGGCGCGCGATGATCTCCCGTCGCGAGCTCATCACCGTCGGCCTCGCCGCGGGCGGCGGCCTCCTCGTCGGCTGCCTGACGCCCAGGCAAGACGTGCCGCTGCCGGGGCCTCTCCCCGAGCCGGACCCAGTGCCCACCGCGCCGCCGGACTTCGTGCCCAGCGCCTACGTGCGCATCACGGCCGCCGGCGTCGTCACCCTCATCGCGAAGAACCCGGAGGTGGGCCAGGGCGTGAAGACCTCGCTGCCGATGCTGGTGGCCGAGGAGCTCGAGGTGCCCTGGGCGTCGGTGCGCGTCGAGCAGGCGAGCCTCGACCCCGTCTACGGGCGGCAGGTCGCCGGCGGCAGCATGGCCACCACGCTCCACTACGAGGAACTCCGGCGCGTGGGCGCCGCGGCGCGCACGGTGCTGGTGAGCGCGGCGGCGAAGACGTGGGGCGTACCGGCGGCTCAGTGCCGGGCCTCGGAGGGCGCGGTGCTGCACGAGGCCTCGGGCCGTCGCGCTCCCTACGGCACGCTGGTGGCCGTGGCGGCGACGCTGCCCGCGCCCGCGGCCTCGGAGGTGGTGCTCAAGGACCCGAAGGACTTCCGGATCCTCGGCCAGCGCATCGGCGGGGTGGACAACCGGGCCATCGTCACCGGGCAGCCGCTCTTCGGGCTCGACGTACGGCAGCCGGGCCAGCGCTTCGCGGTCTACGAGAAGTGCCCCGTCTTCGGCGGCCGCGTGAAGTCGGCCAACCTCGACGCGGTGAAGGCGCTCCCGGGCGTGCGCGACGCCTTCGTGGTCGAGGGCACCGCCGACAAGCTGGGGCTGCTCCCCGGCGTGGCCATCGTCGCCGACAACACCTGGGCCGCCTTTCGGGCGCGGCGGGCGCTGCAGGTCGAGTGGGACGTGCCCGACGTGACGGGCTCCGCCTCGACCGAGGGGCTGCGCGCCGAGGCCGTGAAGCGCCGCGCGCAGGCCGCGGCGACGGTGGTGCGCAACGACGGCGACGTGGCGAAGGCCCTGCGCACGGCGAAGGCGCGCGTGCAGGCCAGCTACCACGCGGCGATGATGAGCCACGCCACGCTGGAGCCGCAGAACTGCACGGCGCTCTTCGCCGACGGCAAGTTCACCTTCTGGGCCCCGGCGCAGAGCCCCGCGGCGGGGCAGCAGCTGGTGGCGAAGACCTTCGGCGTGGAGCCCTCGGCCATCACCCTTCACCTCGTGCGCGCCGGCGGCGGCTTCGGGCGCCGGCTGATGAACGACTTCCTCGTGGAGGCGGCCGCCGTGGCCCACCGGCTGCCGGGCACGCCCGTGCAGCTCGTCTGGGAGCGCGAGCAGGACCTCCAGCACGACTTCTACCGGCCCGAGGCCTTCCACCACCTGGAGGCGGGCGTCGACGCGAAGGGCCGCCTCGTCGCGTGGAAGAACCACTTCGTCACCTTCGGGCTCGACACCACCCAGGCGCCGGGCCCTGGCGGCGACGTCGACGTCGACGAGCTCCCCGCGCGCTTCGTCCCCCACTACCAGCTCGGGCGCACCGTGCTCTCCACGCACGTGCCCATGGGCTGGTGGCGCGCGCCGGGCTCCTGCACCACCGCCTGGGCGGTGCAGTGCATGCTCGATGAGCTCGCCTCCGCGGCGAAGGTCGACCCGCTCGCCTTCCGCCTGGAGCTCCTCGGCGACGCGCGGGCGGTGCCCACCGTCAACCCGCGCGGGCGGCCCTACGACACCGGGCGCATGAAGGGCGCGCTCACGCTCGTCGCCGAGAAGGCCGGCTGGGGGCGGCGCTTCGAGAAGGGGCGCGGGCTCGGCCTCGCGTTCCACTTCTGCCACCTGGGCTACGTGGCCGTGGCGGCGCAGGTGCAGGTGTCGCGCGAAGGTGCGCTGCGCGTCGAGCAGCTGTGGGCCGCGGTAGACGTGGGGCCCATCGTCAACCGCAGCGGCGCCGAGAACCAGGTGCAGGGCTCGATGCTCGACGGCCTCTCGGCGGCCTGGTTCCAGGAGGTCACCGTGGCCGACGGCCGCGTGCAGCAGGCGAACTTCGATGGCTACCCGCTGCTGCGCCTGCCCATGGCCCCGCCCATCGACGTGCACTTCATCGAGTCGAACGTGCCGCCCACGGGCCTGGGCGAGCCGGCGCTCCCGCCCACCACGCCCGCGGTGTGCAACGCCATCTTCGCGGCCACCGGCGTGCGCGTGCGCGAGCTCCCCCTGCGCAAGGTGAGCCTCGCCTGGCGCTGAAGCGGCCCTACGGCTTCAGGAGGTGGCGCTCCTCCTCGCGCACGATGAAGCCCCGGCAGCTCGGCGCGCCGCAGTGGCAGGGCTCGGCGACCTCGGCGGAGAACTCGTAGTCGTAGGTGAGCTCCTCGCCGGCCTTGATGTCGCGCCACGCGTACACCTTCGCCCAGGGCTGGCCCTGCTCGTCGACCCCCAGGTCCACCTCGGCGTTCGCTTCGCAGGAGTGGTTGATCCACCGCGTCTGGTCCACCATGTCGAAGAAGAGCGCGTCGGTGATGCGCAGCGTGTAGCGGTCGTCCCACGTCTCGCCTTCGCGCCAGGGCACGCCCTCCACGTCGGCGAGCAGGTCGCCCTCGGCGAAGTCGCGCAGGGCGACGACGCCGTAGCCGTGCATGGAGGACCGAACGACGCGCAGGCCGGGGATGAGGGGCATGGCGCGGCTCTATGCCAGAAGACCCGGAGGCCCGGGCGGGCGACTTCTCGACGCCCCCCGGTGCGCGACGTACGGTGCCCGGCAGGTGCTTTTCCCGACGGTCGAGTACGCGCTGTTCTTCCTCGGCGCCTTCGCGGTGTCGTGGGCGCTCGCGCGCCGCCTCGTCGCGCACAAGGCCTTCCTCCTCTTCGCCAGCTACGCCTTCTACGGCTTCTGGGACTGGCGCTTCCTCCCCGTGCTCCTCGGGCTCTCGCTGCTGGCGGCCCTCGTGGCCCAGGCCCTGGAGCTGGAGACGAGCCCCCGGCTGCGCACCGGCGTGCTGGCCTGCGGCGTCACCGCGTCGCTCGTGACGCTGGCCCTCTTCAAGTACCTCGGCTTCGGCGGGAGCGCGCTGCTGGCGCTCGCGGCGTGGCTCGGCCTCGAGCTGGGCCCCGCGCGGCTGCCAGAGGTCGCCCTGCCGGTGGGCATCTCGTTCTTCGCCTTCCACGCCATCTCGCTCATGGCCGACGCGTACCGCCGGCGCATCACCGTGCGGGTGAAGGTGCTCGACGCGCTGTTGTACGTGGCCTTCTTCCCGCAGCTCGTCGCCGGGCCCATCTTGCGCGCAGCGAGCTTCTTGCCCGCGCTCGCGACGCCCCGCGACCCCTCTCGCCTCGAGCTCACCGCGGGCCTCACGCGCATCGCCGTGGGCCTCATCAAGAAGGTCTTCGTGGCGCAGGTGCTGGCCAGCGCCCTGGTCGACCCGGTCTTCGAGGCGCCCGCGGCCCACGGCGCCGTGGCGGCCTGGCTGGCGGTCTACGCCTACGCGGTGCAGATCTACTGCGACTTCTCGGGCTACTCCGACATCGCCATCGGCTCGGCGCTGCTGCTGGGCTACCGCATTCCCGAGAACTTCCGCGCGCCGTACACCGCCGACAGCCCGCGCGACTTCTGGCGGCGCTGGCACCTCTCGCTGTCCACCTGGCTGCGCGACTACCTCTTCATTCCGCTCGGGGGCTCGCGCGGCTCGGCCGAGCGCACCGCCGCGGCCCTCGCCGTCACCATGCTCCTGGGCGGGCTGTGGCACGGCGCCGCGTGGACCTTCGTGGCCTGGGGGGCCTTCCACGGGGCCGGGCTGGTGCTGCACCGCGCCTGGGAGGAGCTGCCCCTGGCGCGCGCGCTGGCGACCCGGCGCGCGTGGCGCATCGCCTCGGTCGTCCTCACCTTCCACTTCGTCTGCGCGGGGTGGGTGCTCTTCCGCGCGCCGTCGGTCGCCGTGGCCACCGAGCTCTTCGGCGTCATCGCGCGGGGCGCCCCGGGCGGGGTGACGGTCGCCCTGGCGGGCCTCATCGCGCTCTCCCTGGCGAGCCAGTGGATTCCCGAGGGCCGCGTGGAGGCCTGGCGGGCGGGCCTGGCGCGGCTGCCGCCCGCGGTGCAGGGCGCGGCCTTCGCGGTGTTGCTGGTGGCCCTCGACGCGCTCGGCCCCCGCGGCGTGGCGCCCTTCATCTACTTCCAGTTCTAGCGAGCGCCCGTGACGCCCCCTCCAACCTCACAGAGCGTCGCGCCGGCTGGAGAGCTCGGAGCCGCGCTCGCGCGCTTCGCCGAGGCTGCGCCCAGTGGGCCCGCCCCCGACGCGGTGCGGCCGCGGAGCCTCGGCGAGGCCGCCGTCGCGCTGGCGGTGGGCGCGCTCGTCTGCGTGGCCCTCGACGCCGACGGGCTCCTCGGCTGGGCGCAGCGCCTCGAGGTGGGGCCGGTGCAGGCGGGCGTGCTGGCGGTGCTCCGGCCGGTGCGCGAGGTCGCCGCGCAGGTGGGCCTCGCGGCGCCGCGGCGCGCCCTCGCCGGGGCGGGAGACGAACTCGCGGCGCTCTTCGGGGCCCAGGAGGACCCGCTCCTCGCGGAGGGCTGGGTGGCCGCGGCGACGCAGGGCCGCGGCGAGCCCAGCGCGGCGCCGCACGTGGCGCGGGGGTCCCCGGAGGCTGCGGCTCCCACGGAGCGCGCGTCACCAGCAGAGCGCGCCTCGCCGACGGAGCGCGCGTCGCCGACGGAGCCCGCAGCACCGACGGAGCGCGCCTCGTCGACGGAGCGCGCATCGCCGACGGAGCGCGCATCGCCGACGGAGCGCGCGTCGCCGACGGAGCGCGCGTCGCCGACGGAGCGCGCGTCGCCGACGGAGCGCGCATCGCCGACGGAGCGCGCATCGCCGACGGAGCGCGCGTCGCCGGCAGAGCGCGCCTCGTCGACGGAGCGCGCATCGCCGACGGACCCCGCGCCGACGGAGGACTCGTCATCGCCCGGTGCGCTGGAGGCGCCGCGCGTGGCCGTCGTGGTCGCGCCGTCGCCCGAGGCGCTCACGGCGGACCAGGGGCCCTTCGCGCTCGACCGCCCGCCCGGCGTGCTGCTCCTGGGCGACTCGATGATCGCCGGGAGCCTCGGCGCGACACTCCACGCGGTGCTGGAGCGCGGTGGTCGGTGGCACGTCACCCACGCCTACCAGCTCGGCACCGGCCTGGCTCGGCCCGACGTCTACGACTGGATGAAGGTGCTCCCGCCGCTCCTCGAGCGCGAGCGCCCGCGCTTCGTGGTGGTGTCTCTGGGCGGCAACGATGGCACCAACCTCCGCGATGGAGACGAGGCGATCGACTTCGGCTCGGCCCGCTGGCGCCAGGTCTACGGGGCGCGCGTCGAGGCCATGATGCGCGCGCTCGCCCGGGAGGACACCCGCGTGCTGTGGCTGGGGCTGCCGCCCATGCGCGAGGCCCGCTTCGCCCGCCGCGCGGCGTACCTGAACGGCGTCTTCGCGCAGGCCGCGCGCCGCGTGCCGCGCGTGGAGTTCCTCCAGCTCGACATGCTCGTCGCCACCGGCGAGGGCGAGTACGCTACGTTCCTCCGCGGCCCCGACGGCAAGCTGGTGCGGTACCGGCTCGACGACGGGGTGCACCTCGCGCCGGCCGCGTCGCGCGCCATCTCGCGCTGGGTCATCGACTGGCTCCGCGAGCGCCGTCGGTAGCGCGGCCTACGGCGGAGGCGCCAGGCGCAGCACCGCGTCGGGCGCGTCGTCGAACCACCGGGGCTCGACCGTCGCCGTCACCACGTGGCCGCTCCCCTTCTGCGCCACGCCCGTCACCTTGCAGGGGCTCCGCTGCTTCGCCGCGTCGCTCACCACCTCGCAGCGCCAGGCGTTCGTGGGCCGCACGCCCGTCACCACCGCGCGCGCGTAGGCCTCGAAGTACAGGACGTGGCCCAGCGCCTGCCCCGCGGTCACGCTGGCGCCGCTCGCCACCTGCTGGATGACGAGGCCCACCGACCCTGCGCTCAGCGGTGTCTCGCCTTCGCCGCCCTGCACCCGCCCGACGGCCGCGTTCTTCTTCACGAGCTGCTCGGGCCTGACGCTCCAGGTGAGGGTCCCGGCGGAGGGCGCGACGAGGTCGGCCATCTTCACGCGACCCTTTGCCTGCAGCTTCACCTCGAGCCACTCGCTCGTCGGGTCGACGTCTGGCGTGGGGTCGACGGTCGGCGTCGGGTCCACCGTCGGCGTCGGGTCCACCGTCGGCGTCGGGTCCACCGTCGGCGTCGGGTCCACCG
>CAYUZK010000257.1:0-8087 GCA_964449625.1 uncultured Archangium sp.
TCTCCCGGCTTCACCACGCGGCGGCCCGAGGAGGCCTCGGCGGCGAGGCGGGCGGCCTCCTTCTTCTGCTCGGCCTCGAGGCGCTTCGCGTCGGCCTCCAGGCGCCTGGCCTCTTCGGCGGCCCGCTTGTCGTCCTCGCGGCGGCGCTTCTCGTCGTCGGCGGCGCGCAGCTTCTCGGCGAAGGCGGCGTCACGCTTCGCGCGCTCCTCGTCGGCCTTGCGCTGGCGCTCCTCCGCGGCGACGCGCCGGGCCTCCGCGGCCTCCTCGGCCTTGCGCTTCTTCTCCTCGTCCGCGACGCGGCGGGCCTCGGCGGCCTGCTCCGCCTTCGCCTTGCGGTCCTCCTCGGCGAGGCGCTGCTTCTGGGCGGCCTCCTCAGCCTTCTTCTGCTTCTCTTCGTCGGCCAGGCGCTTCTTCTCGGCCAGCTCCTGCTCGCGCTGGGCCTTGTCCTCGTCCTGCTTCTTCTTGCGCGCCTCGTCGGAGAGCAGGCGCTCCTCCTCGCGCTTCTTGCGGTCGGCCTCGGCGGCGAGCTTCTTCTCCTCGAGCTCGAGCTTCTTCTTCTCCAGCTCCGCCTTCTGCGTCGCCAGCTGGGCCTCGCGGGCCTCGGCGGCGGCCTTCTGCTTCTCGAGGGCCTCCTCACGCTTCTTCTCTTCGGCGAGGCGCTTGTCCTCTTCCTTCTTCTTCTTCTCGTCCTCGGCGAGGCGCTTCTTCTCCTCGACGTCGAGCTTCTTCTTCTCCTCGGCGAGCTTCTTCTCCTCCTCCTTGCGCTTCTTCTCGTCCTCGGCGAGCCGCTTCGCCTCGGCCTCCTGCGCCTTCTTCTTCGCCTCGAGGTCGGCGATCTCCTTCGCCTTGCGCGCCTCCTCGTCTGACTTCGCCTTGGCCTCGGCCTCGGCCTTCATGCGCGCGGCAGCCTCCTCGGCGACCTTCATCTTCGCCTCAGCCTCGGCGAGGCGGCGCTCGGCCTCGGCGCGCTTTTTCTCCTCCTCCTCGCGCTTCTTCCGCTCCTCCTCGGCCTTCAGGGCCTGGCTGCGGTCGTCGCGGGTGATGGGCTTGCGCCGGCCGCCCGCCGAGTCGTCACCGCCAGCGGCGGACTTCGGCCCCGAGACCTCCTGGATCTCTTCCTGGGCGTGGACGGCGGGGGCCGCGAGGAGGGCGGCGACGGCAGCGGCAAGGACGCGATTCTTCATGGGTTGGGGGCTGTAGCCCACCGAGCGCCGGTGGATCAACCGTGCCGCCGCACGCCCCGCTCCACCACGAAGAGCAGAAAGGGGATGGTGAGCGAGAGCCCCATGCTCACCAGGCACACCACCGGCATGCCCACCAGGTGCGTGGCCCCGCCGGGGCCCACGGGCGCCACCGTCAAGAGCTGCGCGGAGAGGATGGCCGCGCTCGCCGAGGCCGCGTGCTGCACCGCCGACTGCAGCGACTGGAAGCGCGCGCGCACCGCCGGCTCCGGCACCTTGGTGGTGAGGGTGTTGTACGAGACGTTGCGCAGGCCGTTGGCCAGCATGAAGGCCACGAAGCCGGCGACCACCACCCACGAGGCCGGCCGCGTCATGGGCACGTAGAAGAAGCCGTACACCACGACGATGACGAGGCCCGCCCCGAAGGTGCCCACCCGAAAGCTGCCGAAGCGGTCCACCAGGCGGCCGCCGAGCTGCGTGGCGAAGAGGCTGGCCACCCCGCCTGCGCCGTAGGCGTACTTGAGGTGCTCGCGGGGAAACTCGAGGTTGAGCTGGAGGTAGGCCGCGATGTTGGGGATGACGACGAAGCCCGCCATCATCACCACCGCCGTCATGAGGTAGCTCAGCTGCACCAGCGGCCGGCGCACCAGGGTGCCCGCGGAGACCGGCGCGGCGCGCTGCTCGAGGTGCCCGCGCATCGGCGGCAAGAAGAAGATGGCCAGCGCGCACACCACCACGCCCACCAGGGCCACCGCGAAGAAGGGCGCCCGCCACGAGAAGACCTCGGCGAGCCACAGCCCCGTGGGCACCCCCAGCACCGAGGCCACCGAGAAGGCGCCCATCACCGTGCCCATGGCCCGGCCGCGGTGCTCCGCGGGGATGGCGTCGGCGATGATCGAGAAGGCGATGGACGTCGCCGGGCCCCCGAAGGCGCCGGCCACCACCCGCGCCAGCAGCAGCGTGGGCAGGTCCACCGCGAAGCCGCCGGCCGCCGTGCCCACCACCAGCCCCAGCATGGCCACCGCCAGCGCGTGCCGGCGATCGAAGCGATCGAGGAACACGCTCCCCAGCAGCCCCGCCACGGCCGCCGCGCCAGTGTAGGCGCCGCCCACGTAGCCCAGGTTCGACTCCGCGATGCCCAGGGCGCGGGCGAACTCGGGGCCCAGCGGCATGATGATGACGAAGTCGAGGATGTTGACGAACTGCACCGCCGCGATGAGCAGCACGATGCCCCACTGGCGGCTCGTCAGAGGAGGCAGCGGCGTGACCATGCGGGGCGCCTCGTAGGGGAAAGCCGCCCGCCGCGCCACGGTGACGCGGGCACCCGGCGCTTGTGCCGGGGCGCGCCGCGGTGGTTCGCTGCCCCGCTGATGCCGCCCCGCGTCCGCCGGCTCGTGCTCATCCTCACCGCGGGCGCCGCGGGGTCGCGCCTCTTCGTGCTGGGGCAGGAGCACGGCTGGGCCCTCGTGGCCCCGGCCGCCGCGCGCGTCACCCTCACCGCCCTGGCGGCGTGGCTGGCGCACATGGTGCTGCACGAGCTCGCGCACTGGGCCGCGGCCGGGGCCCAGGGCTTCCTCGTGCGCCGGGTGCGCTTCGCGTGGCTCACCGTCGAGCTCGCTGGCCCGCGGCCGCGGCTGCGGCTGCGGCGGGAGGGCGACCTCGGCGGCGGTGTCTCGTCGCTCCCCCGCGGCGGCGAGCGGCTCCCCCAGCGCCTGCGCCGCGTGGCCCTCGCCGGGCCGGCGGCCACCTTCGCGGCCACCGCCGCCCTCGGCGCGGCCTGGGGGCTCACGGGGGCCTCGTCGCTCGCCTCGCCGCTGGGCATCTTCTTCGTGATGGGCGCCTTCGTGCTGGTGACGGCGCTGTTGCCCGGCGCCCTGCTGCCGGTGCGCCCGGAGTCGGGCAGCGACCTCGAGCAGATCCTCCAGCCGCGGCGCGTGCTGGCCCACTGGACCAACGCGGCCGCCCTCGAGGCCGTGCTGCGCGGGGCCCGGCTCGAGGGCGCGCTCGACTGGCGCGCCACGGCGTCTCTCCTGCCCGAGACTGGCCCCACCGAGCCCTTCGAGCTGGGGTGGTGCTACGCGTGCCTCGAGGCGGGCGAGCTCGACCGGGCGAGCAGCCGCCTCGACGCCATGGCGAGCCGCTTCGCGCCCGACGCCCCCGACTGGCTCATCACCGACGTCGCCATGCAGCGGGGCCTGCTCGCCGCCCTGCACCGCGGCGACGTGCCGGTCGCGACGGCCTGCCTGGCGCAGGTCGTCTCCACCCAGTCGCTGGCGTGGTACGCGGAGCTGCTCCGCGCGGCCCTGGCCCACGCCCGGGGTGACCCGGCAGCAGCGGCGGCGCACCTGGGCCGGTGGACCGCGCCGCTCGACCGACACCCCCAGCGGGCGGGCCTGGTGGCCGGCAATCGCTGGGCCCTCGCCCGACTGGGCAGCCCGGCGCCGCTTGCCCCTGTCGCCGACGCCGCGGTGCGCTAAGGTCGAGCCCCTTCTTCTGGGGGTGAGGCGCGATGCGGTGCACGGCGTGCGGACAGGATCATGCGGCGGGCGCCCCCTGCGGGCCCGCCCCTGTGCCCTGGCTGACGTCTGGCAATTTTCCCCCGGTGCCGAGTCCGTCCTCGGGGAGCTTCCCGCCCGTCGCGGGCCCGCCGTCAGGGAGCTTCCCCCCGGTCCCGGGCCCCGCTCCGGCCTCCGGCCACTTCGCCGCGGTGCCCACCCCCGCCTCCGGGCACTTCCCGGCGGTGCCCGGGCCCGGCTCCGGCCACTTCCCGGCGGTGCCGACGTCGAGCTCCGGCATCTACCCGCCGGTGCAGCTCATGGAGCAGCCGGCCGACCCGCTCCTGGGCGCGCAGGTGGGCAGCTACCGCATCCTCCGGCTGCTGGGCACCGGCGGCATGGGCTCGGTCTACCTGGGCGAGCACTCCGGCATCGGCAGCAAGGTGGCCATCAAGTTCCTCCACCAGCACCTCTCGTCGAACGTGGACCTCGTGCAGCGCTTCTACGCCGAGGCCCGCGCCGTCAACGTCATCGGGCACGCGAACATCGTCAGCATCTTCGACATGAACGTGCTGCCGCCGAACCGCTACTACCTGGTGATGGAGTACCTCGAGGGGCAGTCCCTCGAGTCGCAGATCGCCAACCAGCCGATGCCGCTGCCGCGGGCGCTGCCCATCCTCATCCAGGTGTGTGACGCGCTCGACCAGGCGCACGACCTGGGCGTGGTGCACCGCGATCTCAAGCCCGAGAACATCATGCTGGTGCGCCGCGGCCGCCAGACGGACTTCGTCAAGCTGCTCGACTTCGGCATCGCCAAGCTGCACTCGACGGTGGCCGATCGCCGCACGGCCACCGGCGTCATCATCGGCACGCCCGACTACATGGCCCCCGAGCAGGCCGGCGCGGGAGAGATCGACGGGCGCACCGACCAGTACTCGCTGGGCGTCATCGCCTGGGAGCTCATGACGGGCAAGACGCCCTTCGCGGGCCTGCCCATCACCAGCATGCTCGTGGCGCACCTGAACCAGGCGCCGCAGCCGCCGCACGAGCTCAACCCCGCCGTGCCCGAGGCCGTGTCGAAGGCCATCTTGAAGGCCATGGCCAAGCGGCCGGCGGAGCGCTTCGCCTCGTGCGGCGACTTCGGCCGGGCCCTCGAGGCCGCCCTCGGCGCCGTGACCTCGTCGCCCAGCGCCGTGGCGCCGCCGCCCGCCGACTCCCTGCTGCAGCGGGCCACGCCCGCGCCGCCCGAGGCGCTGCAAGGCAAGCTGACGCCCGCGCTGCCACCGCCGCCGGCGACGCTCGCGCAGCCCGAGACGCCCTCGCCCGCCGCGGCCGCCCCGCCCCGCCACGTCGCGCGCTTCGAGGTGGAGGTGAAGCTCGACACCGGCGCCGTGCAGCGCCACCCGTGCCAGGACGTCTCGAGGGCCGGCTGCTTCCTGTGCACCGAGGCGCCCCCGCCGCGCGTCTTCTCGCGCCTCACCGTCACCTTCCCCGGGGTGGGCGCCATCCAGGGCGACGTGGTGCGGCACGTGTCGGCCGAGCAGGCGGCGGCGTGGCACATGCCCCGAGGCTTCGGCGTGCAGTTCGTGGGGGTCAAGCCCGAGCAGCGAGAGGGCCTCGACCGCCTCACCCACGCGCTGCCGGTGGCGGCCACCGAGCCCCAGCCGCCCACCTCCGCGGCCGACGACCCGGTGGCCGAGAAGACGCTGGCCGACCTGCGGCGCCGCATTCAGGGCGACCACTACATCGTGATGGGGCTGCCCTTCGACGTCGACGTGGCGCAGGTGCGCGCCAAGGGCCGGGAGCTCGCCCGGCAGCTCGTCGAGCTCAAGAAGCGGCCCCTCTCGGTGGGCCAGGCCCGGCAGGTCGAGGCGGCCATGACGCGCGTGCGCGACGCGGTCGACGTGCTGGGCGTGCCCGCGCGCCGCGCCGAGTTCGACGGCCTGCGCTTCAACTGGAAGGGCGTCGGCCAGTGCCTCGCGGCCGGGTGCCGCGTGCCCGAGCTGGAGGCCGCCCGCGCCGTCTTCCTCAAGGCCAACGCCGGCGCCGACGCGCGCTCGCGGCTGCACCTCATCACCGCCGGCAGCTACGAAAAAGACGGCCAGCTCCCAGACGCGCTCAAGAGCGTCGAGCTGGCGCTGGCCGTCGACCCGCTGCTGCTGGAGCTGCACCACAGGCGCAACGCGCTGCTCAAGGCGCTGGGCCGGGCCGCGCAGTGACCTCCGCGCCCTGACCGCGCGCCCTCAGACGCGGAAGCGCCGCACCTCGCCCCGCAGCACCTCGCCCTGGTTGCGCAGGGTGTCGATGGCCTCCTCGAGCTGCTTGACCGAGCGGTTCTGCTGGTCGGCCACCTGCTTGATGGTCTCGATGGCCTTGAGCACCTGCTCGGTGCCGCGGGTCTGCTCCTTCTGCGCGCGGTTCAAGTGCGTCACCATCTCGTTGATGTTCTCGATGCTGCGGCTGATCTGCTTGCCGCCGTGGCTCTGCTCGTCGACCGAGTGCTTCACGTGCTGGGTCAGCAGCTTCATCTGCTCGGCGACCTTCATCACCTGCTCGGAGCCGCGGGCCTGCTCGGCGGTGGCCTTGTTGATCTGCTCGATGGCCTCGCGCACGCGGTCGACGGCGGCGGTGACGTCCTTGCTGCCGCGCGACTGCTCCACCGTGGCCCGGGCGATGGCCTTCACCATCTGGGTGCTGTTCTTGGCCGACTCCTGGATCTTCCGCAGCGCCCCTTCGGCCTCGCGGCCGAGCAGCACGCCCTCCTCGACGCTGCGTACGCCCATGTTCATGGCCGAGGCCGCGTTCTTCGACTCCGCCTGCACCGAGCGGATGAGGTCGGCGATCTCCTTGGTCGAGGCCGCCGTGCGCTCCGAGAGGTCCTTGATCTCCTCGGCCACCACCGCGAAGCCCTTGCCGTGCTCGCCGGCCTGGGCGGCGATGATGGCCGCGTTGAGCGCGAGGAGGTTGGTCTGCTCGGCCACCTCGTCGATGACGTCCACGATGTTGCCGATCTCCCCGATGCGCTTGCCGAGCGAGTCGATGACGCTGGAGGCCTGGCGGCTCGAGTCCTTGATGCGGTCGATGCCCACGATGGTCTTCTGGATGGACTCCATGCCGCTCTCGGCGTCCTTCGAGACCTGCTCCGAGAGGCGGGCCGTCTCGTAGGCGTTGGTCTCGACCTGGCCGATGGCGATGTCCATCTCGCGCATCGAGGAGCTGGTGGTCTCGGTGTTCTTGAGCAGGTCCTCGACGTTCCGGGCGACCTCCTTGATGGAGTACGTCGTCTGCTCGATGGCCGAGGTCGTCTCCTCCACCGAGGCCGCCATCTTCTGCACGTTCGCCGCCACCTCGTCGTTGGTGGTGGACATCTCCTGGATGCTGGAGCTCGACTCCTCGGCCGACTGGTAGAGCACCTCGACGTTCTCGGCGATGCCCTTGAGGCTCGCGAGCATCTGCACCATGGCGCTCGAGGTCTCCTCCACGCGCGTGAGCACCGTCGAAGCGCCGCTGGTGGTGGTGGAGGCGCTGCGGCTGATCTGGTCGATGACGTGCGCCACGCTCTCGGCCACGTTCTGCACGCGCCCCAGGGTGTCGCGCAGCCCCTGGCCGATGCTGTTGAGCGACTCGGCCAGCTCGTCGAGCTCGCGGGTGGGCGCGCCCTCGACCCGGCCCGAGAGGTCGGCCTCGGCCAGGCGCATGGCCATGGCCCGCATGGTGGCCAGCGGCCCGATGATGAGCAGCTTCGAGAGCACGCCCACCAGCGCCATGAAGACGAGCACGCTGGTGATGAGCGCGATGAGGAGCGTCTGCCGCAGCGAGGCGAGGCCCTCGTCGATGCGCGCGCGGTCGAGGGCCACCAGCACCAGGCCCTTCTTGCCGCCCGGCACCGCCACCGCGTCGGCCACCAGCAGCTCGCCGTTGTCGAGCTGGAGCTGCACGGGCTGCTGCTGCGCGTTGAACTGCGCGAGCACGGCCTCGGTGCCCTGCGCGTTCATCGAGGCGCTGTGGGCGATGAGGTCGTCGGTCCGGCAGGCGCCGGAGCAGACCAGCACCCAGACGGTGCGAATGGCGCGCTCCTCGCCCACGATGTTGTCGATCTCCGCTGAGGCCTCGTTGTCCACCCCGGCCCGCGACGCGATGGGGATCTTCCGCTCGATCTCCTTGGCCACCGCGCGGCCGCGCTCCCAGAGGTTCTCGGTCAGGTAGGTGTCGGCCTGCCTCGGCACCACCACGAAGAGCACCAGCACGAGGATGACGAGGGCCGCCAGGAGCACGCCGATGATGGCGCCGGTGAGGCCCGGTCTCGTAGATCGCTTCGGCACGCGGGCACTGTGGCAGCGCGCCCGGAGCGCTTCAAGAAACGCGTGGTGGGCGTGCACCTTCGGGGCGTCGACGTCGCGGCCGCCCCGGG
>CAYUZK010000258.1:0-8025 GCA_964449625.1 uncultured Archangium sp.
GGAGTGCGCCTCTCGGAGCGGGAGCGTCGGAGCGCGTGCGTGCGCGGCCCGTGAAGGGTCTGCTTCGGAGCGCGGCCCTCGCGCGCACGCAGCGGGAGGTCAGCGCCCGCGCGTCCCGGGCCGTGCCCTCGGTTGGGTCTTCTTCGCGGGCGCCTCGGGTCGCGCCTCGCCCACCACGGCGACGCTGACGGACCGCGCCTCGGCCACCTTCGGCTGCCCCGTGCGCGACCCGTGCGTGCTCGCGCTGGCGCCTGGATCGACCGCCCGCGTCGCACCGCCGCGCGGAGCCGTCGCGGACTTCGCGCGCGCCGCGACCTTCGAGCCCACCTGCCGAGTCGAGCCGCCGGGAGCGCCCTCCCCTGCGCTGGCGCGCCGCCGCGCCGCAGCCTGAGCGTCTCCGGCCCGGAGCTCACCGGGCGACGTCGCGACCACCGGGGGCCGCGCCTCCAGCTCCGCGACGCGCGCGCGCAGCCGCATCACCTCCGAGGCGAGCTGCGCATACGAGTCGCGCACGTGCCCGTTGAACACGCGCTGGCGCCCGAGGGCCTCGTTGATGAAGATCTGCCCCGCCGCGCGAAACACCCGCTTCGCCAGCAGCACCGCCTGCCCGCCAACGCCGTCGCGGTGCGTCTCGAGCGGCAGCCCGCGCGTCGCGTCGGCGTTCGCCTCGAGGGCCGAGAGCGTGAAGGAGAGCGGATCCACCCGGGGCTCCACGCCCGCCGAGGGCACGTCGAGGTCCGCGGGCCTGGCGAGGCCGCGCGCCTCCAGCCGCTCAGCCACGTAGGTCATCACCTTCTCGGGCGTCACGTCCTTGCCGAAGAGCTTCATGTCGTCCTCCTGATGCGATCGATCTCCTCCAGGTACGCGGCCATCACCGCTGGCCACGTCGCCTTCGCCGCGAACTTCTGCCCCGCGCGGCCGAAGGCCTCCCGCGTGGCGCCCGCCTGCCGCACCGCCTCGCGGAAGCTCGCGTCGTCACCCAGCTCGAAGGTCACCCCCCCGCCGCTGCGGGCGAGCTGCCCGGCCACCACCTCAGAGGCCGCGTTCCCCAGCACCGGCGCACCCGACGCGAAGGCCTCCAGCGTCAGGAGCGAGAGGCTCTCGTAACGGCTGGGCACCACCACCGCCAGCGCGCCGGCGAGCGCGTCCCACTTGGCCTGCTCGTCGATGCGGCCCACGCACACCACCCGCGTGCCCGTCGGCTTCACGTCGCCAGCGCCGGCCAGCACCAGCGCCGGCGCGTCGTGGAACTCGCGCACGAGGGCCTGGTGCCGCGCGACGAGGTCCACCACGCCCTTCCCCGCCTCGAGGCGCCCCACGTAGAGCAGGTACGGCCCGCGCACGCCGAAGGCCTCGCGGAAGCGCTCCGGCTTCGCCGCGAGGGGCTCGATGCCCACGCCCACCACGCGCCGCCGCGCCGCGCCGGGGTAGCGGCCCGCGATGAAGGCGGCCTCCTCCGGCGTGTTGCACAGGAGCGCTCGCGGGGCGGTGAAGCCGTCGGCCAGCGCGTGGAAGGCCATCGGCGGCTCGTCGTGCGCGGTGGGCACCACCAGCGCCTTCTCGCCCACCAGCGGCGCACCCCAGGCCGTCGAGGCGTAGAGGCAGGTGAAGAAGACGAAGGCGTCCACCTCGTCGCGGCGCGCGGCGATGGCCTCCAGCAGCGCGGGCGAGCGCGGCCCCTGCTCGGCGAGCCAGTGCGCCTCGGTGACGAAGTCCTGCGCGCGCCCGAAGACGGTCCGCGAGAGCCGGTTGAAGGCGCGCATCTCGCGCGTGCGCGTCACCTCGAAGCGGTGCACGGTGACGGGCCCGTCGCGCGTCTCGCCGGCGGGCAGCGCGTTGGCCCAGGTGAGGTGGTCGCTCGCGCACGTCGTCAGCACCTCGACGCGCGCGTGCCGGGCCAGGCGCAGCGCCACCTGCCGCGCGTGCGCCTCGGCGCCGCCGGTGATGTCTTCGCCGTAGCGCTGCACCACGACGGCGACGCGGGGCTTGCCCGCACGCTTCGGGCGCCGCGGCGACGGGAGGAACGGCGCCAGGGCCTCGCCCAGGGCCGCCTTCGTCGCGTCGAAGGACAGCTCGGCCACGCGCGCGCGCTGCCCTGCCACCACGCGCGCGCGGAGCTCGGCGTCGCTCGAGAGCACCTGCACCACCTCCGCCAGCGCGGCGAAGTGCTTCTCGTCGAAGACGACGCCGCGGCCGCCCATGGTCTCCGGCACCGCCGCCGCGCCGTAGGCCAGCACCGGCACGTCGGCGGCCATGGCCTCCACCAGCGGCACGCCGAAGCCCTCGTGCTCCGACATGCTCACGAAGACGTCGCCGGAGCGGTAGGCGGCCACGAGGCCCGCGTGGTCGACCCGGCCGAGGAAGGTGACGCCGCCCAGGGCCTTCGCCCGCCGCGCGAGGCGACGGAAGGCCGCGTTGCCCGGGGCGAAGGCACCCACCACCAGCAGCTCGGCGCGAGGCGCGAGGGCGCGCAGCTCCGCGTGGAGCGAGAGGAGATCCTCCATGCGCTTGTGCGGCACCACGCGGCTCACCGACACCACGCGCGGCTGGCCACCGCGCGAGAGCCGGGCCAGGAGCGCCGCGTCGGCGGCGGCGGCCGTGAAGCGCTCGGGCTCCACGAAGAGCGGCACCACCTTCGGCGCCGCGTGCCCGGCTTCGGCCAGCTCCCGCGCGTTCCACGCGGAGACGCCCAGGGCCACGTCAACCGCGCCGGCGAGGGCCGCCAGCTGCGCGCGCCCGGCGACGAGCGGCTCCTCGAGCTGCGTGCCCGCGTAGAAGTGCGCCGGCGTCACGTTGTGGAAGACGAGGCCCTTGCGACACGGCAGGTGCAACAGCCGGCCGACCAGCGGCGAGGCGATGCCGTGGTGGTAGAGGACCAGGTCGTCGGGCGCGGGCCGCAGCTCGTGGGCCGGGCGCACCAGGCTGCGGAAGGCCGGGGCCACCTCGTCGGCGTACACCTCACCGGTGGCGCCCAGGTGCCGCAGCACGCGCTGCCAGGCCACGGCCGCCTGCCCCATGGCGTCGCCCGGGGTGAAGCAGGGAATGAGCTGGTGCACCCGTGCCACGCTGCGCGCTGTACCCCATCGGCCCGCGCCTCGCCGTAGCTTCTCGCCGGCCCCTTTCGGCTACGCTGCGCCGCCGTGAGCGTCCCCGTCCAAGAGCGGCTCGTGTTCTCGCACGTCCTCGATGGCCTCTACTTCCGCGCGCTCAAGGGCCAGGTGACGCCCCGCCTCGTGCAGCGCCTCCGCGCAGAGGCCGGGGTGGACCTCGAGAAGCCCCTCGAGCCGGGCTACCCGCACACCACGTGGACGAAGTGCGTGCAGCTCACCGCGCAGGAGCTCTTCCCCGGCGTGCCCGAGGACGAGGCGCTGCAGCGCGTCGGCGCCACCCTGACGCGGGGCTACTTCGACACGCTCGTCGGCGGCGCCCTGGCCGCGATGCTGCGGGTGCTGGGCCCCGCCCGCGCGCTCAAGCGCATGGACCGCAGCCTGCGCAGCGGCAACAACTACTCCGAGAGCCGCGTCACCGAGCTGGGGCCGGGGAAGTTCACCATGTGGACCAACGAGGCGGGCCCGCTTCGCTACAACATGATGGGCGTGGTGCGGCAGGGCGCGGAGATCGCCGGCGCGAAGAACCTGCAGGTGCGCATCACCCACTTCGACGACGACTCGACGACCTTCGACCTCTCGTGGGACGCCTAGCCGGGCCCGCCGTCGCCCTGCTCCTCGCGAGCAGCGCCGCGCGCGCCGACGACGTGCCCGCGCGCCTGGGCTTCGGCGACTTCCTCGCACCGCTCGCCATCGCCGACGCCCCGCGCGCCGAGCGCTGCCGGGCCTGCCACCCCGCCGTCGTGGCGCAGTGGAACGACTCGCGCCACCGGGTCAGCGTGACCAACGAGGTCTTCCTCGACGGCCTCGCCCGCGAGCCGCAGCGCCGCTGCCTCACCTGCCACGCCCCGCTGGCGGCGCAGGCCGACGACGCGCGCGCCCTGCTGCGACCCGGCGGCGCGCTCCCCGCGGGCAGCCTCGCCCACGAGGGCATCACCTGCGCGGTGTGTCACCTGCGCGACGGCGTGCTGCTCGCCGCGAGCCCGGGCGCCCTGCCCTACGGGCACCCGCTCCGCTACGAGCCCGGCCTCCGCGAGCCGGCCCTCTGCGCGAGCTGCCACGAGTTCCGCGCCCACGCCGTGGTGGACGGCCGCACGGTGCTCCTCGAGGAGCGGCTGCAGACCACCTTCTCGGAGTGGCGCGCCTGGCGCGCAGGCGGCGGCGCCCAGACGTGCCAGCAGTGCCACATGCCGCAGGCGAGCCACCGCTTCCGCGACACGCACGACGAGGCCTGGCTGCGCGGCGCGCTGCGGGTGACGCAGGCGGGCCGCGCGCTGGTGCTCGAGAGCGTCGGCGTGGGCCACGACTTCCCCACCGGCGACGTCTTCCGGCACCTGCGCGTGGAGGTGGACGGCGTGGTCCGCGCGCGCCTGGGCCGCCGCTTCGCCCTCACCGAGGTGAACGGCGTGCCAGCCACCACGCTGGTGGAGAACACGGCGCTCGCCCCGGGCGTGCCCTTCAGCCTGCCCCTTCCTTCAGGCGCCCGGCGCGCGCGCGTGACGTACCACCGCGCCACCGAGGAGACGGAGCGCACCGGCCGCGTGCCGCTGGAGGCGCTGGTGGTGGAGCTGGCCGACGTCGCGCTGCGGTGACGGGGTTCAGGCCACGGCGGCGTCGATGAGGCGCACGGCCTCGGCGTCGAGGCCGACGAACTCCGCGCCGACGCCCTCGGGCGTGACGTGGGTGACGCGGCAGAAGGCGCAGACGAGCTGCGCGTCTTTGCGCGGCGCGAACTGCACGTGCAGCGTGCTCGAGGGGCTCATCGGCTTGCGCGTGGCGATGAAGAGGCCGCCGCGCGAGAGGTCGCGCGCGTAGTCCACCTCGAGGGAGTCGTGGGCGTGAGCCTGGTGCTGCACGAGAAAGGACTTCGACTGGGTAGGCATCATCGGCCGCGCTCCTGCGTGAAGGAGGCGACGTAAAGCGCGCCTGAGGCCTGCGCTGCAAGCCAGACACCACCCCACGTCGTCGTACCCACGCCCACCTCTTTGGGTGTAACGAGCGGCCGTGGCTCCAGTGGCACTCGACACGACGCTCTGGGACGAGCCCATCACGGGCATCGGCCTCTACACGCGGGAGCTCTACCGGGCCCTTCGCGCGGAGGGCGTGGCCGTGGAGCGCTGGGGCGCGGCGCGCACGGGTGAGGCGCCACGGGGCCGCCGCAGCCGCACCGGGTGGACCCTGGGCACGCTCCCCGGCTGGCTACGCGAGCGCCGCCCGTCCCTCTTCCACGCGGTGTCCAACTTCAACCTCCCGCTCCAGCGCGTGCCGGGCGTCACCTTCGTGCTGACGGTGCACGACCTGGTGCCGCTCTTGCTCCCCGACACCGTGTCGGCGCGCTTCCGCTGGCAGTTCCGCCTGTGGCTGGCGCGCAGCCTCGCGGTGGCCGATCGCGTCATCTGCGTGAGCGACACCGCGCGCCGCAGCGTGCTCGAGCGCTTCGACGTCGCCCCGCGCAAGCTGCACGTGGTGCACCATGGCGTGGACCACGTGGAGCGCGTAGCCCTGCCCGACGCGACGACGGTGAAGTGGCTCGACGCGCTCGGCCTCGACGCGCCGTGGGTGCTCTACGCCGGCGCCCTCGACGCGCGAAAGAACGTGGAGCTCGTGCTGAGCGCCATGGAGCGGCTGCACGACGGCGGGCAGAAGGCGACGCTGGTGCTGGCCGGGCAGCGCTGGTTCGGCGCCAGCCGCATCGAGCGCGAGGTGCTCCGGCTCAAGGCCCGGGGCCTCGACGTGCGCGCCCTGGGCTACCTGCCCGACCCGGTCTTCTACGCGCTCATGCGGCGCGCGAGCGTCTTCGTCTTCCCCTCCCGCTACGAGGGCTTCGGCCTGCCGCCGCTCGAGGCCATGCGCCTGGGCGTGCCCACCATCGTGTCCACCGAGGGCTCGCTGCCCGAGGTGTGCGGCGACGGGGCGCTGCAGGTGCGGCCCGACGACGTGGGCGGCCTCGCCGAGGTGCTCTCGACGTGGCTGGGCAGCGAGGCGGAGCGCGCCACCTGGCGGCAGCGGGGCCTCGCCCGGGCCGCGGGCTTCTCGTGGGCGACCACCGCCCGCGTGACGAGCGCCATCTACGCCTCGCCGTAGCGCCCGCTACTCCAGCCGCAGGTGGTGCACGACGCGGTCGGCCCCGACCGTCAACACGCCCTCGTCGGTGAAGGCCACGAGGAGCACGTCGCCGGCGTCGGTGGGCACCTGCGCCAACAGCGCGCCCGTCGCCAGCTCGTAGAGCCACGCCGAGCCATCTTCGCTGCCGGCGAGGAAGGCCGCGCCGTCGCCCTTGACCGAGAGGCTGGTGATGCGGCCAGCGGGCTGCCGCATCGTCTTGAGGGCGCGCGTCGCCGCGACGTCCCAGGTGGTGAGGCGCCCGTCGCCGCCGCCGGTGACGAGGAAGGCGCCGGTCGAAGACCAGGCCAGCGCGCTCGCCGCGCCGTCGAGGGGCCCTAAGCGCGCGCGCTCGGTGCCCGACTCCGCGTCGAGGAGCGCGACGTGCTTGTCCTCGCGCCCCACGGCGAGGGTGCGGCCGTCGGGCGAGAAGGCGAGCGCGCGAGAGAGCGTGTCGCGCTCCCGGTGGATCTCCTTGCCGAACTCGAGGCTCCACGTCACCCGCGTGCCGTCGTCGGCCGCCCAGGCCGCCCGCGCCCCGTCGGGAGAGACGGCCACCGCCAGCACCCGCGCGCCGGCGAGCGCGTCGAGCGTCTCCACCTCGCCGTTCCACCGCTGCAGCAGCACGCGGCCGTCGTCGCCGCCCGAGACGAAGCGCACCGCGCCGGGGTGGGCCGGCGCCAGGTTGGGGGCGAGCGCGCGCACCACGCCGGTGTGCCGCGCCTCGAGCTCGCGCACCTCGCCGTCGCGCGGGTCGACGCGGCCCAGGCGCCCCTCGCGCGTGCCGAAGACGAGCCCCGCCCCGGGCCACCAGGCGAAGGCCGACGGCTGCCCCTCGAGCGCCGGCGCCCGCTGCCGCGGCGGCAGGGTCCACGCCTCGAGGCGGCGATCGCGGGTGGCCACCAGCAGCCGGCCATGAGGCGCGGCGGCGAGCGCCTGCACCCCGGGCGAGAAGCCGTCGAGCTGCCCCTCGAGGGTGCCGTCGGGGTACCACCAGCGCACGGTGCCGTCGGCGCTGCCGGTGACGAGGCGCCCCGGGCCGCCCTCCTCGGGCACGAAGGCGAGGGCCGTCACCTCGTCGCGGTGGCCGTGGCCCGTCCACCGCACGGCGTCGTCTTCGAGCACCACCACCGTGCGCTCCACGCCCAGGGCGAGCTGCGTGGCCGTGACGAAGGCCGCGGCGCCGACGCGGCGATCGAGCTCGAAGCCCCGGGCGCCGTCGACGCGCAGCAGCCCCTCCGACGCGGAGGCCACGGTGCCGGGGGTGGCGGCCAGCACGCGCACCGGCCGCGGGTGGTGCGCGATGCGCGCGGGGGGGCCGTCGGTGGGCAGGCGCACCACGTCGCCGTTGGCCAGGCCCGCCACGAGCCCGCCGGGCTCGGCGACGAGGGCGAAGACGGCGGCGTCGAGCGCGGCCCAGGCCCGGGTCTCCTTCCGCGAGGGCACGTCGAAGACGCGCACCACGCGATCGTCGCCCGCGGTGGCGACAAGGGTGCTGCTGAGCGCCACCAGCGCGTGCTGCCAGCCGCGCGGCCCGGTGGCGAGCTCGCCCTCGAGCGTGCCCGCGGCGCCATAGAGGGCGACGCTGTTCAACGTGGCGCAGGCGACCGTGCTGCCCACCACCGCCAGCGCGCTGCAGCCGGCCGGCGGCTTCGCCACCCAGCGGCGCACGGGCACGCCGCGCTCGCGAGCGAGCAGCCCCACGCCGCGGGCGAGCGGGTCGGCCCTCGCCTCCGCCGCGAGGCGCTCGGCCGTCAGCGCGTCGCGCTCCCGGAGCGCCCCCAGGGCCGCGCGGGCCTTCGAGCCCACGGCGTCG
>CAYUZK010000259.1:0-7863 GCA_964449625.1 uncultured Archangium sp.
CCGACTGCGAAGACGGCCTCGACAACGATGGCGACGGGCGAGTCGACTGCGCCGACGAGGCCTGCGTGGGCCAGGTGTGCGTCTCGAGCATCGCGCCGGCCTGGCGCTGCGGGCTCCTCGCGGCCGACGGCGGCCTCGATGGCGGCGAGCCCGATGCGGGCGCCCAGGACGCCGGTGACCCCGACGCGGGCGAGGCGGACGCGGGCGACCTCGACGGCGGCGCGACTGACGCCGGGGCGGCCGACGCGGGGCCGGCCGGCTGCTACCCGCCGGAGACGGACTGCGCCAACGGCCTCGACGACGACGCCGACGGCGAGGCCGACTGCCTCGACCTCGACTGCGCAGGCCAGCTCTGCGCGAGCGGTACCACCTGCACCAACCGAAGTTGCCCGGGGCCAGGCTGATGAGACTCCTTCTTCTCGTGTCGCTGTGCGCCACCACCGCGCTGGGCCAGGTCGTGCCCTGGCGCGTGCGGACGCCGTCCGTCCCCTCCACGCAGGCCGCCGACCCGGCGCTGGTGAGCGGCGGCTCGGGTGAGCCGCTGCTGGTCGGCACCGACTCGGCCCAGGTGGGGCTCATGCTCTACGGGCTCGACGGCGGCTTCCACGCGTCGCTCCTGGTGGGCGCGACGCGCTCGGCCGACGCGCTCGACGACGTGGTGGTGGCCGCGGCCTACGTGCTGCAGGAGCTCAAGGTCTACCGTCACCTCGGCGGGAGCCTCGCCGACGCCCTCGAGGCCCCTTTCTCGGTGCCCACGCCCACGGCCGTGGCCCTCGCCCGGGAGCCCGACGGGGGGCTCATCGCCTGGGTCGACGACTCGAGCCAGTCGGTGCGGAAGGTGGCGCTCACGCCGGTCGACGGCGGCCTCTTCGCGGCCTCGGCGGCCGGCTCGGTTTCGCTGGCGACCTCGACGGCTGGGCTCGCGGTAGACCCGCGGACGGGCACCGTCTACGCCGCCGTGGCCGCCCGCGGCGTGGTGGCCATCGAGAGCGACGTGCCGCGCTACGTGGTGTCCATCGACGCGGGCGACCTCGGCCCGGTGGTCGGCGGCCTCGACGTCTACCCGCTGGCGAGCGGCGGCGTGCTCCTCTTCACCGCCTCGCCCGCGAGCGCCGAGGTGGTGGTGCACCAGGTGTCGGCCTCGGGGCTGGCGACGTACCGGGGCCGCTTCGCCGTCGGGGCCTCCGCGGACGGCGGCGGCGGCCGCGTGCAGCTGCCGCAGCACCTCGACGTCCACGCCGGGGCGCTCCCGGGCTTTCCGCAGGGCGCGCTCGTCGTGCACGACGGGGTGCTGGCCAACTACAGCCTGGTCGGCCTCGAGGACGTCTCCGCGGCGTTCTCACCTCCGCTCCCGCTCCCGCTGGGCGGCGCCGGTGGGGGCGCGGGCGGCGGCGGCGGCGGTGGCTCCGACGCGGGCACCGGCGGCGGCGGTGGGAGCAGCGGCCTGCCCGGGCCCGACGGCGGCACCGGCAACCCGAAGCCCCCGCCAGGCTCCGAGCCCACGCCGACGGGCTGCGGGTGCACCGCCGTCCCCCTCGTCGCGCTTCCGGCGCTGCTCCTGCTGTGGTGGATTCGCCGGCCTCGCTCGTGAAACAGGACTCCATGCAACGACTCTTCCTCGCGCTGTTCCTGCTCGTCGTCAGCTGCAAGACCCCGGAGGTCGCCGAGCACGGCGCCGTGCCGGTGGTGGGGCCCTCGACGCCCGCCACGCCCGCCGGGCCGCAGACGCTGCGGTTGACCCTGGTGGCCACCAACGACGTGCACGGCTGGGTGATGGGCCAGCGCGAGGTCTTCCCGCGCGGTGACATTCGCTTCGGCGGCGTGGCGACCTTCGCGGCCTACGTGCAGGCGCTCCGGCAGGACAACCCGGGCGGCGTGCTGCTGGTGGACGCCGGCGACCTCTTCCAGGGCACGCTCATGTCGAACATCACCGAGGGCGCGGTGGTGATCGAGGCCTTCAACCTCCTGGGCTACGACGCCGCGGCCATCGGCAACCACGAGTTCGACTACGGGCCGGTGGGGCCGGTGTCGGCGGCCACGCAGCCCGACATGGACCCCTTCGGGGCGCTCAAGGCGCGCATCGCCCAGGCGAAGTTCCCGCTGCTCTCCTCGAACATCTACGAGGCCGAGACAGGCTTTCGCCCCACCTGGCTGCCCAGCGACGGGTCGATCATCGTCGAGCGCCACGGCCTGAAGATCGGCCTCTTCGGCCTCACCACGCCGCAGACGCCGACGGTGACGCTGCCCATCAACGTGGCGACGCTCAAGTTCCGCCCCCTGGGGAGCGAGGCCCTGGCCTCGGCCACCAGCCTGCGCAAGCGCGGCGCCGACCTCGTGGTGGCGGTGGTGCACGCCGGCGGCAAGTGCACCGACTGCAGCAAGCCCGAGAACCTCGCCAGCTGCGACACCGAGACGGGGGAGATCTTCGAGATGATGAAGGGGCTGCCCGAGGGCACGCTCGACGCGGTCGTCGCCGGCCACACCCACGCGCAGATCGGCCACCTCGTCAACGGCACGCCCATCGTCGAGAGCTGGGCGCTGGGCCGCTACTTCGGCCTCATCGAGCTCTACGTGGACGCCGCCACGAAGAAGGTCGTGCCCTCGCGCACCCGCATCACCTCGGGCATCGAGATCTGCGAGACGTGGGACATCGAGACCAAGAGCTGCGACCCGCGCGCGCTGCGGCCGCGGGCCGAGCTCGTCACCCCCATCGCCGCGAAGTTCCGCGGGCAGGTCATTCGCCCCGACGCCACGGTGCTCCAGGCCATGCGCCCGGCCGAGCAGAAGGTGGCCCAGACGCAGCTGCGCGAGCTGGGCCTCACGGTGCCGCAGACCCTGGGCCGGCGGTACGAGGCCGAGAGCGAGCTGGGGAGCTTCCTGGCCGACTCGCTGCGCGCGCTCTCGAAGGCCGACATCGCGCTCATGAACCCCGGCGGCCTGCGCGCCGACCTGCCCGCGGGGCGCCTCAACTACGGGGCGGTGTACGAGGTCATCCCCTTCGACAACGCGGTGGCGGTGCTCGACGTCACCGGCGAGCAGCTCGAGCGGCTGCTCACGGCCGCCTTCGGCTCGAAGAAGGGCGTCTTCCAGGTGTCGGGCCTCGAGGTGAAGCTGGGCCGCTGCCCCACGCCCGATCGCCTGCGCAGCTTCATGCTCCCGGGCGGCAAGAAGGTCGACCCGGCCCGGCGCTACCGCGTGGCCATGCCCGACTTCCTCGCCCGCGGCGGCGACGGGCTCGCCCCGGTGCTCGCCACCATCGACCCCTCGCACGTCAACCTCAACGAGGACCGCGACTCGAACATCCGCGACGAGCTCATCCTCCACTGGCAGACGAAGAAGGAGACCTTCAAGGCGCCCAGGCCCGGCCGCGTGCGCTTCGTGGACGGGGGCGAAGGCTGCGGCGGGGAGGTCGCCAACGACCCCCAGATGAGCGTGCCGTGACGTGACAATACGTGACAGGGCTTTTCAACCGCCCGCACGTAGGGAAGAATCGGCCGGTCGGCGCAGGGAGTCTGCCTGGGCCCAAGGAGAAGCTGGTGCTCTACAAGGTCACCCCGATGCTGGCGCCGGTCGAGCCGAAGAAGGCCGACCCGAGAGATCCGAACGCTCCCCCCCGCGAGCCGCGCAAGCGCCGCAAGTCGGCGGTCTTCGACGCTGACGGGCACGAGGTGCTGATCACGATGATGTGCCTCAAGTGCCGGCAGATGAAGCCGCTGGGCATGTTCGGGCTGCGGAAGATGGCCGACGGGGCCATCCGCAACCAGCCGTGGTGCCGCACGTGCCGCTCGGGCGCGGGCACCAAGAAGAAGGTCGAGACCCCCGAGCCGGTGGCGGCGAGTCAGGTGCCGGTGGTCGAGGCCGCCGCGCCGGCCCCGCACGTCGATCAGGTCGCCGAGGCCGCGGCCCCCTGACGCCGAGGCGGTGCCCTGGAAAGTCGAAGCCCCGCTCCCTCGAGTGAGGAAGCGGGGCTTCTTCGCTGCATGGCCTGCTGCGGTGTGGAGGTGAGCGGGATCGAACCGCTGACCTTCGCATTGCGAACGCGACGCTCTCCCAACTGAGCTACACCCCCATAGGGGCCCCGACGTCGCAGCGGGCGGCGGCTGACTATGTGTTTCCCCGGCCAGCGTCAAGCACTCAACGACGCGGCGACTGATCCGAGCAAGACATTTGACGGGGCGCATCAGGGGTGCCAAAAAACGGCACTTTCCCGATGCCTCCTGCCACGAAGACCTTGAGCCCGGCCGAGCTCGCCAAACTGGAGCATGCCTTCGCGACTGACCCCGCATCGGAGGCGTACAAGCCTCTCGCGGAGGCGTACCTCGGTATGGGGCGCTTCATGGAGGCGATGGTCGTCTGCAAGAAGGGCGTGAAGGCCCACCCCGCCATCCCTGATCCGCGCGTGCTGCTCGCGCGCGTCTACGCCGAGCAGGGCAAGGACAAGAAGGCCGTCGAGGAGCTCACCAGCGCGCTGCAGGTGTCGCCCACCGACAAGATCGCCCTGCGCATGATGGGCGGGCTGCAGATCAAGGGCGGCGAGACCGACGCCGGCCGCGCGAACCTCCTCAAGGCCTTCGAGGCCGACCCGCAAGACGGCGACACCGTCGAGCTCATGCAGAAGCACGGCGTGCCCGTGCCCAAGCCGGCCGCGCCCGAGCCGCCGCCGCCGCCGCCGCCTCCCGCGCCCGTCGCGGTGCAGCCGCCCGCCGGGGCCACCGCGACCTCCGGCCTCCAGCAGCCGCTGGTGGTCGCCGAGACGCCGTCGGTGATGGTCTCGCCGTCGATGCAGGCGCTGCCCCAGGTGGCGTCGGCGCCGCAGCCCGCCGCGCAGCCCGGTGGGGCGCCGGCCCCCGCCCCGAAGCCGCGGGCCAAGGTGGTGGTGCAGCCCCGCCCGGCGGCGCGCCGCGTCGAAGACGACGACGACGAGCCTGAGGTGTCCGACGTGCGCCCGGCGAAGAAGGCCGGCTCGTCGAAGGCCGTCTTCTTCCTCCTCATCTTCGCGGTGCCGGTGGCGGCGGCCGCGTACTACGGCATCGGCCAGTACCGCGCGAACCGGGTGCGCCAGGCCAACGCGCTGCTGCGCGACGCCACCACGCTGGTGAAGAGCGACACCTTCAAGGGCTACGAGGAGGCCATCGCCAAGGCCGAGGAGGCGCTCAACCTCGACGCCTCGGCCGACACCACGCGCAACGCGCGCGGGCTGCTCGCCTACTCGTACACGGTGCGCTGGGGCGAGCACATTCACGACGAGTCGAACCGCGAGAACGCCGAGAAGCACATCAAGGCGGGCAACGAGAACAAGGAGCAGTCGGCCGCGCTGCACGCCGCCGACGCGATGTTCAGCTTCTACAACGGCAAGACCGACGAGGGGCTCCAGCGCATCGAGGAGCGCATCAAGGCGGCGGAGGCCGAGAAGAAGCAGGTGTCGCTCTACTACCTGACGCGCGGCACGCTCCTGATGAGCGCCGGCGACCTCGAGGGCGCGAAGGAGAGCATCGACAAGGCGCAGAGCATCGCCCCTGACGACCCGCGCGTGTACGTGGCGCAGGGCAACCTGCACCGGCGGCGCGGCAGCGACGTGCAGGCGCTCTCGGCCTTCAACAACGCGCTCAAGTACACCCGCAACTCGCACCCCGAGGGGCTGCTGGGCACGGCGAACCTCATCCTCGACCAGGAGAACCCGGGCAACGGGTACTGCCTGGCGGCGAAGTACGTGAAGGCGCTCCAGGGCATGGCCGACCAGGCCGCGCCTCGCCAACTCGCCACCAACGCCTTCGTCAACGCGCTGCTGATCAGCCGCGTGTCCCGCGACATCCCCCTCTTCAAGGACGCCAACTTCCAGAAGACGCTCGAGGAGTGCACCGGGGTGAAGCCCGACGAGGCGACGGCGCGCAAGGAGATCACCGCCGCCGAGAACGACGGCCTCTCGCAGGACCGCAACAACCCCGAGCTCTCGCTCATTCGCGGCCGCCGGCTGGCCTGGGAAGGCAACCTCGACGGCGCGGCCGCGGAGATCCGCAAGGCCATCGACGCCAGCCCCCAGGCCTCGCACTTCCACGTGGAGCTGGCGAAGGTGCTGATGAAGAAGGAGGGCGGCGAGCAGGCGGCCGAAGACGCGCTCAAGAAGGCGCTCTCGCTCGTGCCGGGCAGCCCCAAGCTCCTCGCGATGCTCGGCCAGGTGCAGTACCGCCAGAAGAAGTTCGACGCGGCCCGCGACACGCTCGACAAGGCCACCGCCGACCCGAAGGTCAAGAACCCCGAGGCCCGCTTCCTGTTGGGCAAGCTCTACCGCGACGACAAGAAGGACTTCGCGCGGGCCGCCGAGCTGCTCAAGAAGGCCGGCGAGGAGTACTACTCCGACCCGTCGATGGCCGCCGCGGCCTACGACGAGCTGGGCGTGACGCTCGAGCAGAAGGGCGACAAGGACGGCGCCCGGGCCAACTTCGAGAAGGCCCTCAACGCCGACCGCGAGTACGCGCCCGCCTACTGCCACTACGGCCTGCTGCTGGCGAAGGACGGCAAGGAGCGCGACAAGGCGAAGGAGATCGCCAAGGAGTACTTGAAGCTCGCGCCCCGCGACACCTGCGCCCCCGACATGCAGAAGCTCGCCGGCGGCTGAGGTCGGGGCGCTCGCGCTTCGTTTGAGCTCCAGTCCGACTGCCCTCGCGGGCAAGGGCTCCTCTTGGTCTTGCCGGGCCTCCCCACGCTGGCGAGCGACCGGCCGCGGGGCCTTGCCGCTGTACTGGCGCCGCGCGGGGCTCAGTGGTGTACCGTGGGCGAGGGAACCTGAAGCGTGGACGCCGCCAGCACTGACCTTCGCCTGGCCGAGACGTTGACCCGCATCCTGCGGGAGGTCATTCGCGCGCCCAGCCGCGAGGCGCTGCTCGAGGGCGCGTGCCGGGTCGCCGCCGCCGCTGGGCCGCTGCGGCTGGCCTGGGTGGGGTGGGTCGAGGGCGAGGCGGTGGTGCCGGTGGCCCGCGCCGGCCACGACGAGGGCTACGTCGAGGAGGTGACCTTCGCCCTCTCCGGCGTGCACGCCGAGGGGCCCACGGGCCGGGCGCTGCGCGCGGGCGCCCTGGACTACTGCGACGACTTCGCCACCGACGCGCGCATGCAGCCCTGGCGCGAGGCCGCGGCGCGCCGCAACCTCGTGTCGTCCGCCTCGCTCCCGCTGCGCCTGCGCGGCGAGGTGGTGGGCAGCCTCAACCTCTACTCCTCGGAGCGCGCCTTCTTCCGCGGCGCCGTGCGCGGCCTCCTCGAGGAGCTCGCCGACGACATCTCGCTCACCCTGGACCACCTCGAAGACGTGGCGGAGCGCGAGCGGGCCAAGGAGGACTACCGGGCGCTGTTCGAGCAGGCCGCCGACGGCATCTTCATCGCCGACGCGAAGGGTCGCTACGTCAACGTCAACGCCGCCGGCGTGCGGCTGCTCGGCTACGAGCTCGAGGCGCTGCGCGAGCTGACGATGGCCGACGTCGTGGCGCCAGACTCGCTCGAGGCCAATCCGCTCCAGCTCGCGGCGGTGCAGGCGCGGCGCGCCTCCTTTCACCACCGGCGCCTCAAGCGGAAGGACGGCTCCGTGGTGGAGGTGGAGATCGCCGCCACCCGCCTGGCGAACGGCCACTTCCAGGGCATCGTGCGCGACGTGAGCGAGCGCAACCGGCTCCTGACCGAGCTGGTGCAGACCGATCGCCTGGCGTCGGTGGGGCAGCTCGCCGCGGGCATCGCGCACGAGATCAACAACCCGCTGGCCTACGTCACCCTCAACCTGACGCTGCTGCTCCAGCAGCTCGACGGCGCGGCCCCGGCGACCCCGCATGAGTCGGCGGCCGTGGCCCGGGAGGCCCTCGACGGCGTGGAGCGCGT
>CAYUZK010000260.1:0-7827 GCA_964449625.1 uncultured Archangium sp.
GAGGTCGCGGCGCCTGCGCCCGGTGACGCGCGCGGGTCATCGGTGAGCGTCGGCGCCGGCGCGGGGGGGCGGTGGTCCACCGTCACCGCCGCGGCGCGCTCGGTCGACACGGCGCCGCGCGCGGGCGCGATGGCCGTGGCCTCCAGGCCCATCGGCGTCGCCAGCGGCGGCGCGGTGACCGTGGCCTCGGGCTTCGGCGGCGGCCCGCGGAGCGTGGACACGCGCGTCAGGAGCGTCTGCTGGGCCGCCCAGGCCGTGGCGCACTTCTCGCGCACGTACGCGCCGAGCTGGGGCTTCGTGGGCGAGACGCCGAGCTCGAGCAGCCCGGCCGTGAGGGCCTGCGCGAAGTCGTCGGTGCTGGCGTAGCGCGCGTCGGGCGACGCCGACAGCGCCTTGAGCACCACCGTCTCGAGCGAGCCCGGCACGTCGGCCCGCAGCGCGCCCAGCGGGCGGATGACGGGTGACGCCATGGACACCACCATCTCGGTCAGCGTGCCGCGGCGCACGTACGGCTCGTTGGTGAGCAGCTCCCACAGCACGATGGCCAGGGCGAACTGGTCGGCCCGGTGGTCCACCGGCTCGCCGCGGGCCTGCTCCGGGGCCATGTAGCCCAGCTTCCCCATCACCGAGGCCTGGGCGGTGTGGCGCGAGCGCGCCTCCGAGCGGGCGATGCCGAAGTCGATGACCTTCACCTCGCCCTCGTAGGACACCATGATGTTCTGCGGGCTCACGTCGCGGTGCACCACCTGCAGCGGCGTGCCGTCGAGGGCCAACTTGCGGTGCGCGGCGCCCAGGCCCTCCGCCGCCTGGTGGGTGAGCGCCACCGCCACTGCCACCGGCAGGCGTTCGCCGGCCGCGCGCACCTGCTCGTGGAGCCGCGCCAGGTCCACGCCGGCCACGTACTCGAGCGCGAGGTACAGCTCCCCGCCGTCCTCGTCCATGTCCAGCACCTGCGCGATGTTGCCGTGCGCGAGCTGCGTCAGCACGCGGCCCTCGTGGAGGAAGCGCGAGACGAACTCCTGGTCCTTCGCGATGGCCGGCAGCACCGTCTTGACGATGCACAGCTTCTCGAAGCCCGCCGTGCCGGACAGGCGCGCCAGCCACACCGTGCCCATGCCGCCTTCGCCGAGCTGCTCGAGGAGCTCGTACCGCCCCAGCTTCTTGAGCGTCATGCCGTCCTCCGTGCTGCGCGTTGAGTCAGGGTGAAGCCGCCCAGGCCCACGAGCGCGATGCCCGCCACCCAGGCCAGCAGCGAGGGGTCGCTGCGCAGGCCCATGACGAGCAGCCACGCGGCCGAGACGAGGTAGACGGCCGCGGCGCCGAGGGCCACCGGCCGCGGGCCTTCACCGGGCGCGGCGCGGCGCCACGCGACGAAGAGCCCCGCGACCGTCAGCGCGGCGAAGAGCACCAGCACGGCCCCGACGTTCGAGAGCACCGAGCGCAGATCGTGGGTGACGAGCAGCCCCAGCGCCAGCGCGCCCTGCAGCAGCACCGCGGCCCGGGGTGGCTCCCCCGCCTTCCCGGCGAGCGCCCGGGGCAGCACGCCGTCCTGCGCCATGGCCGCGTACACGCGCGGGCCGACCAGCAGCATGGCGCTCATGGCCGAGACGAAGAGCAGCACCATCACGCCGCTCATCACCCGGCCCGCCACCGGCCCGAGGAGCGCGGCCATCACCGCCTGGCCCAGCGTCACCTGCGCGGCCTCGCCCTCGAGCTGCGTGAAGGCCTCGTACTGGAAGACGACGCGGCCCTGCTCCGGCGTCAGGTTGGCGACGAAGAGGTAGTTGACGACGAGGTACAGCGCGCCCACGGCGAGGCAGCCGAGCACCATGGCCCGGGGCACGTCGCGCGCGGGCCGGGCGAACTCGTCGGCGGCGTAGGTGGCCGCGTTCCAGCCCGAGAAGGCGAAGGCGATGAAGAAGAGGCTCCCGGCGACGGCGGCGGCCGGCGACGCGGCGGGGCTCGGCGGCACCCAGGTGGGCCAGGCCAGCGAGCCCTGCGTCACGCCCACGCCCACGAAGCCCACCAGCAGCAGCACCTTGAGCGCGACGAGGCCGTTCTGCGCGCGCGTCGAGAAGCGCAGCCCCAGCACGTGCACCAGCGTGAGGCCGATGATGAGCACCGCCCCCACGGCGCGCGGCTCGAGCGACGGCCACACCGCGCGGGCGAAGGCGCCGGCGGCGAGCGCGTCGAGGGCCGTGGGCGCCGAGAAGCCCACCAGGAGCGACGCCCAGCCGGCGAGGTAGCCCAGGGCCGGGTGCACGAGGGTCGAGAGGTAGCGGTACTCGCCGCCGCCGCGGGGCACCAGGCGCGCGACCTCCGCGTAGGCGATGGCCCCGCACAAGGCGAGCCCCGCGCCGAGGGCCCAGGCGAGGAGGATGAGCCCGGGCCCCAGGCTCTGCGCCATGAAGCCCGTCGAGAGGAAGACCCCCGCGCCCACCATGTTGGCGATGACCAGGCCGATGCCAGACTTGAGCCCGAGGGGCTGGGCGGAGGACACGAGGGCCGCCACCCTACCCCCAAGTCGGCGAGGGCCGCCGGCTTCCTGCCGCTCAGCGCCGCCGGGACTTCGCCCGCGCGGCCGCGCGCCGGGGCGGCTGCGGGAGGTGGCGCAGCCCCATCCACCCGAGGGCGGAGACGTGCCAGGCCACCTCGCCGACGGGGAAGCGCCGCCCCGACGCGGCCCACCACTGGCCCACCTGCGTCACCATGCCCACCAGCGCGTTGGCGTAGATGGGCGCCAGGTCGGGCTTGTAGCCGGCGCGCACGAACTCGCGGCGGAAGAGGTCGTCGACGCGCTCGGCGAGGTCGTCGATGACGCGGGTCAGCCCCCGGCGGCCCTGGCTGGTGGGCGAGTCGCGCGTCAACACCGCGAAGCCGGCGGGCTGATCCTGCGTGTAGGTCATGAAGGCCAGCACCGCGCCCTCGAAGCGCTCCCGCGGCGTGCCCCGCGAGATGCTCTCCGATACGCGGTTCACCAGGGTGTCCATCTCGCGATCGACGATGGCGGCGTAGAGGCCCTCCTTCGCGCCGAAGTGCTCGTAGACGATGGGCTTGGTGACGCCGGCCCGCTGGGCGATGTCGTCGAGCGGCGCCTCGTAGCCCTGGGTCGCGAAGACCTCCCGGCCGACCTCCATCAACTGCGTCCTTCGGTCTGCCGCCGACAGCCGCTGCTTTGCCTTCACGTTGCCCCTGCTCTCTGTTACCCACCAGTAACTTACTGGCTGGTAACCATGGACCACCCCTCCTATCGCCACCTCGCCCAGGCCCTGCGCGACCCAGACGCCGGCGACGACGCCGTGCCCCGCTCGTTCCCGGAGGACCGGGTCGACCTCTACACCTGTGGCTTCCGCTCCCGGCAGGCAGGCTACCTCCTGGGCCAGGCGGCGTATCGCTGCGAAGCGCACGACCGCGACTTCCCCGGCGAGGCGGCCTGCGACGGCCAGGCCGACGCCGACATCACCGAGAACCTCGCCTTCCGCTACCCGCTGGTGCGCGGCCACGCGCCCGGCGGCGGCGCCCCGCGCGCGCAGCACCTCGTGGTGCTCCTGCACGGCCTCAACGAGCGCAGCTACGCCAAGTACGTGCCCTGGGCCTGCCAGCTCGAGCGCGCCACGGGCGCCGCGGTGGCCCTCTTCCCGCTCTCGTTCCACGTCAACCGGGTGCACCCGCAGTGGGCGCGGGAGATCCGCCTCCACCAGGCGCAGCGCGAGGCCGTGCCGCGCAACGAGAACGTGCACGCCTTCAACAGCGTGCTGAGCGCGCGCCTCGACACCCGCCCCGAGCGCTTCTTCTGGGGCGGACTCCAGTCCTTCGACGACGTGGTGACCCTGGTGCAGCAGGTGCGCGCCGGGGAGCACCCGCACGTCGCCCCCGACGCGCAGGTGGACCTCGTCGGTTATTCCGCCGGCGGCTACCTCGCGCTCGGGCTCCTGCTCGCCGACCCGGGCGGGCTCTTCTCGCACAGCCGCGCGCTGCTCTTCGCTTCAGGGGCCGTGCTGCGCAGCACCCACCTGTCCACGCGCTTCATCATGGACATGGCCTGCGAGATCTCGCTCATGAAGCTCTTCGTGCGCTTCACCGGCCGCCTCGCCAGCCCGCGCCTCTCGCACTGGCTCTTCGAGCACGAGGAGGGCCGCTGGTTCCGCGCCCTCTTCGGCGAAGAGAAGGAGCGCCCCCGCCTCGAGGCCCGGCTCCGGGAGCTCGCCCCGCGGCTCCTCGGGCTCGCCAACACCAACGACGAGGTCATTCCGCCGGCGGCGGTGATCAACACCCTGCAGGGCCTGCACCGGGACACCGGGGTGCGCGTCGAGACGCTCGCCCTGGGCGTGCACGAGCACCCCTTCGTGTGCCCCGACTACGCCCAGCGCGACCGCCGCTTCATCAGCGAGCACCTCGACGTGCCGGCCTTCGGCGCGGGCTTCGAGCGCTTCATCGGCGCGGCGGCCGGGCTCTTCGCGCGCTGACACCCTTCGTCGGTGTTATTCCTCCCCCCATGCTGAGCCTCTCGCTCCTCGTGCTCCTGGGGCAGCTCGCCGACGGCGGCCCCGGCGAGCCCCCGTCGCCCGCCGCGCTCGCGATGGCGCGCACGCACGAGCGCGAGTGGGTCGAGCAGGTGCTCGACGACGGCCGCCACGCGCGCTTCGGCACGAAGGCCCTCGGGCCCGTGCACACCTGGCGCCCGCGGCACTACGCCCGCGAGACGGCGACAACCGTGGTCTACGTGCACGGCTTCTTCACCGACGCCGACGCGGCGGTGCGGGAGCACCGGCTGACGGCCCAGTTCCGCGACTCGGGCCGCAACGCGCTCTTCATCGTGCCCGAGGCGCGCAGCGCGCGCGGCGACCGCGTGCTGTGGCCGGACCTCGAGGCGCTGCTGGTCGCCGTCGAGCAGCGCCTGGGCCTCGCGCGGCCGAAGGGGCCGGTGGTGCTGGTGGGGCACTCCGGCGCCTACCGCACCCTCCTGGGCTGGCTCTCGCACCCGGCCGTCAGGCAGGTGCTGCTCGTCGACGGGCTCTACGGCGATGAAGACCAATACGGCGCCTGGCTCGACGGCGCGCCGGGCCGGCAGCTCGTGCTGGTGGGCTTCGAGACGAAGCCGCGGGCGGCGGCGCTCGCGAAGGGGCGCGCCGCGGTGCAGCTCGACGGGTTGCCCTGGCTCTACGACGAGCTGACCGCCGCGACGCGCCGGGCGCCGCTCGTCACCATCGCCTCGGAGCGCCTCGACCACATGACGCTCATCGAGGACGGGCGGCTGCTGCCGTGGCTGCTCCACACCTTCCGCTGACGGCCGGGCGCGGTGCGCTACGGTCCGCCCGGGAGGCACGCCATGGGTCGAGTCAACGCGGTGCTCAGCATGGCCGTCGCCTGCGCGTGTACGTCGCCCAGCGCCAGCGCGCGCGGCGACCTGCAGCCCACCGCGGCGCAGGCGTCGCTGCAGGCGCACGCGCAGGAGAGCCTCAGGGCGGTCCTCGCGGCCCAGGCAGCGTGCGCGACGCCGATGCCCGCCGACGCCGTCGCCGCCGTCGAGCGGGAGCTGAACCAGGGCATCGCCGAGACCCTGTCCCAGGGGCGGCCCGACGCGGGCGTCGTCGTCGACGCGCAGGCGCAGCGGTGGCTCGACGCCGTGGGCGCCGAGCTCGCCTCCCACGCGGAGCACCCCGACCGCCCCTGGCGCTTCATCGTCGCGCCCGACGCCCAGGTCTGGGCCCGCGGCGTGGGCCCGGCGGTCGTGGCCGTCAGCCAGGGCCTGCTCACGCAGCTCGCCGACGAGTCGGAGCTCGCCTTCCTCGTCGCGCATGAGGTCGCGCACGTCGACCTGCGCCATCACGCGGCGCGCGTGGAGCAGACGCGCCGCGCCGCGTGCGAGGCCGAGGCGGCGCTGGCGAGCTTCCCTGCCTCTGCCAACGTGCCACGCCCCTCTCCCCAGTCGCTGCGGCGCCACGGCGGGGTCGCCCTCGCCCTGGTGAGCGCCCTGCCGCCGAGCCCGGGCGACGAGGGGTCCGCCGACGCGCTCGCGGTGCGCCTCGTCACCTCGGGTGGATGGGACGCGCGGGCCGGCCTCGCCGTCCTCACGCGCCTGCCGGGCCTCGCCCACGGCGCTGGCGAGGCGGGCCCGCGGCGCGACGCCCTCGCCGCGCGCCTCGCCGCGCTCCGCGTCCCCCGGGGGTTCACGCCCCGTGACCTCAAGAGTCGCCTGCCCGCGCCGGCGCCGGCACGCTAGGGTGCGCCGGCCGTGAGTGACGACCTCCTCCTCGATCGCCACACCTTCCTGACGCGCTTCGGCGCGCGAGACGGGCGCAACCGCGTGCTGCTGCACCTGCACCAGCTCGTCACGGCCGACGAGGACTGGGTCAAGGACAACCCCATCGAGTGGACGGAGGAGCTCGTCTCGTGGCTCTTCGAGCGCGGCGCCCTGCCCGACCGACAGCCCGACGAGACGGAGCGGGCCGCACGCACCCGCCTGCTCCTCTCGGTGGCCGAGGCGCTGCCCTCCTTCGCGGCCCGCCTGAAGGCGGCGATCCTGCGCGTGCTGACGGGCTCGAACTCGACGCTGCTCTTCACGGACACGGGCATCCCCACGCACTCCGGCTTCTGGCGCGAGCTCGTCGAGCGCTTCTCGCGCAGCGCCCTGCCCTCGCCGCCCGTGGGGCGCGAGGTGTCGCGCTACCTGGCGCGGCTCTTCGACACCCAGGAGAAGGCCGAGTGGCTCCTGGGGCTCCCCGAGTCGACCCGGCGGCGGCTGGTGACGACGCTGGGCCTCGACAACGACGCCGTGCAGCGGGCCTTCGAGCCGGGGCTGCGCGACGGCGCGCTGCTCCTCGCGGCGCGCATCGCCATGCAGGGGGTGAGCGACGACCTGCGCAAGCGGCTGCCCGAGTTCACCGTCTCTGGCTCGCCCTTCCTGCAGCTCAACGAGCAGGTGAAGGCGCTCCTGGCCGGCGAGCTGCCGCTGGCCCGCGTGCTGGCCACCATCGACGCCTGCCGCGCGGCCCTGCGCGCGGTGCAGTCGACCCTCGACGCGACGGGCATCAGCGTCGACCTGGTCTTCCGCCTCGAGCTGCTCGCGGCGCTGCTCTCGCGCCTGTCCATGCTGCTAGGGCTGCTCTTCGGCCTCGAGGAGCAGCGGCAGCTCGCCCTGGTGCAGCTCGAGAAGGAGCTGGTGCGCGGCACCGTCTCCGACCGCAGCCTCTGGGCGCTGCTCCAATCGAGCACCCGCCTGCTCGCGCGGCGCGTGGTGGAGCGCGCCGGGAGCTCCGGCGAGCACTACGTCACCCGCACCCGCCCGGAGCAGCAGGCGATGCTCGACGCCGCGGCCGGGGGTGGCGCCATCACCGCGGCGATGGTCTTCACCAAGTTCTACGTGGGCTGGGCGAACCTGCCGCCCTTCTTCGACGCGCTGGCGGTGGGCCTCAACTACGCGTGGGGCTTCGTGCTGATGCAGTTGCTGCACTTCGCGCTGGCCACCAAGCAGCCCTCGATGACGGCGGCCACGCTCGCCGGGGCCATCGAGGCGCGCCGCGGCGAAGAGAACCCCGACCTCGAGCCGCTGGTAGACTTGGTGGCGCGCGCCAGCCGCACGCAGCTCACCGCGCTGGTGGGCAACGTCTTCGTGGTCATGCCCTTCGCCATCATGCTGGGCCTGGGCTACGAGGCGGCCTTCGGCCAGCACCTGCTCGACGCGGCCTACGCCGAGAAGACCGTTCGCGCCCACCACCCGCTGTGGAGCACCACGCTCTTCTCGGCGGCTTGGACGGGCGTGTGGCTGTGGGCCGCCAGCCTGCTCGCCGGCGGCGCCGAGAACTACTTCGTGCTGCGCGAGCTCCC
>CAYUZK010000261.1:0-7799 GCA_964449625.1 uncultured Archangium sp.
CTGCGCGCCGCCGCGGAAGGTGACGCGGACCCCGACGTGAAACTCGTCGCGGCCGAGACCTTGCGTAGACTCGGCGCCGGGAGTCCCACACCATGACCATCAAGCTGGCCGCCATCATCGAGCCCAACACCACGCGCTACCGGCAGCTCGCCGAGGGCCTCAAGAAGGCGGGCCTCAAGGTGTCCTCCGCCCGCGAGCCGCAGGCCCTGTCGAAGGAGCAGCTGGTGGTGGTGGGCAGCTCCCACGCCTCGCCGACGAGGGTGGCCCGCGCGGTGCGCCAGCACGCCCCCGGCGCCCTGGTGCTGGCAGCCATGGGCAAGGGCTTCAAGGCCGCCTGGGCCGACGGGGTGCTGCCGCTGCCGATCTCCCCGAACGACCTGCGCGTGCGCCTCGCCGAGCGCGCCGGCCGCGAGCGCGCCTCGCCGCCCACGCCCCGGCCGGGCGAGGGCATCCTCGACCCGACGACGAACTTCTACACCTTCGCCCACTTCAAGGAGGTGCTCTTCGTCGAGGTCAAGCGCGCGCGGCGCTACGGCTTCCCGCTCGCCCTGGCGCTGGTGGCCTTCGACGAGGTGGAAGGCAAGCTCGACGGCGAGCTGCAGGCGCAGCTCATGAGCGGCCTGGCCCTGGCCATTCGCCGCTCGCTGCGCGACACGGACTACCCGGTGCAGTACTCGCCCGACCGGGTGCTGCTGCTCATGCCGCACACCGATCTGGCGGGCTCGCTCATCGTCGCGCGCCGCATCTGCGAGCGGGTGGCGAAGGCCACGCTCCAGGCCGGCGACGTCGTCATTCACCCCACCATCTCGGTGGGCGTGGCCGCCGGCGAGCCGGGCCGCGAGTACGGCTTCTCGGACCTCTCGCGGCAGGCGCAGGACGGGCTCACGGCGGCCGCGGCGCTCGGGGGCAACCGGGTGGAGTTCGTCAGCCTGACCGACGCCGCGCCCGTCGCCCCGCCGGTGCCGCCGATGGTGCCCCTGCCGCCGCGCGGCTGAGGGCGGCGGCCGTCAGGGGCCGCTGAGCTCCATGGCGTCGACGCGGTTCCGGCCGCCCTTCTTGGCGCGGTAGAGGTACTTGTCGGCGGCGGCGATGAGGTCCTCGGGCTGCGCGAAGTCGGAGTCGAGCACCGTGGCCACGCCCAGGCTGATGGTGACGTGGATGGGCGTGCCGTTGAAGAGGAACTCGGAGCCGTCCACCGCCCGGCGGCAGCGCTCGGCGCAGCGGATGGACTTCTCGGAGGCCGACTCGCGGAGCATGAGCGCGAACTCCTCGCCGCCGTAGCGGGCGAAGAGATCTTCCTGGCGCACCGTCTCGGCCACCTTCGCCGCCACCTTCTGCAGCACGTAGTCGCCCGCCGGGTGCCCGTAGGTGTCGTTGATCTTCTTGAAGTGGTCGATGTCGAACATCACCAGCGACAGGGGCACGCGGTGCCGCAGGCAGTACGCGAACTCCTTGCGCAGCGTGTCGAGGAAGTACTTCTTGTTGAAGATGCGCGTGAGGCCGTCGCGGGTGGCGCTCTCGTAGATCGACCGCTGGTACTGCTCCTCGAGCTGGTCCTGGATGGAGAACTTCACCACCGTGTTGGCGCCGATCTGGATCTTGTCGCCGTCCTGCAGCGTCGCCACGTTCACCTTGATGCCGTTGAGGAACGTGCCGTTGGTCGAGCCTAAGTCCACGAGCTGGAAGTGCCCGCTGGGGGCCATGGCGATCTTGCAGTGCTTGCGGCTGATGCCGTCGTCTTCGACCTGGAGCTGGGTGTCGGGCGCGCGGCCCATCACGAACTCGCTCTTGTCGAGCTTGAGCATCTTCCCGATGGTCGCCGCCGTCTTGGCGCTGATGATGATCAGGTAGGCCGACGCCTGGGCGCGCGTCTCGCCGAGCAGGTCCTGGATTCTGTGTACTGCCGTCTTGTCCTCAGACATCGGTCGCGCGAATTCCGGAGCACTGCGAGGGTTTGGTGACGCTAGCACTCACGTTCGCTCCCCGGCTACTGATCGCTCGAGGTACCGACGCAGCGCGTCGCCGCGGTAGTGCGCCAGGCCGTGCATGAGCTTGACCACCGCCGCCGACACCGTCATGTCCCCGGCGCTGATCGCCCCCGTCTCCCGGGCGGCGCTCCCCGAGCGGTAGAGCGAGAGGTCGACGCCGTTGCGCGGAGCCTGGCTCACCACCAGCACCGGCACGCCGAGCGCCTTCGCCCGCTCGAAGAGTGGTGTCAGCGAGCGGCCGAGGTGGGCGGCTGAAGGGAAGTTGCCGGCCCCGTAGGCCTCGACCACCAGGCCCCGCACGGAAGGGAGCACCGCGAGGGGGATGGCGGGGTCGAGGCCCGGGAAGACGCGCAGGAGGAACACCCGGGGGTCCACCTCCGCCTGCAGGCGGGGGCGGCCGGTGCGCTGGAGGCCTCGCTCGAAGCGGGCCTCGACGCCCAGCACGCCCAGCTGCGGGAAGTTGGGGCTGTCGAAGGCGTTGTACTCGGCGATCGACACCTTGCGCACCCGGTTGCCGCGGTACAGCCGCGAGTCGAAGCACACCGTCACCTCGCGGGGGCCGGCCAGGGCCGCCGTCACCGCGTCGACGAGGTTGAGCCGCGCGTCGGAGCGGATCTCGCCTAAGGGCCGCTGCGCGCCGGTGAGCACCACGGGCTTGCGCAGACCCGGGAGCATGAAGGACAGCGCGCAGGCCGTGTCGGCCATGGTGTCGGTGCCGTGCGTCACCACCGCGCCGTCGAAGTGCGGCAGCCGCTCGTGCAGCCGGCGAGCGAGCGCCGACCACAGCTCGGGCTGCATCTCGCAGGAGTCCAGGTTGCTGAAGAGCTCGAACTCGAGCTGCGCCAGGGAGCCCAGCTCCGGCACGCGCTGGCGCAGCGTGCGGAGGAAGGCGCCGGGGCGCAGCGCGTCGGGCCTGCGGCCGCTCATGCCCAGCGTGCCGCCGGTGTGCACCAGGAGGATCTTCTTCATGTCGTCACGCCCCGTCCTGCCTTCCTTTACAAGCCTCACCCCCGTGGCTACAACGGCGCGCATCGTGGCGCACCCTTTCGCGAGACTCGTGATCGTGGCGACGGTGCTCGCCTCGCTCGTCACCCTGGCCCAGCCGGCCGACCCCGCGCGCGTGCTGGCCGACGTGCCGGGCTTCGACTTTTCCCGCCTGAGCGCCCCGGCGAAGCGCGAGCTCGCCTCCGTGCTGACCGACGAGTTCGACTACTGCGGCCGGCCGCTCACGCTCCTGGGCTCGCTCAAGAAGGGCGACGCCTGCAAGCACACGCGCCGGCTGGTGGGCTACGCGGCGACGCTGGCGGCCGAGGGCTCCGCGGCCACCGAGATCATCGTGCAGCTCTCGAAGTACAACCAGTCGTTCGCGCGGGCCCGCGCCACCTTCAAGCCCGACGAGCGCCAGTGCCTGGGCCCGAAGGACGCGAAGGTGACGCTGGTGGAGTTCAGCGACTTCGAGTGCCCCTTCTGCGCCGCGGCGCGGCCGGTGCTGGAGGCCTTCGTCAAGGGGCGGCCGAACGTGCGGCTGTGCATGCTGCCCTTCCCGCTCCAGCAGCACCCCAACTCGGCGCTGGCCGGCCAGGCGGTGCTCTTCGCCCGCGACGCCGGCAAGTTCTGGCCGGTGCACGACGCGCTCTTCGACAACCAGCTCTCGCTGAGCGAGGGCTTCATCAAGCAGCTCCTCGGCAAGCAGGGGTTCGACGTGAAGGCCTTCGAGAAGGCCGTGGCCGCCAACAAGTACGTGGCCGAGCTGACGGCCTCCAAGGAGGCGGGCAAGGCCGCCGGCGTCGAGTCCACCCCGGCGCTCTACGTCAACGGGCGCAAGTACCCGCTCGCGCTCGCGGCCGACACGCTCGGCCTCGCCGTCGACGACGAGCTCGACTGGCTCGCCGGCAACAACGCCTGGACCTCGAACTGACCGTGGACGCGCGCTTCCTCGTCGATCAGCGCGGCGCCCTCGTCCCCATGGAGGGCGGGTCTCCCCTCGCGGGCCGGGGGGCCTACTACCGGCTGCAGCCGACCTCGCCCGACTGGCTCCTGCTGTTGCGCTCGCCGGCCCAGGGCGGCGCGGCGCCGGCTCGCCCACGGGTGGTGCTCGCCGGAGACTGCGGCGCCTTCCCCTTAGCCGACCTCATCGCCTTCCTCGGGCAGTCGCGCTGGTCGGGCGTGCTCAAGGTGGCCGCGCCCACCGGCGAGCGGAGCCTGCTGCTCAAGGACGGCGACGTGCGCTCGGCGGCCAGCGATTCGCTGGGCGACCGCATCGGCGAGGTGATGGTGCGCCTGGGCTACGTCACGCGCGCGGCCCTCGACAAGGTGCTGGCCGAGGCCCCGCCCTCGCGCATCGGCAAGGCCCTGGTGGACCGCGGGCTGATCAAGGCGCACGACCTCTACAAGTGCCTCAATGAGCAGATCGGCGAGATCTTCCACGGCATCATGCTCTCGGCGGAGGGCGCGTTCTCGCTCATCGACCAGGAGATCGACGAGCGCTCGCTGACGCACAACCTCTCGCTGTCCATGAACGGCCTGCTCATGGACAGCATCCGGAAGATCGACGAGCTGGCCCAGTTCCGCAAGCGCATCCCCCACGGGAAGATGTTCGTGCTGCACCGCAAGCCGCCCGAGGAGCCCCTCGAGCCCGAGGAGGACGGCGTGCTCAAGCACGTCGACGGCCAGCGCACCGTCATCGAGCTGGCGCAGCTCGCGCGCCTCTCGGAGTTCGAGGCGACCCGCGTCGTGCACCGGCTCATCGAGCTCAAGGTGGTGCAGGTGCTGCCGTACTTCCTCCCGGACCCCGAGTCGCCCACGGCGCCGCCGGTCAGCTCCATGTCGTCGATCATCGCGGAGCCCGCCCGGCGCGGCGCGACCCCGCCCGGGCCGCCGGCCGCCCCGGCGAAGCCCGCGCCGCTCAGCGCGCCGCAGATCATCACCGTGTACAACTCGATCTTCCGCGAGGTGCGCGACGAGGTGGCGGCCCGCGGCATCCTCGAGCCCTTCCTCATCGCGGCGAACGCGGCGCTCAAGGGCAGCGGCGTGTCGGCCTCGCCGGTGCTCAAGGACCTGATGTTCGCCGACGACGGCATGCTGGCGGCCGATCAGCTCCTCTCGCGCTACGAGCAGCTCGCGGCCGAGGGGCAGCTGGGCGCCGAGCCGCTGCTGGCGCTCAAGCAGGCGCTGTCCGACGTGATGTTCTTCCTCCTCTTCCAGGCCGGGGAGCTGCTCGAGTCGGCCGCCGACGAGGAGCTCGCGCGGCGCGTGAAGCAGCACCTGTCGACGCTCGAGCCGAAGTGAGCCGGCTCCCCACCCTGTGCGCCGACCTCCCCGCGTGCGGCGGCGAGTTCAAGGCCACGCCTGAAGACTTCGTGGTGGAAGAGCTGCCCGCCTACGAGCCCTCGGGCGAAGGCGAGCACCTCTTCCTGTGGGTCGAGAAGCGCGGCCGCTCGACGCAAGACGTGGCGAAGGCGCTGGCCCGCCACTGCGGCCTGCAGGAGCGCGACGTGAGCTGGGCGGGGCTCAAGGATCGCCAGGCCGTCACCCGCCAGTACCTCTGCGCGCCGGCCCGCTTCGTCGAGGGCAAGCTGGCTGACTTCACCCTGCCTGGCGTCACCGTGCTGCGCTCGGCGCGGCACAAGAACAAGCTCAAGTCGGGGCACCTCTACGGCAACCGCTTCTCGCTCGTGGTGCGCGGCGTCACCGACGGCGCGGCGGCGAGGGCCTGCCTCGAGCGCCTCGTCGCCCGCGGCGTGCCCAACTTCTTCGGCGAGCAGCGCTTCGGGCTCGGCGGCGACAACGCGGCGCGGGGCAAGGCCATCCTCCTCGCGGGCGGGCGCCACCGCGATCGCTTCGAGCGCAAGCTCTTCCTCTCGGCCTACCAGTCGGACCTCTTCAACCGCGTGCTGGCAAGGCGCCTCGAGGCCGGCACCTTCACCGCGGCGCTGGCGGGCGACGTGCTCAAGAAGCAGGTCACCGGCGCCGAGTTCTTCTGCGACGACCCGGCGGTGGACCAGCCGCGCGTGGACGCCTTCGAGGTGAGCCCCACCGGGCCCCTCTTCGGCCCCGAGATGCGAAGGCCCACGGGCGAGGTCGACGCGCTCGAGGAGGCCGTGCTGCGCGACGAGGGCGTCGAGCGCGCGCTCTTCGAGCAGGGCGGCGACGAGACGCGCGGGGCGCGGCGGCACCTGCGCATTCGCCTCGGGCTCGAGGACCAGGCCGTGGAGGGCGACGCGCTGCGGCTCACCTTCACCCTGCCCGCCGGGAGCTACGCCACGGTGGTGCTGCGCGAGCTGCTCGAGCGGGCGCAGGCCAGCGCCTCGCCGTGAGAGCAAGCGCGGGCAGTAGCCGCCGCGAAGCGGGGCATCAGAGTTGATCGCCTCAGAGTCCGCGCCCCGGCGGTACGGTCTTCGCGGAGGTCACCATGAGAAGTTCGCCGTCGCGGTCGTCGTGGGTGCTCGCCCTCGTCGTGACCGGGTGTGCTGGGCCGAAAGTCTACATGGTGGACATGGAACTGGAGGGCCGTCGCGTCATCCAGGCCGCGGCCGCCGAGCCTGCGCCCGAGGCGCGGGACATCGTGCGCGGCGCCACGTCGCTCGCCTTCAACCCGCCCGACGTCTGCACCGACGTGAAGGCCGCGGGCGCCGGCGCGACTGAGGTGAACAACGTGATGCGCCTGCAGTGCGGCGTCTTGATGACGGAGCTCGAGGCCGCCGCCACGCGCGCGGGCTTCTCCGTGCTCTCGTGGCAGACGCTCCGCGCCGGCCGCGCGATGGACTACGCGCGCGAGAACAGGGTCGACATCCTCTTCGAGGTGAACGACCTGAGCTTCGACATCCCCGTGCAGGACCTCTACTCGGTGACGAACATGGCCTTCTCGCAGCGGAAGGAAGCCGAAGGCTCCGCCCAGCCGCTGGTGGTGCCCGACCCCATGACGACGGCCCGGCGCTGCCAGGAGCAGTACTGGAAGGCCGCGCAGCCGGCGCAGACCGTCACCCTCGACGTGAAGATGGTCTCCGTCGCCGACGGCCGCGTGCGGTGGACGTACCGCGACACGATGAGCGACGACCTCGGCCAGCGGCTGCAGGTGAAGCGCTCGTGGAAGGCGGTGCCCTCCGAGGGCGCGAATCCCTTGTTCGCCCCCAGCGCCGTCCTCATCGGCGCGGGCCTCGCGCTGGTGCTGATCCCCATGCTCGACCCGCCCGGCACTCCCCAGGAGCTCGCCACCGCCGACACGCTGCAGACGATCGGCGGCATCACCATCGGCGTCGGCGCGGCCGCCTTCATCGGCTCGTTCTTCTTGCCCAGGCAGTACCCCCCGGCCGACGCGCTCCTCTGCCAGGGGCCGTCCATCGAGGACCAGGTGGTGAGGCCCGCCGCCGCGACCACCGCGGGCGCGTCCATCAGCTTCAACGAGCACCAGACGCTCAAAGGCGCGGGCGCCGAGCAGGCGCGGCGCAGGCTGCTCAACGCGGTGATTCAGAAGTTCATCGCCGCGGTGTCGGCGATGAAGCGCTCACCACCGTCGGCGCAGGAATGGGCCCCGCCGCCGTCACCACCTCGCGACTGAGGGGCTCGGCTTCAGCGCGGCCTGGAGGGCGACCGCGGCGCTGCGGGGCTGCCATCGGCAAGCCGCGTCGTGCTATGCGCAGCCCCTTCCCGGAGGGAGTCCCTTGAAGAAGCTCTGTCTCGGTGCGGTGGTGGCGGTGCTGGTGGCGTGTGGCGGCGGCGGCGGGTCGGGCACCGGCGGCGGTGGTGGCGCGACGGGCGGCGGCGGCGGCGGCGGCACGGCGACGGGCGGCGGCACGGCGACGGGCGGCGGCA
>CAYUZK010000262.1:0-7760 GCA_964449625.1 uncultured Archangium sp.
TCAAGCAAAGCGAATTCATACTGAAAGCCGCGGTCGGGCGCGGCCTTTGCCAGCGCCGCACGGCCCACGAGCGAGGCGGCCCTCACGGCCCTCGACGCGCGGCTGGAGGCGGAAGGGGAGCGGCTGGCCGCGGCGGCCCACGCGCACGCGGTGGCGCAGGTGCAGGCGCGGGTCGACGCGCAGCGGCCGGCGCTCTTCGCGGCGGTGGACCGGGTGGACCTGGGCCTCAAGGAGGCCTTCACCGAGGCCATCGTCGCCGTGTACCGGGCAGCGCTGCTGCTGGCGCTCCTGGCCCTGGCGCTCACCTCGCGCCTGCCCCGCCCGACGGCCCGCGTCATGGCCCGCTGACGCGCCAAAGCGCGCCCCAAAGGTGCCATGCTGCCGCCCTGCGTGGGCGCTCCAGCTCGTGAACAGGTCGGCCGCTACGAGATCCTCACGCCGCTGTCGGTCGGCGGCATGGCGGAGCTCTTCCTCGCCTTCGTGAAGGGGCCGGGGGGCTTTCGCAAGTTCGTCGCCGTCAAGCGCATCCTCCCGCAGCACCGGACGCAGGAGGACTTCGTCGCGATGTTCCTCGACGAGGCGCGCATCTCGGCGGCGCTCTCGCACGCCAACATCGGCCAGGTCTTCGAGCTGGGCGAGGCGGGCAACGACTTCTTCATGGCCATGGAGTTCATCGAGGGCCAGGACCTGAGCCGCATCAACCGCGCGGCGCGGCGGCAGGGCGGGGTGCTGCCCTTCGGCTTCTCGGCGGCGGTGGTGCGCGACGCCTGCCACGCGCTGCACTACGCGCACGCCTTCACCAGCCCCTCGGGGCGGCCGCTGCCCGTCATCCACCGCGACCTCTCGCTGCGGAACATCATGGTGAGCTTCTCGGGCACCACCAAGCTCATCGACTTCGGCATCGCCAAGGCGCGGGGCAGCCTCTCGGCCACGCAGGGTGGCATGGTGAAGGGCAGCTCGGGCTACATGTCACCCGAGCAGATCCGCGGCGAGGCGCTCACCGGCGCCAGCGACCTCTTCGCGGCCGGCGCGGTGCTCTTCGAGCTGCTCACCGGCAAGCGGGTGTTCCAGGGCGATGACCCCACGGCCACCATGTACAAGGTGCTGCACGACGAGGCGCCGAGCCCCCGGGCGGTGAACCCCGACGTGCCGGCGGCCCTGGCCGAGGTGGTGCAGCGGGCGCTCTCGAAGGACGTCTCGAAGCGCTTCGCCACCGGGCGGGAGATGGCCAGGGCCATCGAGCAGGCGGCGCCGTGCTTCGACGAGGCCGAGCGCTCCGCGTGGATGGAGGGGAACTTCGCCGCCGACATCGCGCGCACGCGGGCCATGCTGTCGCTGGCCGACGAGGCCGACGAGCACCGCATCTCCCAGGTGGTGAGCGAGCTGTCGAGCGGGCAGGAGGGCCACGGCTCGGCCTCGCACGTGGCGCTGACGATGCCGGTGGCGGCGCAGACGATGTCGGTGGTGGCGCCGGCCGAGCTCCCCACGCGCGCGCAGCAGCTCGCCCCGAAGGCGGGCACGGTGCTGGTGGTGGACGACTCGCGGGTGGGCCGCATGGCCGTCGAGAGCGTGCTCAAGGCCGAGGGGCACCGCGTCATCGACGCCGAGTCGGGCGAGGAGGCCCTCGAGGTGCTCGAGCAGATGCGCCCGGACCTCATCGTGCTCGACGTGCGCATGCCCGGCATGGACGGCTTCGAGCTGTGCGAGCGCATCCGCGGCAAGAGCGAGCTGCGCCGCATCCCCATCGTGTTCCTCTCGGCGGCCTGCAGCATCGAGGAGCGCTCGAAGGGCGTGCAGGTGGGCGGCGACGACTTCCTGCGCAAGCCCTTCGAGCCCGAGGAACTCGCCGCGCGGGTGAAGGCGCACCTGCAGCGGGCGGCGATGCTGGGCGCCGCGAAGTCGTGACGGCGGAAGCGCTGCTGGCGGTGGTGCTGGGGCAGCTGGTGCTGACGCCAGTGAGGGCCGTCGACGCCGGCGCGGTGGTCGACGCGCGCTTCGTGCAAGACGTGGCGCTCGCGGCCGACGCCAGCCAGCTCCTCGTGGTGTGGACCGACCAGCGCCGCGCCCTTGGCTTCTCGCCCGAGCAGGGCGTGCCCCCGGGCAGTGACCTCTGGGCAGCGCGCGTGGCGCTGGGCTCGAACGCCGACGCGCTGCTCGATCGCCCGAGCCGGCTCGTGTGCCAGGGCGGGCCGGGGGAGGCCCTCTCGGGGCTCTCCGCGACGGCGGTGAGCGGAGGCTTCCTCGTCGCGTGGCGCTCGCGGCACGCCGGGGGGCGGCTGGGCGCGCTGCGCACCGCGCGCGTCGACGGGGCCACGGGCGCGGTGTCGGCCCTGTGCGGGCGCGAGGTGGTGTCGGTGACCGACGCGGGCGTGCTCGGGCCACCGGCGCTCGCCAGCTCGGGCGGCCGCGTCGCGCTCGCGTGGAGGGGCGCCGGCACGGTCACGCAGCAGCCGCTGGACCCGGCGACGGGCGCGTTCGCGGCGCAGGCTCCCGCGGTCCTGTACTCGACGACGGGGAGCCCGCGGGAGGCCGTGTCGCTCGTGGGGCGCGGCGACGGCGGCTTCTCCCTGGGCTGGGCGGAGAGCGGCGCCGGGTCGTCGTTCGTGAAGCTCGCCGAAGGGGCCTCGCTGATCGCAGCCCTCGCCGGGTACTCGGACGTCCGGCTCGCGCGCTTCGGCGACCAGACGGCTGCGGTGCTCGTGGAGCCCACGCAGGGGAAGGTCTCTCACGGCCTGCTGTCGGCGGCGCCCGCGCTCGCGCAGTCGGGCCTGGGGGCCGTGGCGGAGGCGCCGCTGGCGGCGCAGAGCGGCCCGTCGCTCGCGCTCCTCGCGGTGGGGCTCAACGCGGCCTCTCAGCTCGTCACGCCGGGCCAGCCGGGCCCCCAGAGCATCGGCATCTTCTCGTTCGACGACGCCTACGCCCCGGTGGCGATGGTGCCGGTGCCCGGGGGCGTGCGGGTGGCGGCCGTGCGCCAGCGCGATGGGGCGCTGGTGCTGGGTGACGAGGTCTTCGCGGAGCTCCCGGACTTCGTGGTGGCGACGGCGGCGGTGCCGCAGCGGCTCCCCTCGCTCGCCTCCAGCGCCGACGCCGGGTGGCTGGTGGGGTGGCGGGAGGACGACACGACGGGGCCGGGGCGCCTGGGGCGCCTGGGCGGCGACGGCCAGTGGGCCGGGCCCCCGGTGGGCTTCGCGGGCGGGCCGGACCCGTACCTGCGGATCGCGAGCAACACCGCGGGCACGCGCCTGGGGTACGTGGGCGACGTCGGCAGCTTTGGGTCGGTCGCGAAGGCAGACCCGCTCGACGCGACCGGGCTCGTGCGGCGAGCGAACGATGGGCTGGCGCTGCTCGCCGGCGACCGGCTTGCCCTGGGGACGTCAGTGTCGATGCTTTGGCAGCGCAGAGAGAGCACGCCCGCGGTCCAGGTCGAGAACCTCGTCGGCGCGATGCCGCCGCAGTCGCTGACCGCGCGCGCCATCGGGCGCTGCGCCGCCGAGGCGAACGGGGCGCTGTGGCTCCCGGCGTTCGACGGCGCCGGAGCGCTCGTGCTGCACCGGCTCTTCGACGAGCCGACTGCGTCAGCGCTCGCCGCCGTCCCGACGGGCGTGTTCGTCCCCGCCCCGATGGGCACGGACCTCTCGTGGATGCGCCCCTGCGCGGTCGGCCAGGGCGGGCTCGTCGGCATCACCTGGAACCAGGGCGCCGAGGTGCAGTTGGCCGTCTTCGACTCGGCCAGCAACCTGCTCCGCTTCCAGGTTGGGCAGCCCAACGCGGGGCTCGAGGTCTTCCCGGTCGTCGCGCCGCTGGCCGGGGGCTGGCTCGTGGCGACGGAGGCGCACCAGACGACGCCGCCCTCCATCGTGGGTCGCCTGTTCGACGCCGACGGTGGGCTGGTGACCACGGGCCGGCTCAGCGAGGCCGGCGAAGAGTCGCGCGGCCCACAGCTCCTCGCCGGGCCGGCCGGCGCGGTGGCGCTCGCGTGGAGCGCCTTCGATCCGGCGCGCGGGGCCGTGTCGCTGCGCGCTCGGCTGGTCCTCCTCGCTGGCGGGGGGAGCCCCGATGGCGGCGCGGAGGACGCCGGGGCGCCCGACGCAGGCGCGGGTGAAGACGCGGGCAGCGGAGAAGACGCGGGCAGCGGAGAAGACGCCGGCGTCTCGCGGGACGCCGGCGAAGTCGCAGACGCGGGCCAGGTCGTGCCTGACGGCGGCCTCGACCCGGGCGCGCCCGTGGTCTTCGCGTCGTGTGGCTGCTCGTCGGCGTGGGACCTCTCCGGCCTGGCGCTCCTGCTGGCGAGGCTCGCGCGGCGCGCGCGCCGCTGAGCCCGCGCCCGAGCCGCGTCAGCGCCCCCGGCGCCCGCCGCCCAGGGCCAGGCCCGCGGCCTCGAGCGCCGTGAGGAGCGCCGGCCCGTCGATGACGGACTTCACCAGCCACGCGTCGGCGCCGGCGGCGAGCCCGGCCTTCCTCGAGACCTCGTCGTCGAGGGCCGAGAGCACCACGATGGGAATGCGCGCCGCCCCGCCGCGCTCGCGCAGCAGCCGGGTCAGCTCCGCCCCGTCGAGGCCGGGCATCTGCAGGTCCGAGATGACGGCGTCGGGGCGCTCGGCCTCGAAGACGCGCAGGGCCTCGGCGCCGTCCTCGGCCTCCACCGTGGCCAGCCCCACCTCCTGCAGCGCCTCGCGCACCACGCCGCGGATGACGCGGCTGTCGTCGACGATGAGCACCTTGAGGCCGCGCGCGCTCAGGCCGGGAGGCGCCGCCACCTGCGCGGTGGGGGCCTTCGCGCGGGCCGCGGCGGCGAGGCGGCGGCGCGCCACGAGCAGCCGCACCCCCGCCTCGAGCGCCTCCGGCACCACGGGCTTGGCGAAGAGCTGGCTCGCGCGCGGCGCGAGCGCCTTGACGACGACGTGGTCGGCCCGGCCCGTCAGCACCACGCCCAGGCGCGCGCCCTGCGCGGCGACGAGGGCCGCCTCGAGCTTCGGCCCGAGGGCCTCGTCGGCCGGCACGTCGAGCACCCCGACGTCGGCGCCGGCGGGCCACGGCTCGCCCAGGCCCACGCGCGTCACCTCGAAGCCCGCGTCCTCCAGCACGCGGGTGAGGAGCTTGCGGCTGATGAGCTCCTCGGACACCAGGGCCACGGAGCCCCGGCCCGCGGGCGCCGCCGCCGTGGGCCGCTCTGGCGCAGCGGCGTCGTCGTCGGTCGGGGCGGGGGCGAGCTCAGCCTCGATGCCGGCGAGCACCCGGCCCAGGGCGCTGCACAGGCGCGGCGACACCTTCGCGTCGCCCTCGAGGGCGAGGAGCGCCACGGCCTCCCCCAGGTGCCCCAGGCGCGAGAGGCCGGGCTGCCCGGCGACGGCCCCGGTGCCCGCGATGCGGTGGCACAGCTCGCGGACCGGCGTGAGCGCCGCCGCGTCGGCGTGGGCCAGCGCCTCGTCGAGCGCGAGCCGCGCGCCCTCGAGCCGCGGCAACGTCTCCTCCCGCAACACCCCCAACAGCTCGGCCTGGTCCATGAGGCGCCCAGTGTACGGCACGGCGCCCGGGGGTGCCCGTGTCGGGTGCGGCGTCAGCCCTCGCGGCGCTCCTCGCGGCCATCGGCGTGGCGGGCGAAGCGGCCGGCGTCCTTCGGGTGCACGGGGTCGTCGCGGCGCCACGGCCAGCCGCCGAAGCCGGTGCGCTGGTAGTCGAGGAAGGTCTGCTGGATCTCCTCGGGCGTCGTCATCACGAAGGGGCCGTAGTTCACCACCGGCTCGCCGATGGGCCGCCCCTGGAGCACGAGGGCCTGCACCTGGGTGTCGCCGGCCAGCAGCGGCGCGGGCTGGTCGGCCGAGAGCCGGGCCCCTTCGCCGCGGCTCAGCGCGCGGTCGCCCACCGTGAGCGAGCTGCCGGCGAAGAAGTACAGCATGCGGTTGGTGCCGGGCCTCGCGGGCGGCAGCGTCCACCGGGCCTCGGGCTCGAGCGTCACCGTCCAGATGGCGACGTCGCTCTCAGGCCGCGCGGCCCAGGAGCGCGGCGGCGGCGGCGGCACCTTCACCTCGCCCAGCGCGCCGGCCACCACCTCCACGCTGACGCCGGGCGCGGTGAAGCGGGGCACGAGGTCGGCCCACAGCATCGAGAAGTGCGGCTCGGCGAACTTGTCGGCGCGCGGGAGGTTGAGCCAGAGCTGGAAGAGCTCGACGGGGTTGGGCCCGTGCGGGTCGAGCAGCGGGAACATCTCGCTGTGCACGATGCCCTTGCCGGCCGTGAGCCACTGCACGTCGCCGCGGCCGAAGCGCGCCGTGGCTCCGAGCGAGTCGGAGTGGTCGATGAGCCCCTGCCGCGCGATGGTGACCGTCTCGAAGCCGCGGTGCGGGTGCTGAGGGAAGCCCGGCACCACCTGCCCGTGGTACATGCTCCAGCCGTCCTTCGCGCCGAAGTCGTTGCCCAGGCTGCGCCCGGCGAGCGACGCCGCGGGGCCGAGCTCGGCGTTGCCCGCGGGGTAGTAGTCGTCGTGGTGCACGCAGAAGAGGAACGGGTCGAGCGTCTTCCAGGGGAAGCCCAGGCGCTCCACGGACAGGACGAGGTCAGCAGGCATGGGGCCTCTCTTGTGCGCCCGCCTCGCGCGGCGCAAGGCGAGTTGTGCAGGCGCCCGGGGTCAGGGCTGCACGCCGAGGGTGCCGACGATCTGCCCGTTGCCGGTGCCGCTGGCCGGCGTCTTCGCCACGTCGGTGACGCCGCCGTCGGTCAGGAACTGGAGCTGGCGGATGCCGAGGAGCTCGGGCACCAGCAGCCGGCCGGTGAGGGCGCCGCGATCGAGCATCGCCGGCGTGCCCGGCAGCTGCGGGCGGCCGTGGGCGTAGCTCATCGGCGTGGCGGCGACGGAGAAGCTCGCGCCGTCGAAGGCGAAGCGGCGGAAGTGGTCGGCCCCGTCGCTGGTGATGAGCACCCCCGTCGTGCCGAACGGCGAGAACGCGACGACGAGGGGGCTCGAGGCCGTCAGCACCTGGCGCGCGGTGAGCGTCGTGCCCTGCCGCTCGAAGACGGCGAGGCGATCGCCCACGAGGAAGCCGTTGTCTGGGGTGACGAGCCAGCGGCCGTCGGCGGAGACGGTGAGCGTCGGGGGAATGGCGTCGCGGTCGGAAAAGCCCGTGGTGCTCGCGCGCACCACGGGCCCTGCGGTCGTGAGCTCGACGAGGTGCACGTCCTGCATCGCGGGGCTCCCAGCGAGGTCGCGCGAGGCCACGGCGAGGAGCGCCTGGCCAGGGAGGAAGGTCGCCGCCGCGGCGTTGTTGCCGGCGAGCACCTGGCGCACGTTGGACAGCGCGCCGTCGCAGCCGATGTCCACCTGGTACAGGCCGCCGCCGTTGTTCTGCGTGTTGAAGTCCGTGGCGAGGAAGCTGTCACCTGACGGCAGCATGAGGAGCTGGCCGGGCGAGAAGCCGGTGGAGAACGCGGCGTGGACCACCGTGGGGGTGCCGCTGGCGTCGAGGGTGAAGACGCCCAGCGTGCCCTGCTCCTGCGGGGCGATGCCCACCACGCCGTCGGGCGTGAAGGCGATGGTGGAGGTGACGTCGTTCGCGCGCCCCATGCGGAAGGTCTGGCCCGTCGCTGCCAGCGTGCCCGTGGCCGAGAGCGAGAAGACCTCGAAGAGGTTGTCGCTGCGGCCTCCGTCCGAAGGGAAGGGGTGCGAGGCGACGACGTAGCGGGTGCGGTCCGCCGGGGCGAGCGCGCGCGGGCAGCCCGCGTCGGCCGTGCCCCCGCCGCCGCCCGTCGCGGTGCCGCCGCCGCCG
>CAYUZK010000263.1:0-7749 GCA_964449625.1 uncultured Archangium sp.
GTTGTGCCACGGGTGTGCCAACCACCCGCTCAACCAGCGCTTCAGGAGGCACTCAGTGGACGACACACACGAGCCAACCGCTTGAAACCAGTGCCCAAGGCCGGAATCGAACCAGCGACACGGGGATTTTCAATCCCCTGCTCTACCAACTGAGCTACTTGGGCGAAGACTTCGTGAAGCGGCGCGCGTTGTGCCCCACGCCCCACACGTCGTCAAGGCTGATCAAGACCTGACCGGCCGCTTCTTCCGCCCCGGGGCCCTCAGGGGTGGGCGTGGGTCTCGGAGAAGGCGGCGGCGGTGCCGTCGACCAGCTTGCCGTCGGCCATCAGCACCACCCGCTTCGCCCGCTTCATGATGCGCGGGTCGTGCGTCGAGAAGAGGAACGTCACCCCGTGCGACGCGTTGAGGCGCTCCATGAGCCCGAGGATCTGCTCGCTCGTCGCCGAGTCGAGGTTCGCCGTCGGCTCGTCGGCCAGGACGATCTCCGGCTGCGTCACCAGCGCCCGGGCGATGGCCACGCGCTGCCGCTGCCCGCCCGACAGCTCGTCGGGCCGGTGGTGCAGCACCTTCGTCAGCCCCACCTCCTCGGCGAGCAGCTCCACGCGCTGCTTGAGCAGCCCCCGGTCTTCCTTCCGCAAGAGGCAGGGGAACTCGATGTTCTCGCGCACGTCGAGCACGGGGATGAGGTTGAAGCTCTGGAAGATGAAGCCGATCTTCCGGTTCCTCAGCGCGGCCATGTCGTTGAAGTCGCGCCCGCCGAGCTCCTCGCCGTCGAGCCGGTAGCTCCCCGCGTCGGCCCGGTCGAGCAGCCCGATGATGTTGAGCAGCGTCGTCTTGCCGCTGCCCGACGGCCCCATCACCACGGTGAACTCCCCGGCCTCCACCTCGAGGTCCACGCCCTGGAGCGCTGGCACCTCGGTCTGCCCCAGCCGGTACGCCTTGGTGATGCCCTTCATGCTGATCAGCGCCATGTGCCACCTCGTGTCTAGAAGAACGCCCGGGCCTGCAGCATCACGCGCGTGAGCTGTGGAGAGAGCGTGAGCTGCCCGTAGTCGACGCCGCCGATGCGCACGCCCCAGTCGGGCACGCCGGCGATGGGCAGGTAGGCCGCGAGCGTGAACTGCAGCCACTCCTTCGGCATCCACTGCACCATGGGCACGAACTGCGTCGAGAGATCCTCGAGCCCGATGAGGGCCGAGAGGCCGAGCGTGAAGTCGTCGAACACCTGCGGCTTCTGGTACTGCACCACCGCGTAGTGCCGGCGCAGCGGCTCGAAGGCGAACTTCTGCGGCGTGCCGGGGTCCGTCGCGCCCTGCAGCAACTGCTGCGCCACCATCGGCTGCGACACCGCCAGCCGCGCCAGGTCGCCGTAGCGGGCCGCGTCGTGCCCCTCGCCGTTGAAGTAGTACTCCGCCGCGAGGAATGAGCTGTCCTCGAACTGATAGCGCCCGCCCACGATGACCCGCGCGTTCATCCACTCCGCGTCCACGGCCGGCCGCGACACCACCGGCACGCCCTGCGCCGCGCACGCCATCGGCGCCTCCACGCAGTCCGCGTTCGCCTCCAGCCGCGCCGCGCCCGTGTAGAGCAGCCCCTCGGCGTGCACCTCGAGGTTGCCCAGCACGCGCGAGAGCGAGAAGCCCACCTTCGACTTCTTGCGGAAGGCGTCGTTGTAGAGGTTCGTGTAGCCGTAGATGAGGTTGACGTCGGTGTCGGCCAGCAGCAGGTACAGCCGCGCCATCACCGCCAGGTGCGCCTCGTCGTCGCGCGTGTCGGGCACCCAGCCGCGCGTCACCTCGTAGGCCTCCTGCGCCGGGTGGAAGATGAGCGCCGTCGGGAGCCCCGCGTACTGCCGCGTCACCGCCCCGGCCACCACCACCGACACGGCGACCTTCTCGTAGCCCCACTCGGCCTGCGCCAGCCACGCGCCCGCGCGCTGGAAGGTCGGGTCTGTCGGGTCCTTCGGCGGGTTGACGATGTCCGTCGGGTTGAAGGCCAGGCCCGCGCCCCACACGATGCGCTTCTTGCCGACGAGCAGGCGGAAGTGGTCCTGCAGCGGCGCGTCGACGTAGGCCTCCGCCACCACCACCTGCGGCCGCGCTGCCGGCAGGTCGCGGTCGCCGCCGTGCACATAGAAGGCCTGCTGCCAGAACAGCGACAAGTCCGTGAAGACCTTAAAGCGCTCGTGCGCGTCCACCTTGAGCGTGACGTTGCCCTCCACGAGCTCCGTCAGCCCCGGCGCCCCGTCGCGCTGGGTCATCGCGGAGGTGGTGCGCGAGTCGAGGAAGCCGGTGGTCGTCACCGCCTGGCTCAGCAGCAGGCTGACGAGGAGCGCGGGCATGGCGTCAGTGCCCCAGGTCGGTCAGCGCGAACTTCCCGTCCTTCACCGGCGTGGTGACGTCCACCGACTCCCAGGTCATCTCGCTGAAGCGCGCCGTGGCGATCTCGTTGCGCATCGTCACCTTCGCCGGCCGCGAGAGCCCGCCGCCGAAGTCCTTCACCTCGGTGAAGTCCGCCGAGCGCAGCAGCTTCCCGCTCGCGGTGTAGTACTCGCCGCGCACCGGCAGCCCCAGCGGCTCCCGCGTCACCCACAGCTTGATGCCGTCGTAGCTGCTGTCCTTCGAGGTCGACTTGAGCTCCACCAGCCAGGTGGCCGGCTTGGCCGGGTCTTCTTTCACCGTGCCCTGGTAGTCGTTCGAGTAGTTCGCCCGGAGGATGTCGGCGTTGTTGAAGTCGCCGCCCTGGAAGTTGTCGCGCGAGGCCAGGCGCAGGGCGCGCTTGAGGTTGGGCATGTAGACCCAGAAGTTCTCGCCGCTGCGGAGCATCTCCTGGCCCCGCACCGCCGCCGGCTCGTGGAACCAGATGCGCGACTTGTCGTCGTCGCCCTTGAGGATCGTCATCTTGTAGCCGCGCGTGCTGCCGTCATCGCGGTGCGCCGTCATGATCGCCACGGCCTTGAAGGTCGCCGGCGCCATCACGGCGTCGTACTTCGCCAGCACGTCTTTCGTCGTCGGCGGCTCGGCTGCCAACAGCACGGCCAGGAGGAGAGGCGTCATCGGGTTCGTCCTTTCATGACGAGGAGAGGGCTTCGACGGGCCGCATGCGCGCGGCGCGCAGCGCGGGAGAGACGGCGGCGAGCACGCTGCCCACCAGCGCCGCGCTCACCACCAGCACCGGCACCGCCGGCAGGAGAATGGGCATCACCTGGAAGTAGCCCTGGCCGTCGCCCGTGGAGAGCGCGAAGCCCCCGCGGCCGCGGGCGAGGCCCACGATGGTCACCGCCACCAGCAGGCCGCCGGTCGCGCCGATCGCCGCCTGCACGCCGGCCTCGAGCATGAAGAGCCCCGCCACCTGCGCGCGCGTCATGCCCACCGCCAGCAGCGTGCCGATCTCCTTCGTGCGCTCCAGCACCGTCATCAGGAGCGTGTTGGCCACGCCGAAGAGCGCGATGACGAGGAAGATGAAGCTCACCGCGCCCAGCACCGCCCGCTGCACCAGGCGGGCGTCGCGCAGCGCGGGGCGCAGCTCCATCCACGTCTGCACCTCGTAGCCCGCGCCCAGCGCCTGCCGGAGCGAGGCCGCCACGAGTTCGAGGTTCGCCGGGTCGTCCACGCCCACCACGTACTCGGTGACCTTGCCCTGCATGCCGAGGAGCTCCTGCGCGAAGGCGAGCGGCACCGTCACCGCGCGCTTGCTCTCCATGGGGTTCTGGCCGTGCATGCGGCCCCGCAGCTCGAGGTCGAGCGCGTTGTCGCGCCCGCCCAGGCCCTGCGCCTGCACCATGAGCGGCACGCCGTCCTTCAGGTCGAGGGCGCGCGCCAGCTCCAGCCCCACGTGGGCCCCGTTGGGGTCGCCCGGCTCGAGCGGCTGCCCCTGCAGGTAGAGGTCGACGCGCGGGAGCGCCGAGCGCACCGTCGCCGGGTCGACCGCGGTCAGCACCGCGATGGTGCCGCGGCTGCCGTTGGTGAGCAGCCCGTTGAAGGCCAGGCGTGGGGTGAGGCCGGTGACGTGCGGCGTCGCGCGCACCTTCGCCTCCAGGGCCGGGTCCTGCTCGAGGTGCAGCGCCAGCGGCTGCCGGTCGCGAACCTCGAAGTACCCCGCCTTGTGAATCTGCAGCGCGCCTACGCGCGTCTCGATGGCCTCGGACACCAGCGTCTCAGCGACGCCCATGGAGAAGCCCGAGAGCGTGAGGCTCATCATCACGCCGAAGAAGAGCGCGCCGATGGTGATGGCCGACCGGGCCTTGGCGCGGAACACGTTTCGGGTCGCGAGTCGCAGGAGCATGGGCGTCTTTCTTCAGCGGCCAGCCAGGGCCTCGACGGGGCGCAGCCGGCTCGCGCGGAGCGCGGGGTAGAGCGCGAACAGCACCGCCCCCACCACCGCGATGGCAGAGACGATCAGCAGGAAGCGCGCGGTCAAGAAGGGGAAGATGTCGATGGGCATGGTCGCCTCCGGCGGCTTGACGTGCAGCCCCGAGGCCAGCGGCCCGTAGGTGATGGCGAGGGTGAGCACCACGCCGGCGAGCGCGCCCAGCAGCCCCAGCACGAGCGCCTCCGCGAGGATGAGCCGCAGCACCGCCTGCCGCGTGAGGCCCACGGCCATCATGGTGCCGATCTCCCGGGTGCGCTCCAGCACGCTCATCAGCATGGTGTTCGCCACGCCGAGCAGCATGAGGATGAGGAAGACCACGCTCACCACCAGCGAGATGGCGTCTTCGATGGCCATGATGCCGCGGCGCTCGGGCGCCAGCTCGCCCCAGGTGTGCACCTCGAAAGTGGGGCCCAGCGCGGCGCGGAGGTCCTCGGCCACGCGCTCGACCTGGCTCACGTCCTCCACGGCCACCGCGAGCTCGGTGATGCGCCCCTCCATGCGCAGGAGCCGCTGCGCCAGCGCCAGCGGCACCACGGCCAGCTTCATCTCGCCGGGCATGATGGCCCGCATCTCGCCGCCCACCTGCGCCAGCTCGCCGTTGAGCGAGCCGTCGCGGTCTGGCGCGAGCAGCACCGCCTCGGCCCCGCGCTTCGCCTGGAACGCCGCGGCCAGCGCATCACCCAGCACCACGTGCGTGTCGTCGAGCACCGTCCCGGCCGTGAAGAGCTCCTGCCGCTTGGGGCACACCGCGAGCTCCTGCACCGGGTCCACCGCGGTGGCCGCGAAGAAGAGCGCCTCGGGGGTGTCGTGCTCGTCGGTGGCCGACAGCGTGAGGGAGCCGGCGAACTGGATGCGCGGGGCGACGGCGCGCACGCCCCGCACCGCGTGGAGCTTCGCCAGCAGCGCCTCGTCGGCCTCGAAGTCGAGCGAGAGCGGGGTCGACATCACGTTGGCGAGGTAGCCCGCGCGGTGCACCTGCAGCGCGCCCACGGTGCCCTCCACGGTGCCGGTGATGATGCTCTGCTGCAGCCCGTTCAAGATGCCCCGAATGGTGCCCACCGCGGCCACGCCGATCATCAACGCCGCCAGGGTGATGAGCGTGCGGCGGCGGTTGCGCGCGACGTTGCGGAGGGCCATCGAGAGCAGCGCGTTCATGGTCAGGCCGCAGCGCATGCACGGTTGGTGCCCGGCCACGGTCCCCGCGTGGGGGGGCCTGCTTCGCCGGGCGTCCGACAGGGGCTGTCGGGTTTCCGACAAGGGCGCGGTGAGCTACCGCGCGGTCGACTGGGGGCAGCGCCCGCCGAGCGCGGCGAGGGCTTCGCACCGCGACACCGCTGCGGTGGCTGGCGCCCGCCCACCGGCAGCCCAGAAGAGCTGCGCCTGGGGCTGCTGAAGCGCCGCGAGGAGCCGGGGTCGATCCTCCGCGGCCATCGCGCCCCAGGCATCGACCCGGAACCAGGCGGCGAGCGGGTCGGCGGCGCTGCGCCCCACGAGGATGACCGCGTCGGGCTCACACGCGACCGTCTGGCGCCGAGTGGGCGTCGCGCTCGGCGCGGCCGGCAGGGCCTGGCGCTCCTTGTGCACCAGCTTCGGCGGCTCGATCATCGCCAGCCGCACCGCCGAATAGATGGCGTCGACCGCGAGCGGAGCCACCGCGATGAGCGGCAGGCACTGCGGGCTCGCGCCCGTCTTCGCGCACTCGATGCCGAAGCCGATACCCAAAGCGCCGCCGATGATGGTGTCGAGGATGAGCGGCAGCCAGTGCGCCTGGTGCATGCCGCCGACGTGCTCGTATTCCTTCCGCACCATCCACGCGCGCTCGATGACGCGCTCGGTGTCTTCGCAGGCGAGCCAGACCTGCCCCTGCTCGGCGCGCACGGTGTGCTCGAAGGCCGCCTGCGTGTGCTCGGTGGGCTGCGCCTGGCGCTCCTCCTTCGTGAAGCGCTTGTCCGAGATGAGGTAGACGCCGTCGAGCATCACGCCGCACCCGCTGAGGGTCGTGGCCAGCCCGAGGCAGAGGAGGGCGCGCGTCATCGCCGCACCTTGAGCTCCCACCGGCCGCGCAGGATGAGGTCGGGGCCCACCTTCTCCTCGACCCAGACGTAGCCCTCGCCAGGCGGCAGCTCCCAGCGGCCTTCGATCCACACGTGCAGGCGCACCGTCACGTCCCACCGCCAGAAGCCGGCGAGCCACACGGCGTCGGGGTGCGGGCGCGGCGGAACGAGCTCGGCGCGCAGCGGCGGTGGCTTCTCGGTGCCCGTCCAGAAGCCGGGGCTCCAGGTCCACCGCCCCTGCAGGAGCACCCACTCGCCGGGAATCCACACGGCGTCGGGGCGCGGCGAGGGCGGCCGCGTCTCGGCCCGCGGCTGCGGGCGGCCCCAGCGGCCGGGCTGCCAGACGAAGGTGCCCCGCGTGGAGTACCACCCACCAGCGACCCACGGCGCCGTCGGGTCGGGCGGCTCGCCGCGCTCCTCCTCGAGCGGCGGCGGCGCGGCCCACTGCCCCGGCACCCAGTCCCAGTGCCCGTCGTGCGCCACCCACACCCAGCGGCCGGACACCCAGCGGCAGCCGACCACCGGCGGCGCGCCCGGCTGCTCCTGGCGCAGCGCGGGCGTCGTCGCGGGCCGACCCCAGGTGCCGCCCACCCAGACCCACTCACCGCGGCCTTCGACCCAGACCCAGTGCCCCGCCTGCCAGCGCGCCTTCGGATCGGCGGCCGGCGCAGGGCGCTCGACGCGTGGCGCGGGCTGCGGCGGGCGCTTCCGCTGCACCTCGACCTTCGCGCGCACCTTCACCTCCGGCGCCGGCACCGCCACCTTCGGCGGCACGAGCTCGACGACGTCGACGAAGAGCTCACCGCCGAGGACCTCCTGCGGCACCTCGGCCCACAGGGCGACGGTGTTCGTGTCGTCGAAGGCGTTGCGGTAGCGCACCGTGAACTCGCGCGGCTGCGCGCAGCGGCGCTCACGCTGCGCCTCGAACTCGAGCTGGCCCTCCCAGCGCTCCGTCACGGTGCGCTCCCACCGGCCGACGGTCGGCGCCGGCACGCGCACCTGGGCGTCGAGGCTCGCCTGCGCCTCGGTGGGGAAGGGCTGTGGCTCGAAGGGCGGGGGCGCGGGCTCGGCGCGCGACGGGGGCGGTGGCGGCGGTGGGAGCTGCGGCACCGGCGCCGGTGGTGGCCAGGGCTGCGTGGGGTTCGGCGTGCTCGCCACGGTGGGCGCCGCGCGACGGGCAGGCGGCGGTGGCGGCGGGGCTGGAGCCGACGTCGTCTGCACCAGCACCCCGGCGCGGGCGCGCAGCAGCGCCTGCCACCTGCTGTCTGCGACGCCGAGCTCCTGCTGCTCGCCGTCGGGGAAGGCGAGGGTGAAGAGCGGGTCG
>CAYUZK010000264.1:0-3426 GCA_964449625.1 uncultured Archangium sp.
CATGCGCCCCAGTGTCGCACCGCCAGGGGCACGACGCGAAAACCCGGCCCTTCAGCGGCGGCGCAGCACCATGCCGTGCGGGCCGGCGACCCAGAGCGACTGCCCGCCGTCAGCCTCGTCGAAGCCGAAGACGCCGGTGAGCTGGCGGCTCGAGACGAAGGGCACGCCGTTCCACGGCTGGTCGAGGGCGGAGTGCACCACCCAGGCGCCGCCGTCCGGCGCGTTGCCCACGGCCCAGGCCGCGCCCGAGGCGCCCGAGACCCAGGCCTGGCGGAAGGTGAAGCCCGCGCCCACCGTCGTCACCGAGGGGCCGCCGTCGCCCAGGTTCGAGAGGAGCACGCCGTTGGTGCCCACGGCGACGTAGCGCCGGGTGCCGTCGGCGAGCCGCGCGCCGTGCACCGCGAGGAAGTCGGTGCTGGCGACGTTGGCGGCGCTCACCCAGCTGGTGCCGTCGAAGCGGCTCACCGTGCCGGCCTGGCCCACGGTGACGATGTCGTCGCCGCCGACGCCCCACACCCCGCGCAGGGTGGGGCCGGCGTCGGGGGAGAGGCCCACCGGCACGCCTTGCCAGCCGGTGCGGCCCGTGGGCGACCAGGTGAGCGACCTCGAGCTGGTGCGCGTGAAGTAGTAGCCGGCGTCGGGCTGCCCCCAGCCGGCGGTGTAGACGCCGCTGTAGGTGCCGGTGAAGTCGCCCCAGCCCCAGCCCGCGTCGGGTCCGTCGCCCCAGTACACGAACTTGGAGTCGTCGCCCGGCATCCAGAAGTCCTCGGGGCCCAGCGCGAAGCAGGCGTGGAGCTGGCTCGAGCCGCCCAGGCGCGCCTCTTCCCACTGCCAGCGCACGCCGGCGGCGCTGGCCTCGCGGCGGGCGAAGCGCACCAGGCACTCGCCCGTGCAGCTCGTGCCCTCGCGGCCCGCCGCGGCGAACATCACCTCCGGCGAGCTGCCGCAGAGGCCGCCGATGTTGTTGCCGCGTGCAGAGCGGGGGGTGCTCAACAGCAGCGTGCCCGCGTCGGCGCGCACCAGGCCCATCGCCCCGTGGAGCCCCACCACCATCGCCGCGCCGGGCCCCACGAGGGCGCCGCCGGCCCACTGGCCGTCGTTGAACGAGCGGCTCTGCGAAGTGTCGTCGCGGGCCACGGTGATGACGCCGCCGCCCGTCACCCCCCAGACCAGCTCCCCGTCGGCCAGCAGCTGCGTCGGCGTGGAGGCGCCCGTGACGAGCGCGGTGTAGCCCGCGTCTTCACCCAGGGTGCGCCGCTGGAGCGTGCGGCCGCTCCCGTCGCTGCCGGACAGGTAGAGGGCGCCGTCACGCACCAGCACCTGCCGGGCCTCGACGAACGGAGGCACGTCGAGCAGCGTCCACGTGGAGTAGTCGCCGCTGCTCTGGAAGAGGCCCGCGGTCCGGGTGAGGGCGAAGGCGACGCCGGCGCTGTCGACGGCGAGGTCCACCACGTCGCTGCCCAGGGTCTGCGTCACCTGGCGCCAGCGATCGCCCGGCTGCGCGCCCGGCACCCGGTAGAAGACGGCGCCGCCCGAGCCGCCGGCTAGCGCCTGCCCACCGCCCAGGCTCCACACGGCCCGCAGGGTGGCGCTGGAGGTCGGGAAGATGGACTCGACCTCCCAGCGGCCGTCGACGCGGTGGAGGATGAGGCCATTGCGGCCTACCGCGTACACCTCGTCGGGCGCGGTCCCGTGCACGTCGTTGAGGGTGGACCCGGGAGCCTCGGCCGGCGTCTCCTGCACGAGCTGCTCGCCGTCGTAGCGCAGCACCGTGCGGTTCTCGCCGACGAACCAGGTGTGCCGGGCGTCGAGCCGGAAGCCCGCGTTGAGCGTGTAGCCCTGCGGCAGCGGGTTCTCCCAGCACCAGCCCTCGGGGCTGCAGAGCGTCGGCAGGCCGCAGGCGTTGGGCCGCTGCGTGCCGCACCACAGGCCGCCCTGGCAGCGCTTCTCGCAGTCGAGCTCGTCGCCGCAGCCGTTCGAGACCATGCCGCACTCCACCTCCGCGCAGCGCGCCGCGAGGTCGAGGCTCGGGTCGCAGGGCTGGCCGCCGTCCTCACCTGGCTGGGCCACCGGGTGGCAGTAGCCGTCGTCGCGGCACTCGGTGTTGGGCACCGCGCAGGTCCGGTCGCTCTCGCACAGGTAGCGCACCGTCGAGGGGAGCTGGCAGGCCAGGGCGAGGGAGGCAGCGAGGAGAGCCAGGGCGAGGCGCACCCGCGCAGTATAGGCCCAGACCGAAATTCAGCCCGAAAAGGCACCCAGACTGTCAACGGCGCTGCCACCACCCCCCCGAATTCACGCCCGGGGAGAAGCCGACAACGGGGCATGGCTCCCCTCCTGGCTCTCGGCACCGCGCTCCGCCAGCTCCGCCTCTTCCGCCCGGGCCCAACGACCGCGTCGCCGGCCCTCGTGGAGGCGCTCGATCACGAGCTGCCCCTGGGCGGCGCCCTGCGCGCTGCGAGCCCGGCGTTGGCGCGCGCCGCCGTCACCGACGCCGCCCGGCGCTTCGACTCCGGCGCCGTGGCGCTCCTCATCGTCGACGTGCGCGACGCGCTGCGCCGGCAGCTCCACGACGCCGCCCTCGTGCTCCAGGCGCGCGGCGAGCACGCGCTCGCCCAGTCGCTCGCCGTGGCCGTGCAGCGCCTCGACGAGGACACCTTCGCGCAGCACCTCGTCAACGCGGTGCTGGCGGCCACCGAGCTCTACACCGAGGCCCAGCCCTTCGAGCCGTCTCGCCGCGCGCTGGCGAAGGTCGAGGCGGCCCTCGCCGAGCTCCTCGAGCGCTCGCTGTGCGTGCTGCTCACCCGCAGCGACGCGGCGCGCACCTGCCGAAACGGCACGCTCCCCGTCTTCTCGTGGCCGCCCTCGACGGTGGTGCGCGGGTAGGCGAGGTCGTCAGAGCGCCAGGCCGATGCCCGCCGAGGGCCCGTTGATGGCCGGGCTGCGCTCGAAGAGCCGCGCGATGGAGCCATCGACGGTGGCGTCGACCACCTGGAAGCGCCAGCCGAGGTGGAACTCGAAGATGGCCCAGGACACCACGAGGCCCGCGCGCACCTCGAGCTGCCGGAAGGGCAGCGGCGTGAAGAAGGCCGCTGCGTCGAGGCCCAGGCGCCCGAAGCTCAGGCGCAGGTTGCCGCCGAGGATGGGGCCGACGCCGACCACGCCGTCGTTGCTCATCACGTCGACGCCGGCCAGCACGCGCAGCCGCAGGGTCTCGGTGCTCACCAAACCCCAACCGCCGAGCGCGCTGAACTGGTGCACCTGCGAGAGCGTGAACGCCGTAGTGAGGAAGTTGCTGTAGTTGATCAACAGGCCCACGCGGCTGATGTCGATCTCTGCCCGCGCGCCGCCGACGAAGCCCGCCACGTCCGCAGTGAGGCCCACGCTGCCCGAGAGGAGCCCCACGAAGCGGAACGGCTTGGCCGGCGC
>CAYUZK010000264.1:3526-5928 GCA_964449625.1 uncultured Archangium sp.
TGAGGCCCACGCTGCCCGAGAGGAGCCCCACGAAGCGGAACGGCTTGGCCGGCGCAGTCTGGGTCGCGGTGGGGGGCGGCGCGGGCTGCTGCTGGTCGGGCTGCTGCTGGTAGGGCTGCTGCTGGTAGGGCTGCTGCTGGTACGGCTGCTGCTGGTACGGCTGCTGCTGATACGGCTGCTGCTGGTACGGCTGCTGCTGGTACGGCTGCTGTTGGTACGGCTGCTGCTGGTACGGCTGCTGCTGGTACGGCTGCTGTTGGTACGGCTGCTGCTGGTACGGCTGCTGCTGTTGCTGCTGTTGTTGGCTGGGCTGCCCGGGGTCTGGCGAGGGCAGAGGCTGCTGATCACCCTCGATGGGGATCAGCGGCGGCGCCGAGAATTCGTCTGACTGGGCAAAGGCGCTCGCGCTCGAGGCGACGACCACGGCAAGGAGCAGGCGCTGAAGCATGGCCCGCAAACGCAGACGCGGTCGGTTCATTCAATCCCCCCAGGGCCCAGGCCCAGCCCACGACCTCACACCCGCATGGGCATGACGACGGCCGTGTAGCTCTTGTCGCCGGGCGCGTGGAGCACGCCCGGGCTGTGCTCGTCGCCGAGCTCCAGCGTCACCTCGTCGGTCTCGAGCGCCGAGAGCACGTCGAGGATGTACCGGGCGTTGAAGCCGATGGTGAGCGACGGCCCGCGGTAGGCGACCTCGAGGTCGTCCTTCGCCTCGCCCATGTCCGGGTTGTTCGCCGTGATGCGCAGCAGGTTCTCGGACAGCGAGAGCTTCACCGCGTTCGACTTGTCCGCCGACAGCAGCGAGATGCGCTTGAGCGTGTCGAAGAACTGGCCCCGCTTCACGAGGATCTGCTTCTCGCCTTCCTTGGGGATGACGCGCTGGTACTCGGGGAACTGGCCGTCGATGAGCCGCATCACCATCGACAGGCCCGCCTTCTTGAACAGCGCCGAGTTCTCCGCGAAGCCCAGCTGCACCTCGGCCTCGGGCGCCTCGTCGAGCAGCCGCTTGAGCTCGAAGAGGCCCTTGCGCGGAATGATGACGCCGGCCTTGAGCTTGAAGTCGCCCGCGAGCTCCCGCTCCACCAGGGCCAGGCGGTGGCCGTCGGTGGCCACCATGCGCACCTTCGTGCCCTCGCGCGGCTCGAAGAAGACGCCGTTCAAGATGTACCGCGTCTCGTCGTTCGAGATGGCGTACGACGACTTCTTGATCATCTCCAGCAGCGCGCTGCCGGTGAGCTTCACCAGGTGCCCCGCGTCCTCCTTGGGCAGCTTGGGGAACTCCTCTGGCGCCATGCCGACGATCTTGTAGTGCGCCGCGCCCGAGGTGATCTCGGCGTAGTTGTTCGGCAGCTTCTTGAGCGTCAGCATCGCGTCCGGCAGGAAGCTCACGATGTCGAAGAGCGTCTTGGCCGACACCGTCACCGCGCCGGGCTTGACCACCTCCGCCGGGTGCTCACTCACGATGCCGATGTCGAGGTCGAAGGCCGTCACCGTGACGCCCGTCTTCGTCGCGTTCACCAGCACGTTCGAGAGGATCGGCATGGTCGCCTTGCGCTCGACGATGCCCTGCGCACGGTGGAGCGCCTTCTTCAGCTCATCGGCAGCGATGCGGAATTCCATAGGGCCTCGCGGTGTAGCCCGTGGCCCCCCTCGGTTCAACGAGAAGGCTACGGTGCGCCGGCCATGACCCCGACCGTCTCGCTCTGGCCCCGGCCCACCCTCCAGCCCGGCGGCAACCCCTCACGCTTCCACCTCTTTTGCCTCGGGCAGGGGCCCTTCGCCGAGCTGCCGTTTTCCGCGGCGCGCTTCGGCCTGCCGGCCCCGGAGCTCATGGCCTGCGTCCAGGTCCGCGAGGTGCCCCGGGAGGTGGATCAGCCCTGGTTCGACGCCTTCCGCCAGGGCGCGCTGCGCCGCCTCGCCAGCCAGGCCCTGGGCGACCTGGCCGCCCTCGACGCCGCTGACCGCCTCGCCGTGGTGCTCGTGTCCCGGCCCGACGCGGGCGACCTGGGGCACCTCCAGGCGGGCTGGGCCGTGGCGCAGTGGCTCGTGGCCCGCGGCGCCACCGTCATCTTCGACGGCGAGGCGAACCGCTTCTGGCGCGGCGACGACGTGGCGGCCTGGCCCCCCGGCCGCCCCTTCACGCTCTCGACCGACGTCAACGTGGTGGTCGAGGCCGAGCCCACCAGCGCGCGCGCCACCGTCCACACCCGCGGGCTGGCGAAGGTGGGTCGCCCCGACCTGGTGCTCCCCGAGGTGCCGGGCGACGCGTGGGACGCCGCCGCGGCGCTGCTCCGCGTCCTCGCCGGGCGCCAGGCCCTGGGCGAGGTGCTGCGCGAGGGCCCCCCGCCCCCGGGCGTGGAGGGCGTGCGGTGGCTTCGTCGCTACGCGCCGGCGCCCGGCGA
>CAYUZK010000264.1:6028-7722 GCA_964449625.1 uncultured Archangium sp.
TGCCCAGGCGCTCCCCGCGGACCTTCAGCGCGCCCTGGCGCCCGTCACGGCGTCGGGGGCACCTCCTGCGTGGTGGTCTTGCCGCCCGTCTCGAAGTTGAACTCCACGCGCCGGTTCTGCTCGCGGCCGGCGGCCGTGTCGTTCGTCGCCGTCGGCTGATCCGGGCCGAAGCCGACCGCCTTGAGGCGATCCGAGTCGACCTTCTTCTTCATCAGGTACACCTTCACCGAGTCGGCGCGGTCCTGGGACAGCTTGAGGTTCGTCTCGCGCTTGCCCACCGAGTCGGTGTGGCCCTCGATGCGCACCAGCTTCACCTCAGGGTGCGCGATGAGCACCTGCGCCACGTTGTCGAGCAGCGGGAAGGACTTGGCCAGCACCACGCTCTTGCCGGTCGCGAAGAAGACCTTCTCCTTGATGACCAGCTTGTCGGCCGTGATGAGCACGAGCTGCTTCTGCTTCTTGGGGCAGCCCGCGTTCGCCGGGTCGCCCTTCTCGGTGGGGCAGTTGTCGAGCGCGTCTTCGACGCCGTCGCCGTCCTGGTCCTTGAAGGGGCAGCCCTTGCGCTCGGCCGGGCCCGCCTCGGTCGGGCAGGCGTCCACCTCGTCCTCCACGCCGTCCTGGTCCTGGTCGCGCACGGGGCAGCCCTTGCGCTCGGCCGGGCCCGCTTCGGCCGGGCAGGCGTCCTGGTCGTCTTCGATGCCGTCCTGGTCGAGGTCTCGCACCGGGCAGCCGCGCCGCTCGCGGGGGCCCGCTTCCTTCGGGCACACGTCGACGTCGTCGGTGAGACCGTCGCCGTCGGAGTCCGGCACCGGGCAGCCGCGCAGCGCCACCGTGCCCACCACGCGCGGGCACTCGTCGGCGCCGTTGCTGATGCCGTCGCCGTCGGCGTCCTGCTCCGGGCAGTCGCGGCGCAGCGCCTCGGCGGGCGTCGTGTCGTCACACAGCGGCTTCCTGGGCGCCTCGTCCACCGGCGGCTGCAGCGCCACGCCGGCCAGCACGCGGAAGGCGGGGCTCCCCGGCAGCGTGCCGAAGCCCGGCCCGCCAATGGCGTACACCTCGAACAGCTTCCCCAGCGGGTAGCGCCCGCCGATGAGCAGCTCGGCGCTCCCCTGCGCCGCGTCGAGGCCGATGCCGCCGCGCAGCGACAGCTCGCCGCGCAGCCCGTCGCCCAGCGTCGTCGCCGACAGGCCGTAGAGGAAGCTGGGGCCGATGCCCGTCTGCGTCACCGTCTGCGTCGGCTCCACCGCGGGGGCGCCGCGCACCACCACGCCGACCTCGCCGCCCAGGCGCAGCCAGGGCAGCACCGTCCTCCCAAGGCCCACGCGTGGCGCGAAGGCCAGGGGCGCGGCGTTGCTGAAGGCCGCGGCCGAGCCCAGCGGCAGGCCCAGGCCCAGCTGCACCGCGAGGTCCACCGGCGCGCCGCCGCGCTCGCGGAGCAGCGCGAAGCGGCCCGTCACCCACGGCGTGCCCAGGGCGGTGGTGGCCGGCGCGGCGACGTTGAAGGCCGAGAGGTCGTCGCCGCCCTGCCACAGCACGATGGGCAGCTGCAGGCCCACCTCGAGCCAGTCGAGCGGCGCCCAGGCGCCGACGACGTGGGTGGTGAAGCGGCTGCCCACGATGGCGCCCAGCCGCTCCCCGGTGTCCACCCGGTAGAGCAGCAGCGAGTCGTGCTGGTAGTGCGCCGTGAGCGAGGC
>CAYUZK010000265.1:0-7702 GCA_964449625.1 uncultured Archangium sp.
GAGCAACATCAAGCAGAACTTGTTCTTCGCGTTCATCTACAACGCCGCCGGCGTCCCGATCGCCGCTGGCGTTCTCTACCCGTTCTTCGGGCTGCTCTTGTCTCCGATGATCGCGGCAGCCGCGATGAGCTTCAGCTCGGTGTCGGTGATCGGCAATGCGCTGCGCTTGCGGCGCGCGAACGTTTGAAAGGGAGGACACCATGAAGCGTCTGGCCATCATCGGGGTTGCAGTCGGAGCAGTGCTCGCGGGCTGTGCCTCGGCGAGGGGCGCGCGGGGTGAAGCAGCGACGGGGGCTGCCTCGGCGCCCGCGCATCAGCGCCACACCGGAGGCGAAGACCACGCGGGCATGATGGCTGGGATGTGCCCGATGCAGGTCGCAGGCACCACGGTCATCGCCACCGAGGTCGAAGGCAGCGCCGCCTTGTCGTTCACCACCACGACCGGCGACGTCGCGGAGCTGCGGCACCGGGTGCGCCGCATGGCCCAGATGCGAACAAAGCCTGGCGGACACGGGATGATGGGAGGCCACGGCTCAGCCGCGTCAGGTGCTGGCGCCGAGCAACCAGGCGCCCAGGCTGGGGCCGGCCGCGAAGGCGACGGTCGCGGCGGAATGATGATGGGCAAGCGGGCGATGATGCCCGCGGCGACGGCCTCCGTGGAGGACCTCGAGAGCGGCGCCCGGCTCCTCCTGGCCCCGAAGGACCCCGCGCAGCTCCACGCGCTCCGTGAGCACGTCCGCACGAAGGTGCAGGGGATGGCCGGCGGTGAGTGCCCGATGGCGTCGCTCGGCAGCGGCGGCGAGCCCGCTCCTGCCAACCCGGGCGACGCGGACCACGACGCGCACCACCCCTGAAGGTGAGGACGACACCACGGCGCAGCGCCGGCGTTCCCTCGCAGACACGCTCGAGCCCGTCGCCGTCCTCCTGGGCGCAAGGCTGAGCGACCGCCGCGCCGACACCACCTTCGGTCAGGCGATGAAGCCGCGCTGACGCGCGAGAGCCTCGGCGTTACCAGCTCGCCGGTGCTGGCCGACCCCGGCTGCGGCCGCAGCGGCGCGCCTGACGAGCGCCTTCGTGCTGCGGGCGCTCGCCCACTTCACGCTGCGCCGCTGCCGAAAAACCTGCTAGCCGCGCCGGCGCATGGGCCGCATTCCGTTACGCGAAGAGCAGGCTGGCGCCGACCTGGCGGCGCTCACCACGCCGCCCGACTGGGTGGCCGTCTTCGGCGGGCCGGGGCCGCTCGAGGTGGAGATCGGCTGCGGGGCCGGCGGCTTCGCCCTCGAGCACTGCCGCCGCAACCCCGGCGTGCACCTCGTGGCCTTCGAGTGGCGCAAGAAGTACGCGCGGGAGGTCGCCTTCCGCGGCCAGAAGAGCGGCCTGCGCAACCTCCGGGTCATCGAGGGCGACGCGAAGGCGCTGGTGCCGAGGCTCTTCGCGCCCGGGAGCCTCGCCGCCATCCACCTGCAGTTCCCCGACCCCTGGTGGAAGCGCGCGCACCAGAAGCGCTCCATCCTCCAGCCTGACTTCACGCCGGTGCTGCGGGGCCTGCTCGCCCCTGACGGCCGCTTCGACTTCCGCACCGACGTCGAGGAGGTCGCGCGGCGGGGCCTCTCTGAGCTGGAGCGGGCCGGCTTCGTGAACCCGCTGGGCCCGGGCGTCTTCCACCCCGCCGACCCCGAGGAGGCGCCCTCGACCCGGGAGCGGCGCTACCTCGTCTCCGGCGAGCCCGTGTACCGCGCGCGGCTGCTCAAGGCGTGACATCCTCCGGGGGGGACCCGATGGCCACGCGACGAAAAACGCTCGAGGTGGCGCGCCGTGACGAGCCGCGCAGCGCGCTCCACGGGCGCACGCTGCTCGTCGCCGACGACGACCGGGGCATCATCGCGCAGGTGCGGGAGGGCCTCGAGGGCGCCGGCTACTCCTTCGTCGAGTGCCACGACGGCACGCAGGTGCTCTCAGCCATTCGCACCCACCAGCCCGACCTGCTGCTGCTGGACGTCGAGATGCCGGGCCTCGGCGGCGTGGAGGTCTGCCGCATCGTCAAGGCCAACCAGGGCGCCTCGGGCTTCGGCTTCATCCCCGTCATCCTCATGACGGCCCGGCGCACCGGGAAGGTCGAGGGCCTCGAGCTGGGCGCTGACGACTACCTCGTCAAGCCCTTCGACATGCTCGAGCTCTCGGCCCGCGTGAAGTCGATGCTCCGCCTCAAGGCACTGCAGGACGCGCTGGTGGTGAAGAACCGCGAGCTCGACCGCGCCAACCGCGAGCTCGAGGAGAAGCGGCAGGAGCTGCTCCACCTCTCGCGCACCGACGGCCTCACCGGCCTCGTCAACCGCCGCCACTTCGAGGAGCGCCTCGCCGCGGAGTTCGCCCGCAGCGACCGCTACCGCTCGCACCTGAGCTGCTTCCTCCTCGACATCGACCACTTCAAGAAGGTCAACGACACCTGGGGCCACCCCTTCGGCGACGTGGTGCTGCGCGAGGTGGCCGGCGTCGCGCGCCGGGCCCTGCGCGACGTCGACGTGCTGGCCCGCTACGGCGGCGAGGAGCTCGTGGCGCTCTTGCCCGAGACGGCGCCCGAGGAGGCCTGGCGCGCCGCCGAGCGCGTGCGCCTGGGCGTGGAGGCCATGCGGCTGACGGCGCAGACGCCCGAGGGGCCCGTGGTGGTCACGTGCACCGCCAGCATCGGCGTCGCCACCTTCCCGCTCGACACCATCGACTCCGCCGAGGCGCTGGTGCAGGCCGCTGACGAGTGTCTCTACGCCGCCAAGAAGGGCGGCCGGAACCAGGTCTGCCAGGCGTCGCCCTGACCGAAGGAATTGGGGCAGCCCCCCGCGCAAGCCGCTATGAAGCCCCTCGTCATGCGCCTGGTCGTCGTCGCCCTCTCCTTCGCCCTCGGCGCCTGCGCGCGGGCCCCGAGCGACTCCCCGGAGGCGGCCTACCGCGCCTTCGCCGAGGCGCTGCGGCGGGGTGACGGCCGCACCGCGTACGCGGCCCTCTCGTCGGCCACCCGCGAGCGCGTGGAGGCCCGGACCAGGGCGGTCAGCGAGGCCTCGCAGGGGCTCGTCAAGAATGACCCGGCGCTCGTCTTCTTCCAGAGCGGCACGCGGCCGGGCCCCTTGGGCGAGCTCACGCGCGTCAGCGCCGACGACGCCCAGGCGGTCCTCGAGGTCGCTGGCGCAAGCGGCCCACAAGAGGTCAAGTTGGTGCGAGAGTCGGGCCGCTGGCTCGTGGACCTCTCTGACCCCCTCGCCCGCCGTGAGCTGCCGTGAGTGATCGAACCAAAGCCAAGCCGCCCACGCCGATGGTGCAGGTGATCCGCCGGCCGGGCGCCCCGGTGTCGCCCGCGCCGACGGGGGCCGCGCCCGTGAGCCCGACGCCGCTGGCCCGGCCCTCGGCGAGCCCCCGCCCCTCAGGCCCTCGGAGCCCGCAGCCCAGCCCCCGCCCTGCCGGCGCGCGCCCCCCGTTCCGCGGCCCGCCGCGCCCCACGACGCCGAGGCCGCCGCCGACGGCCGAGGGCATCGCCACCCTCGCCCGCAAGGAGCGCGTGCCCAACCGCATCGCCAAGGGCGAGCTCGAGGGCAAGATGAAGTGCCGCATCTGGAAGAAGCTGCACGCCGAAGAGGCGAAGCGCTTCGACCAGGCCTGGACGCTGGTGGAGGCCACGCCCGGCCTCGAGCTGGCCGACGCCTTCGGCGTGGTGCAGAGCGGCATGTCGCTCGACGACTTCCGCGCCCGGCGGGCCCGGGCGAAGCGGCGCGACGCCATCAAGGAGGCCCGCACCACCGTCGAGGCCGGCCCCATCGACGCCTTCATCGCCGCCCGCATCGCCGAGGGCACGGAGCTGGCCATCGTGCTGGGCGAGCGCACGGTGCTCGACGTGCTCACGGCGGTGGCCCCGGTGTCCTTCGCCACGGAGCGCGGCGGCCAGGTCGAGAAGCTGCACGTGGTGCTCCTGGGCCGCCGCAGCACCTGGGACCCGATGCTGCCCCGCCTCGAGCGCGACCCGAAGCTCTCGCAGAAGCCCGCCAACGTCGCGCGGCAGCCGGCGCGCCGGCCCGTGAGCGACCCCCGGCTCTTCCTCCCGCACGTGGGCCAGTCCATCGCGCTCCAGCTGCGCAACGGCATCAAGCTCGACCTGCCGGTGCTCGCCGTGGGGCCCTTCGATCTCCTCCTGGGCGCGCCGGGCGACGAGCTCTTCGTGCCGCTGCACGCCGTGCTGAGCTGGGCCCCTCTTCAGAGCTGACCGCGCAGCGCGTCGAGCACCTCGAGGCGGGTGCGCTCGCCGCGGGCGTCGAACTGCACCCGGCACAGCGACTTGACGCGCGAGAGCAGCCGGTAGGCGGTGGCCCGCGAGACGCCCCGCCCCTCCGCCCAGGCCTCCACGCCCTGCCCGTCGAGCTGCGCGCGCAAGAGGTCCTTCTCGTCGTCGCTCAGCAGCGCCACGATGCCCCGGGCGAGCCGCTGCGCGTCGAGGCGCGCGGCGATCACCGCCGGGAAGTCGCGGCTCGCCGTCTCGCTCCGCTCGGCCGGGAGCGTGCCGCTCACGTAGCGGCTGAAGAGCTCGGCGGTCGCCTCCTTCGCCGAGGGTGCGCGGCCCAGCTCGCTCCACACGGCCCCCACGGCCTGCTCCACCGCGATGGCCGAGAAGCCCTGCCGCGACGAGAGCGACGCCGGGTACCCCGCGGGGCTCGGCCCGCGCAGCGCCGCCAGCGCCTCGCGCACGTGCGCCGCGAGCGCCCGCCAGGCCTGGTGCGCGTCGTGGCCGCCCGACACCACCTGCTTGAAGCGGTGCCGCACCGCGCGCAAGAGCTCGTCAGGCGAGAGGCCCAACAGCTCGCGCCGCCGCTCGTCGTCGAGCAGGTTCCGCTCGAAGAAGAGCCCCACGAAGCCGTCGAGCAGCTCCGCGTCGACGCGGCCCACGCCGCTCACCGCGCGCCGGAGCACCGCGTACGCCTCTTCGCCGAAGGCGCCCGTCGAGTGCCAGGCCTCGATGACCGCGCGCAGTCGCGCCCCCTCGCCCATCGCTCACCGGCGCTGGCGGAAGGCCTGCATGGGGATCACCTGGCTCACGTGCGTGCCGGCCCGCGCCGACTGCGCGCGGCGGATGAGGAGCGGGATGTCGCCCTCGCCGCGCTCGACCGCGAGGCGCAGATCGCCCAGGCGCTCGAGGTGCCGCCGCACGGGCACGCCCTCCGGCGCGAGGCTCACGATGGCGCGCAGGTGGCCCTCGGCGGCCTCGAGCTGCGTCTCGGCGCGCTCGAGGTCCTTGCGCGCGAGCGAGAGCCACGCGGCCGTCTCCTCCGTCACGAGGTCGAGCTCGTGCGAGATGCCCACGATGAGCTTCCCGCGCGCCGAGTCGAGGCCCACGCGCTCCACCTCCACCTTCGCGTGCCGCATGTCGGTGCCCTCGCGGGCCGTGGCGTGCACCATCACGCTCCAGTCGGGCTGCCCCAGGGTGCCCGTGAAGAGCACCCGCCGCGCGAAGCCGCGCGAGATGTCGCCCAGGGCCACCGTGAGCGCGTCGGCGTCGAGGCTGGTGGCGAAGGAGTGCCGGCACGTCAGCGACACGAAGCCGTGGGGCTGCACGCGCACGCTCGCCTCGCTCGCCACCTGGTCGAAGAGGTGCGAGACGATGGCGCCCATGGCCTCCTGCAGGCCCTCGGGGCCGTCCACGTGCTCGAAGGCGTTGCCCGACGGCTGCGTGAGCGCCTCGAGCACCTCGGCCACGTAGTGCTTGGCGAGCCCCAGCGCGTGCACCGACACCTTCTCGCTGGCCAGCCGGTGCCCGAGCTCCTCGAAGGCGTCCTGCGAGTCGGGCCCCACCGAGGGCTCCCCGTCGGTGAGGAGCAGCAGCCGCGGCTTGCGCCCGGGCACCAGGGTGCGCTTGAGGCCCTTGTGGGCGAGCTCCATGGCCTGGTGGAGCGCCGTGCCCCGCCCCGTCTGGATGCCCTGGAGCGCCTCGAGCATCTGCCGCTTGCCCCGCCCGTCCATGAGCGCGAGCGGCACGCGCTGCTCAGCGACCCCGTCGAAGAGCACCAGCCCCAGGAAGTCCTGCGGCTGGGAGAGCTCGACGAACTGCTGCGCCGCCTCCACCGCGGCGGACAGGGGCGCGCCCTTCATCGAGCCGCTCCGGTCGAGGACCAGGTTCACCATCACCGGGGCTCGCACCTCCGTCGAGGGGGCCTCGCCGGTGACCAGCAGGTGCGCTTCCTTCTGCTCCCCCCGCTGGGTCTCGACGCTCCACGCTGTCCAGTACATGTCCGGCTCCTTGGTGACGGCTGGCCCTGGTGAGAGGGCAGCCGCCGCGCTCGTGTCTCACGCGTGCTTCGATACATCGTAACCGTGCGGCGCGACGGGCGTCGCGGTAGAGAGTCGACCCCAGGAGACCACACATGCGCACACTGCTCACTGCCCTCGCCGTCATGTCCCTGTTCATCGGCTGCAAGAAGGACGAAGCCCCCGCGGTGAAGGCCCCGCCGCCACCCGCAGCGGCGGCCGTCGCGCCGGCGCCGGTCGAGGGGCCCCGCGTCATCACCATGGACGTCACCGGCGACGGCTTCGTGCCCGCGAACGTGACGGTGAAGGCCGGAGAGCCGGTGAAGCTGGTCGTCACCCGGCGGACCGACGAGACCTGCGCGACGGAGCTCCTCATCGAGGGCACGGAGATCAACGCCCCGCTCCCGCTCGGCCAGGCCGTCGAGGTGGCGTGGACGCCCGAGAAGGCCGGCAAGGTGAAGTTCGGCTGCGCGATGGACAAGATGATCGGCGGCCTGCTGTTGGTCGAGTAGGTGTCGGACCCCGGCGCTAGGGTCAGCCCGGTGGACGCCCTGGCGCCAGTCTTCCGCCGGCTGTGCTTCGTGGACATCGAGACCACGGGGCTCGACGCGGCCGTCGAGGAGATCCTCGAGGTGGGGCTGGTGTACGTCGAGCACGGCGTCGTCACCGGGCGGCGGCAGTGGCTCGCGCGCCCCACCCGCCCCATTCCTCCGCTCATCACCGCCCTGACGGGCCTCTCGGACGACACCGTCGCCGCGGCCCCGCCGCTCTCCGAGCTCGAGCCGCAGCTCGCCGAGGCCCTCGGCGGGTGGACGCTGGTCGCGCACAACGCCGCCTTCGAGCGCGCCTTCCTCGGCGAGCGCATCGAGGCCAACCCGGTGCTCGACTCGTGCGAGGTCGCCCTGCTCCTCTTCCCAGAGCTGCCCAGCCACAGCCTCGACGCCCTGGTGCGCGAGACCGGCGTCGGGGGCGGCGCGCGGCACCGCGCCCTCGACGACGCGGAGGACACCTTCGCGATGCTGGCGCGGCTGTGCGAGCGGCACCTCGCCGAGCGCCGCGGGCCAGAGCTCGCTGAGGTCCTCGGGCACCTCGCGCCCGGCACGTCTGGCGACCGCGCGGCGCTGCTCGAGTTCCTCGGCGCGCTCGACGCCCTGCCTCGACGGCCAGGGCCGCCCCCCGCGCGCCGGCCCCCGGCCCCCGCCGCGCCCCGCGACGAGCTGCTCACGCGCCGCCTCGCGGGCTGGCTGCAGGGGCCTGCCCCCGTCGGGGTCGAGCGCGAGGGGCCGGAGCCGCTGGGCGAGGCGCTCGAGGCAGCGAGGGTTGCCGCGGAGGCCAGCGGTCGACCGGTGGCCATCGCGGTGCCGTGGCGGCGCCTTCGCGAGCTGTCCATCGCCCCGCCGGCGCCCATCGTCGCGCGTCGCAG
>CAYUZK010000266.1:0-7668 GCA_964449625.1 uncultured Archangium sp.
TGCCGCTGCCGCCGCCGGCTGACGCCGCGCGCCCGACGCCGTCGGTGACCCCCAACACCCGTGGGGCCTCGCCCAGCGCCGCGCCACCCCGCCGGGCGCACGTACCGGAGGACGCCTTCTTCAACGACACCGAGGGCAGCCAGTCCGAGCCCCTGTCGGTCGAGAACGCCATCCCCATTCGCAGCAACCGGCTGTTGCCGGTGGTGATCATCGCGGGCCTGCTCATCGGCGTGGTGGGCACCATCCTCATCGCGGGCGGGGGCCCGCCGAAGGGCGCCATCGACGCTGGCGTGGTCATCGTCGTGCCGCCGCCCGACCGGGGGCCGCCCGAGCCGGTGGCCGTGATCGTCGTCGAAGACGAAGACGCCGGGAGCGAGGACGCTGAAGACGCAGGCCCGGAGGTGGTCGCCGCGCTGGTAGACGCGGGCTCAGCGGTTGTCGCGGACGGCGGCGAGGCCGTCGTGGTGGCGCCGCCCGAGCTCGTGGTGGACGCCGGCCGGCCGGCCCTCGTGGCGGTCGCGGTCGATGCGGGGCGCCCCGCGGTCGTCGAGGTGGTGGACGCCGGGCGGCCGCAGCTCGTCGCCGCCGCCGTGCCCGACGCCGGGGCCGCGCCCGCGGTGGCCGACTACGCCAAGCTCATGGAGGACGCCCGCGTGGCCATCGTGGGCGAGCGCTACGGCCGGGCCGTGAAGCTCTACCGCGAGGCGCTCAAGCAGGCCCCGGGCGACGTGGCGGCGCAGCTCGGGCTGGGCATCGGCCTGGTGATGTCCGACCAGGGCGCGCGGGAGGCCATCCCCTACCTGAAGGACGGCCTCAAGGAGGACCCGAAGAACTTCCGCGCCTGGCTCGCCCTGGGCATCGCGCTGCAGAACCTGGGGCGCGACGGCGAGGCCAAGGGCCCGTACCGCGAGTACCTGAAGCTCAAGCCGACCGGCGATCAGGCCGACGAAGTGCGTGCCATTCTCCAGGGGATTCCGTAAGGCTCCTTCGTGCTGTGCCTGGGCATCGAGACGTCGTGTGACGAGACCGCCGCGGCGGTGGTGCGCGACGCGCGGGTGGCCCTGTCCGACGTGGTGTCCACGCAGATCGACATCCACCGGCGGTGGGGCGGCGTGGTGCCCGAGCTCGCCAGCCGCAACCACGTGCTGCAGGTGATGCCCGTCATCGACGAGGCGCTCACCCGGGCCGGCGTGTCGCTGGGGCAGCTCGACGTCATCGCGGTGACGAGCGGGCCGGGGCTGCAGGGCGCGCTCCTCGTGGGGCTGCAGGTCGCCAAGTCGCTGGCCCTGGTCACCGGGGCCCCGCTGGTGGGCGTCAACCACCTCGAGGGGCACCTGCTCGCCATCCGCCTCACGGCCGACGCGCCGGAGCCGCCCTTTCTCGGGCTGGTGGTCTCGGGCGGCCACACCACGCTCTACGAGGTGCCGGCCTTCGGCACCTACCGCCGCCTGGGCACCACCCGCGACGACGCGGCCGGCGAGGCCTACGACAAGGTGGCGCGCCTCCTCGGGCTGCCGTACCCGGGCGGCCAGCCCATCGACGAGCTCGCGCAGCGCGGCGACCCGAAGGCCATCGCCTTCCCCCGGGCGCTCAAGAGCACCGAGGTGCTCGACTGGAGCTTCTCGGGCCTCAAGACGGCGGTGCTCAACTGGGTGCAGCAGCACGGCGTGCCCGAGGGCCAGGCGCTCGCCGACCTGTGCGCGTCCTTCCAGGAGGCGGTCGCCGACGCGCTGACGAAGAAGCTGGTGCTCGGCGCGAAGAAGGCCGGCGCCACGCAGCTCGTCCTCTGCGGGGGGGTGGCGGCGAACTCGCGGCTGCGCGCGCTGGCCCAGGAGCGCGCCACGGGCGCGGGCCTCACGCTCTTCCTGCCCCCGGCGCGGCTGTGCACCGACAACGGCGCGATGATCGCCGTGGCCGGCGCCGAGGCCTTCACGCGGGGCGTGCGCGCTGACCTGACCCTCAACTCCGACCCGGCGTGGCGGCTCTGATGATCGATCACCCGAGAGAACTCCTCCGGCGTCACGGCCTGCACCCCAAGCACAGCTGGGGGCAGAACTTCCTCGGTGACGAGGTGGTGCTCGAGCGCATCGCCGACGAGGCGCTCCTGCGGCCCGGCGAGCCCTGCGTCGAGCTCGGCCCCGGCCTCGGCCACCTGACGCGCTTCCTCCTCGCGACGGGCGCGAAGGTCACCGCCGTGGAGCGTGACCGCGACATGGCCCGCGTGCTGACCGGCCTCGAGCTCCCGGGCCTCACGCTCGTGGAGGGCAACGCCGCGGAGATCGACTTCGCGAAGGTGGGGGGCGCGGACCAGGTGGTGGTGGTGGGCAACCTGCCGTACCACCTCTCGAGCGTCATCCTCGTGGAGGTGCTCGACCAGGCGGCCCACGTGCCGCGCGCCGTCTTCACGCTGCAGAAGGAGGTCGTCGAGCGCCTCGCCGCCGCGCCGGGCGGCCGCGACTACGGGGTGCTGACGGCCATGCTGGGGCTGCGCTTTCAGGTCGAGCACCGCTTCGACGTGCCGGCGGAGCTGTTCCACCCGCCGCCGAAGGTGGACTCGGCGGTGCTGCGCCTCACGCGCCTGCCCGCGCCGCGCGCCGAGGTGAAGGACGAGGCCCGCTTCCGCAAGGTGGTGAAGGCCGGCTTCGCGCAGCGCCGCAAGACGCTCTCGAACTCGCTCAAGAGCGACAAGGTGCTCAGCGAGGGGCGCGACTGGGCCGCGGTGCTCGCCGCGGCCGGCATCGACGGGCAGCGCCGCGCAGAGACGCTCTCGGTCGAGGAGTTCGCGGCCATCGAGCGGGCGCTCGGCTGACGGCGCCGTGGGCTCCAGGCCATGATGGCGCCATGAGCGCGCTGGCCAGAGGCTACAAGCCGCCCGGCGTCGAGCGCGTCGGCGGGTACGAGCTCGACGCCTTCGTGGTGCAGTTCGAGCCGGCCACCGGGGCCTTCGACTTCAGCTTTCGGCTCGGGGCCTCGGTGGCGACCCTCGCCGCGTCGCCGGCGGCCCCCAACGAGCGCCTGCGCCTCTTCCTGGTCAACGGCCCCTTCGAGCTGGAGGAGCCCTCGCTCCTCGACGACCCCTTCTGCTTCGCGCTGCCGCGCTTCGAGTGGAAGGGCGAGCTGCTGCGCCTGCCGGGAAACCGGCGGCTCGTCGCGGTGGCCTTCGAGGCCGCCCTCGAGCCCGCCCGCTACCGCTGCGAGCTCTCGGTGCTGGGCGAGGCTGGCCACGACGAGCTCGTCGTCCTCTCGTGGCAGCGGGAGCTCCGGGCGGGGCTCGAGGGCCTCGGCGACTGGCTCGCGCTCGTGCGTCAGAATGGGCGCTTCCCGGCGGGCGAGGGCAAGCGCTTCGTGGCGGAGGCCGCGGCGCTCCGGGCGGCAGGCCAGCTCGACGACGATCAGCACGCGGCCCTGTGGGCGGTGGTGAACGCCGTGAGCGAGGGGGGCGACCCGAAGCGGGCCTGGGTGGCCGCCGAGGTCGCCGCGCGCGCGCTGGGGCTGCCGCCGCTGGCGCCGACCTGAGGGCCTGGAGCGCGCCAGGGCGCCCGCTCGTCAGAAGCCCGTCAGGCGCACGGAGAGGCCGAGGCGGCCCCCGGCGATGGGCGAGACGCTCAGCACCGGGCCCGCGTCGCGCGCCGCCGGCTCGTCGGAGAGCCAGCGCCTCGCGCCCACGGTGAGGCCGATGAGCTGCAGCACCCCGCTGGTGGCCAGGAGCGCCCGGTCTTGCCAGCCGTCGACGTGCTGCGCGGCGAGGAAGGGCCCCATCACCGGCAGCGCGTAGGCCAGCGCCAGGCCGTCGAGGCTGCCGGGCCCGAAGAGCGCGCCGCGCATGGAATCCCAGGCTGACTCGATGCGCGCCCGGCCCGCGGGCACGTACCAGGACGCGCCCACCAGGCCCGTGACGTCGAGCTGCGCGCGCAGCGTCGCCCGCGGCGCCGGGGTGACCGGCGAGGAGGCCAGCAGCGTGGCGAGCAGCAGGACCATGCGTGCGGTTCTAAGCAGGCGACGTGCCACGTCCACTTCCCAGCAGGGCGCGGGGCGGACCGTGCAGCGCGCTGCACACCTGCGCACGGCCCTGGCGCGGGCACGGCTTCTCAGTCGGCGCGGCGCACGCCGGAGAACCAGCTCCCGTGCCCGAAGCCGGCGGAGTGCGTGTACTCGCCCTGGCTCCAGGTCCAGCCGTCGAGGTCGCTCACCATCGCGTGGAGCTCCTCGGGGAGGTAGCAGCGGAAGGTGCTGACGGTGCCGTCCCACACCGAGGCCGCCAGGGCGACGGGGGACAGCCACGTCAACAGCGCGCGGCGCAGGCGGCGATCCTTCGCCAGCACGGGCGTGGCGAGGAGCCCCGCGAGGCCCACCGGCGCCATGGCCGCGAAGGACAGCGGGTTGCGCACGAGGCCCTCGGCCACGAAGACGGCCGGCGCGCGCTCGCAGGCGCCGCGCAGCACGGCCCGCGCCACCGGGGGCGGGAAGTGGTGCAGCGCGTTGACGATGACGCGCACCCGGCCGGCGCCCAGCGCAGGCGGAATGGCCGTGGCGTCGATGGGCGACTCCTCGAAGTCGAGGTGCGTCGGCAGCTCGCGGCGCAGCGCGGCCCACTCGGCCGGGTGGGGGAAGAGGTCGGTGAGCAGGAAGTGCGCGGCGCGGCCAGAGTCCGCCATGGCGCGGGCCAGCACGGCGGCGGGCACGCCGGAGCCGGCGCACAGGTCGAGCACCTCGTTGGTGCGCGCCGCCTCGAGGCAGCGCGAGAGGGGGTCGACGAGGCCGTCGAGCATGTGGCCCCAGGCGAGCGTGTGGCCGAGGGCCTCGACGATGGTGTCGCGCAGCAGCGCGGGCGCCCACTGCGAGTCGTTGAACTCGAAGAGCTGGAGCCGCGGCAGGGCCACGTCAGTCCATGGGGTGCAGCTTCTTCAGCGCCGCGACGACCTTGGCGCGCGCGGGGCTCGCCTTCGGAGCCTTCGCCGTCGCCTGGGGCGCGGGGCGCCTGGCCGGCACGGCCTCGGCGGCGGCCTTCGCGCGCTCGAGCACCGTGGTGGGCAGCTTCTGGCGGCGGGCCTTCATGTCAGGCGTACCGCTTCTGGGCGATGGCCTTGAGCAGCCCGCCGTTGGCCTCGAGGAAGCGGCGGAACTCGCCCTCGTCGAGGCGCATGCGCGAGAGCACCCCGGTGATGAGCGCCTCCACCGGCTGCGCGTCGGCCTTCTTGAGCTCCATGGCGATCTTGAGCATCGCCACGCCGTACAGCGGGCTCGCCGCGATCTCCTGTGGCGCCTCGGGCGCCGCTGAGACCTCGAGCGCTGAGACCCTCGACTGCTTCCCCCTCACACTGGGCATGGGCGTGACACTACGTGACACGTCATGCCTCGTCAATGAAGGCATTGATCTTCCTGACGAATTCCTCACGTCCGTTGCGCCACGAGAGGGCTTGTGGTTGTGTGCCCGACCTCGATTCCAGCCCGATAAATCGGCCTTTGACGCGCATGAACCTGGAGCACCGCTACATCGTCGTCGAGGGCCCCATCGGGGTCGGCAAGTCGTCGTTGACGAACATCGTCGCGCAGCGCTTCGAGGCGCGGCGGGTGATGGAGGTCGTCGAAGAGAACCCGTTCCTCGCGAGCTTCTACACGGACCGCGCGAAGTTCGCGTTCCAGACGCAGATGTTCTTCCTGCTCTCGCGCTTCAAGCAGCAGCAGGAGCTCTTCCAGCAGGACCTCTTCGCGGCCGTGACGGTGAGCGACTACCTCTTCGCGAAGGACCGCATCTTCGCGGCCCTCACGCTCGAGGAGAACGAGCTGGGCCTCTACGAGCGGGTGTTCGAGGCCCTCGGCCCGCGGGTGACGAAGCCCGACCTGGTCATCTACCTCCAGGCCCGCATGGACGTGCTCCTGACGCGCATCAAGAAGCGCGGGCGCGAGTTCGAGCGGAAGTTCGACGCCGGGTACCTCGAGTCGCTCTGCCGCGCCTACAACGACTTCTTCTTCCACTACGCCGACACGCCGCTGCTGGTGGTCAACACCTCCGACATCGACTTCGTCAACAACCCCGACGACCTGGAAGACCTGCTGCAGGTCATCCGCCAGACCCGAAAGGGCACGGTGCACTACCAGCCGCTGCCCAGCAGAAAGTAAGAAGGTCGTTAGAAGAAGAGTTCCCCCCAAGCACCTGGAGTCGTCGGCGACCCCCTCACCGGGGCGGCGAACGAGGCAGTTCCTCCGGGAGACACCCGCGGTCCCGCAGCAGCAGGAGGTGAACCGTGAAGCCGGTCACCATCCACACCCTCAAGAAGCAGAAGCAGGCAGGTCAGAAGATCTGCATGGTCACCGCCTACGACGCGACGTTCGCGCGGCTCCTCGACGAGGCCGGCGCCGACGTGCTGCTGGTGGGCGACTCCGTCGGCATGGTGGTGCAGGGGCACGACTCGACCCTGCCCGTGACGATGGACCAGATGGTCTACCACTCGCGCGCCGTCACCCGCGGCGCGAAGCGGGCGCACGTGGTGGGCGATCTGCCCTTCATGAGCTACCAGAACTCCGTCGAGGAGGCGGTGCGCAACGCCGGCCGGCTGGTGGCCGAAGGCGGCGTGGGCAGCGTGAAGCTCGAGGGCGGCGCCGAGTTCGCCGAGGTCATCTCGCGCATCACCCGCGCCTCCATCCCCGTGATGGGGCACATCGGGCTGACGCCGCAGTCGGTGCACAAGATGGGCGGCTACGTGGTGCAGGGCCGCGACGAAGAGACCGCGCGCAAGCTGCTCGACGACGCCGTCGCGCTCGAGCAGGCCGGCTGCTACGGGCTGGTGCTCGAGGGCGTGCCGCTGGAGCTGGCGAAGGCCATCACCGCGCGCCTGGCGATCCCCACCATCGGCATCGGCGCGGGCAAGCACTGCGATGGGCAGGTGCTGGTCTGCTACGACCTGCTGGGGTTCAACCCGCACTTCAAGCCGAAGTTCGTCAAGCACTACGCGATGCTCTCGAACGACGTGCAGGGCGCCGCGAAGGCCTTCTTCGACGAGGTGCGCGAGGGCGCCTTCCCCGACGAGGAGCACAGCTTCCGCAGCACCACCATGCGGCTGGTCTCGAGCAACCCCGACGTGACGCCGGGCGAGCGCGACGAGAAGACCGGCGTCTACGGCGTGCCCGTCTAGCCATGGCCGCGCCGGTGGTGTGGAAGACGCCCGCCGAGGTGCGGGCGTGGCGCGGGGCGCTCGCGCGGGAGGGCCAGCGGCTCGCGCTGGTGCCCACCATGGGCTTTCTGCACGACGGGCACCTCTCGCTCATGCGCGAGGGGGCCCGGCGCGCCGACGTGGTGGCCGCCTCCATCTTCGTGAACCCCGCGCAGTTCGGCCCGAAGGAGGACCTCTCGCGCTACCCCCGCGACACACAGGGCGACCTGGCCAAGTGCGGCTCGGCGGGTGTTACCGGCGTGTACCTGCCGGAGCCCGCGGTGGTGTACCCGCCGGGCTACCAGACCTCGGTGACGGTGGAGCAGGTGAGCCAGGGGCTGTGCGGCGAGAAGCGGCCCGGGCACTTCCGCGGCGTGGCCACGGTGGTGACCAAGCTGCTGGCGCTCTTCCGGCCCGACGTCGCGCTCTTCGGCGAGAAGGACTACCAGCAGCTCCAGGTCATCGCGCGCCTGGCGGCCGACCTCGAGCTGGGCGTGGACATCGTCGGCATGCCGAC
>CAYUZK010000267.1:0-7535 GCA_964449625.1 uncultured Archangium sp.
CCAGCGTCATCGCCGCCGCCGCCGCCGCCGCCGCCGCCGCCGCCAGCTCCAGCGTCATCGCCACCGCCGCCGCCAGCTCCAGCGTCATCGCCGCCGCCGCCAGCTCCAGCGTCATCGCCGCCGCCGCCAGCTCCACCGCCGCCGCCAGCTCCAGCTCCAGCGTCATCGCCACCGCCGCCGCCACCGACGCCGCCACCCGTCGCCTTGCCACCGTCGGCCAGCACCGCGGCGTTCCGATCGTACGTCTGCAGGGCCTGCTCGAAGTTGCAGGCCCCGAGCACCACCGCCAGGACGCCCCACGAGAGCCAGGTCCTCACGGCGCACCTCCGGCCGTGAGCATCACCTCGCGCTGCCGCGGGGCGAGCGCCGCCTTCGCCGGCTGCGGGGGCGTCGAGACGACGCGCCACACGATGCCCGCGACGAGCGCCGTCACGCCCAGAGACAGCGCGACCGCTCCGGTCGTCTGGAGCAGGTTGCCGCGGTCCGCCAGCTGTTCGGCCCCGGCGCGGTCCAGCGTCGCGGGCGCCTGGGGGTTCACCAGCTCGAGGTGCGTGGCATAGGCGGCACCGAGCAGCCCGGCGCCCACCGCGCTCACGACGCCGCCCGCGCCGACCGTCACCCACGGAGCCACCGAGGGCCGCGTCGTGGAAACGGCAGCCTCGGGGAGCAGAACCATCAACGTCCGGTTCGCGAGCCGCTCGATGGCCTCGACGAGGTGGGCCTCGTCGGCCGCCGTGTCGGTGAACGCCGCGAGCGACTGCCCGTTGGCGTCGATGAGCCGCAAGGAGAACTGGTACCGGTCACCCAGCTTCGCGATCTGCCCGTGCGTGATGGCCGTGGCCCCGAGCGCCCCGACCAGCTCCGCGGTGCAGTTCGTCGAAGTTTCGCCACACCCGAGCAACTGGCGCTGTCGCTCGACCCCCAGCGCGACCGTGATGTCTGAGGGCGTGATGACCTTGAGCCCCGACTGGGCCAGCCGAGCTGCGAGCGTCTGCGTGCAGAACCCGACGACCTCGGGCTCGACCTTCACCGCTTGCAAGTCGAGCACCGCCACCGACGGCACGGTCGAAGCCCCCAAAGCCGCCACGAGCAGAGTTACGGATGTCACATTGTCCCCCGGAAACCTCGATCGTACCGCGCTTGCTGCTGACGTGTCTCGGCCTACGCAGTGCCTCGGGCGCCAGCGCGACTGGCGGAGGGGCGAGGGCGCCACGGCCACCCGGGTCCCCCGCGCCGTTGCCAGCCGGGGCCCTCGCGGTGGAGAGTGTCGCCCGCATGGCGAAGCACACGCGCAGGCAGTTCCTCCGGGTCTCCGTCGTCACCGCCGCCGGCGCGCTCGTCGCGTGCGGCCAGCCCGCGGCGGTGGGCTTCGGCCCTGACGGCGGGCTCCTCGGCCCCGACGGCGGCGCGCTCGACCCGGTGGACGCCGGCCCGCCGCCGCCCGACGAGCCGGAGCTGGTGACGGAGGCCTTCGGCTTCCCCCTCGGCCTGGCGAGCGGCGACGTCGAGCCGACGCGGGCGATGCTGTGGACCAGGTACGACGGCGCCGCCGCCCTCACCCTGCGCGTGTGGCGCATGGAGGGCGACGTCTACGCGCAGCGCGTGGCCGAGGTGGCGGTGACGCCGGCCGACGGCGGCTTCCTGCACCTCGACGTCGACGGCCTCACCCCGGGCGAGCGCTACCGCTACGCCTTCTTCGAGGTCGACGTCGCCGGCGCGCTCCTCGCCCGCAGCGCCATCGGCCGCTTCCGCGCCGCCTTCGCCCCGGGCACGAAGGCTCCGCTGGTGCTCGGTGCCTGCAGCTGCACCGCCCAGGGCCGCACCCCGAGGCCGCTGCTCCACGCGGGCCAGCGCGCCGACCTCGACCTCTTCCTGCTGCTGGGCGACACCTCGTACAACGACGGCGCCACCACGCTGGCCGAGTACCGCACGCGCTGGGCGGCGAACTTAGGCTCCCCGGAGTACCGCGCGCTGCGCGCCGGCACGAGCGTGCTCGCCACGTGGGACGACCACGAGGTGACCAACGACTTCAACCCCGAGACCATCGACCCGCAGAAGCTGGCGACCGCGCGGCAGGCGTACTTCGAGACCTTGCCCCTGCGCCGCGACGTCGCCGCCCCCGACCGCCTGTGGAAGTCGGTGAAGTGGGGCGACACCGCGGAGTTCTTCGTCCTCGACTCGCGCGGCGAGCGCAGGCCCTCCACGCGCTTCAACGGCCAGCCGCACCAGTACCTCTCGCCGGCGCAGATGAGCTGGCTCAAGGCCGGCCTCAAGGCCAGCACCGCGGTCTTCAAGGTGCTGTTGAACTCGGTGCCCATCACCAACTTCGGCTTCAGCACCTTCAACCCCGACGGCTGGCAGTTCTACTCGCAGCAGCGCACCGAAATCCTCGGGTGGATCGAGGACGAGGCCATCACTGGCGTCCTCTGGGTCGCCGGCGACCACCACTTCGCCAGCGTGGGCACCGTCTCGGCCCTCGGGCGCGGCACGCGGGCCCTCGAGGTGCTCGCCGGGCCGGGCGCGCAGAGCGCCAACCCGGTCCACTCCCTCTTGCGGCCCCCGCGGTGGCCCTTCGCCACCGGCACCAACAACTACCTCGCGCTGCACCTCGACCCAGCCACCGCGACGGTGCGCCTCGTCTTCCATGACGGTGATGGCGCCGAGCTCTACGCCGCCGACCACGTGCCGTGACGGAGGGCCTGCCCCTTCGGCGAGCGTGCGGGATGGCCTCAGGGCGACAGGTGGTTAGGTGAGCCCAATGGGCTCCTTCCGCATCGCGCGCGTCTCGGGCATCGACATCCGGGTGCACCTGAGCTTCCTCCTCGTCGTCGTGCTGGGCGCGATGCAGTGGGGCGGGCTGGGGCCGCGCGGGGCGCTCTTCGGCGCGGTGCTCACGCTCCTCATCTTCGCCTCGGTGACGCTGCACGAGCTGGGGCACTCGCTGGTGGCCCAGGCCTTCGGCATCCCCGTCAAGCACATCACCCTGTACCCCATCGGCGGCGTCGCGCAGCTCGGCAAGCGGCCGAAGACGCCGGGCCAGGAGCTCCTCATCGCGCTGGCCGGCCCCGCGGTGAACGTGGTGCTGGCCGTGGCCCTCGGCGCGCTGGGCGTCTCGCTCTTCGGCGCCCAGGCCCTGTGGGACGCCGTGGCCAGCGCCCGCGTCGAGCAGCCCACGCAGGTCACCCTCTTCGCCATGCTCGTCTCGTCGAACGTGGTGCTGGCCGTCTTCAACATGGTGCCCGCGCTCCCCATGGACGGCGGGCGGGTGCTGCGGGCCGTCCTCTCGTGGGTGCTGGGCGACGAGCGGGCGACGAAGGTGTCGGCCATGGTGGCCCGCGTGCTGGCGGCCGGCCTCTTCGTGCTGGGGCTCTTCACCACCCCCATGCTGTCCATCATCGCGGCCTTCGTCTTCTTCGGGGCCGGCCAGGAGGTGCGCGCGCAGCAGCTCGGCCGCGTGCTCGACGCCGTGCAGGCCGGCGACGCGGTGAACCCCTACGCGCCGCGCTTCACGCCCAACACCACCCTGGGCGAGGCGACGCAGGCCCTCGTCTTCACGCCCTACGCCGCCTTCGCCGTCGAGCACTTCGGGCGCCTCGTGGGCGTGGTGACGCGTGAGGACCTCATGGCCGCGGCCAACGAGCAGGGCGCCTGGGGCTACGTGGCCGGCATCATGCGGCGGCAGGTGCCGGTGATGGACGCCCGCGAGCCGCTCGAGACGGCGCGCTTCAAGATGAGCGAGGCCGACGTGCCCTTCGTGGCCGTCGAGCGCGACGGCCTCTTCCTGGGCCTCGTCACCGAGGTGGAGCTGGCGCAGCAGGCGCTGCTCGCCGAGGAATTGGCGCGGGGGCGCGCGGTGCCGCGGCGCGGCCCCTCCACCGTGCGTGGGTGACGGCTACTCGGGCGGCGTCGCGAGCGCGGCCACCAGCGGGCTGTCGTCGAAGCCTTTGGCGCCCTTTCGCGCGAGGGCCGCGAGCGCGTCGGCGTCGATGAGCTCGTCTTCGACCTCCAGCACCGCGCGGGTGCCGCTGGCGGGCGTCGTCTTCACCCACAGGCGCAGCACGTCTTTGCGCACGCGCTCGGCGTGCTGCACCTCGAAGCAGGAGGGGATGCGGCCCCCCAGCCCGTTGTACGTCACCATCGCGGTGCCCACGGCGGCGTCGAGGAGCCAGCGCTCCACCAGCCGCGCGTCGCGCACGTAGCCCGCGAAGGAGCGGGGAAAGTCGGCGTCGTAGCGGTCCTCCTCGGCGGCCACGTACTCGCCGAAGGGGTTGAAGAAGTAGAAGCCGTCAAAGCGGCGCGGGCGCACCGTCTCGAGGGTGCCCTCGTCGATCTCCACGTCGGCGCCCAGGCGCCGGGCGAGCTCCCGGGCCTCGCGCACCAGGGCGGGGCGGCGCTCCACGCCGTACACGCGGCGCCCGGTGACGAGCGAGGCCACGGCGCAGAACTTCCCCGCGCCCGCGCCGACGTCCAGCACCCGCTGCGCGCCCGCCTGAGTGAACTGCTCCACCGCGGCCAGGATCACCTCGAGGCTCGACCAGTGCTGGCGGGAGCGCGCGCGCGGCTGCTCGCCCAGCAGCAGGTCGAAGGCCTCGTCCTCCACCGCCTCGCCGGCGCGGAGCCTGCGCGCGACGGCCCGGCCGAGGGCGTCGAGGTCAGCGCTGCGCACGGTCGCCGGCGGCTCGGAGGACGACATGGGCCCACGCTATACAACTCGCGCGGGCGCCGCGGGGCTCACGTAGGCTCCCGCCCGCCCATGCGGCCCCTCACGCCAGCGCAGCTCCCGCCGTCGACGCGGCTCACGCGCCGCTTCTTCCGCGCCACCAGCCCGCACCTCGACGACGCGCGCTTCGCGGCGAAGTGGGCGAGCGCCTTCGAGAGCCCGCTGCGCTTCTTCCGCGCCTTCCCGCAGGCGTACTACCGCGACCTGGCGAAGGTGCCGGCCGCGCACCTCGCCGGCCGCGTGGCCGTGGGCTTCGGTGACGCGCACCCTGAGAACTTCGGCTTCGTGGTGGCCGGCGGCCGCACGCACTTCGTCTTCAACGACTTCGACGACTCGGGCGTCACCGACGTGGGGGTGGACGCGCTGCGCTGGTTCACCGCCCACCTGCTGTGGACCGCGCACGTCGCCCAGACCGACGCGCTCATCGGCCGCTACGTCGCGGTGCTGAAGACCCCCGGCCGCGCGCCGGTGGTGCCGCGGGCGCTGGTGCCGCTGCCCGAGAAGGTGCTGGCGAAGCAGGCGAAGAAGTACGTGCTGGGCGACGCGCTCGTGCGCTCGGCGAAGACGAAGCTGGTGCCGGCCGACCGGCGCGAGCAGGCGGCGGTGCGGCGGGCGCTCAAGGTGCACGGGGGCGCGGTGCTCGACGTCGCCGAGCGCGAGCGCGAGCACGGCGGCTCCGGGGGCCTGCGGCGGTACTGGGCGCTGGTGCAGGCGAGCGACGGTGCGCGCGACGTGCTCGAGGTGAAGGCGCTGTCGGCGCCGGCGACGAGCTGGGGCCCCGGCCACCGCCCCCTGAGCGAGCGCCTCGCCGCGGTGCGCGAGGCCCTGTGGGCCGGCGTGCCGGCCGAGGACCACTTCCTGCTGCAGCTCGACGGCGCGCCCTTCCTCGCGCGCTCGCGCCTGCGCCGGGCGAACCTCGACCTCGACGAGCTGACGGCCGCCCAGCGCGCGCGCGTGCTGGCCGCCCAGGTGGGGCTCATGGCCCGGCACCACGCCGAGTCGTACCGGCGCGGCGAAGCGGACCAGGTGGGGGCCTGGCTCCGCGGCAGCGTGCGCGTGACGGCCCAGCGGTGGATCGACGCCTTCGTGCGCTTGAAAGGAGCTGCCCATGCGTGAGCTGCACACCCTCGACGCGGTGAGGGCCCACCTCGCCAGCGGCGCCGACCTGAAGGACGCGGTGCTGGCCGGCGTGGACCTGCGGCAGGTGTCGCTGGCGGGCATCGACGTCACCTCCACCGTGCTGCTCGGCTGCCAGCTCGAGGCGGCGCAGTTGCTCGACCTCGTGACGCGCGGCGCCCTGGTCTTCCCCCGGCTGGAGGGCCTGCCCTACGAGCCGTGGCGCGTGACGCTCTACTCACCCGACGAGCTCTTCCGCGGCTTCTCGCCCGACGACTCGTGCACGTACTGCGACACGCCCGACGCCCTCATCTACCGGCACTTCAAGGCCACCGGCGGCGCCCACGAGCCTCCGATGCGCGAGGCCTTCGCGCGGCGCCTGCACGACCACGGCATCTCCGGGGCCCTCGAGGCCTTCCTCGCGGCGCACCCCCGGGTGGTGGCCTTCATGGGCGGGCACGCGCTCAAGCGCGACACGCCGGAGTACCTCGCGGTGGCGACGCTGGCGCAGCGGCTGGCCGCGGCCGGGCTGTTGGTGGCGACCGGCGGCGGGCCCGGGGCCATGGAGGCGGCCAACCTGGGCGCCTGCTGTGCCCGGCTCGGGCTCGCGCGGCTCGAGGCGGCCGTGGCCTCGATGCATGGCGCGCCCCTGTACTCGAACCCCGAGTGGCTCTCGGCGGCGGTGCGCGCGAAGGCGGCGCTGGGGCCGGCGACGACCGAGTCGCTCGGCGTGCCGACCTTCTTCTACGGCCACGAGCCGCCCAACGTCTTCGCCACGCACCAGGCGAAGTACTTCGCGAACTGCACGCGCGAAGAGGGGCTCGTCAGCCTCGCCACGCACGGCATCGTCTTCGCGCCTGGCTCGGCGGGCACCGTGCAGGAGATCTTCCAGGACGCCTGCCAGAACCACTACGGCACGGTGCGCGGCGAGGTGGCGCCGATGGTGCTCTTCGGCGCGCGCTACTGGCGGGAGGAGCTGCCGGTGACGCCGCTGCTCGAGGCCCTCGCGCGCCGGGGCGCGTGGAGCGACCAGGTGCTGGTGACGGACGACCCGGACGCCGTGGTGGCCTTCTTGCTCGAGAAGGGCCCGCGGCGCCTCGACCGGGCGAGCTGGAGCTACTGCGGCGCGTTCTGCGCCGGGCAGTAGGCCTGCCGCGCTACTTGCGGATCTGGAACTTGATCTTCTCGGTGCCGAGCGTGAACTCGTCGCCGTCCTTGATCTTCCGCCGGCCGATCTTCTCCTTGGCCGGGCCGAAGAAGGTGCCGTTCGAGGAGCCGAGATCCTCGAGCGTGAACTCCGAGCCCTCCTTGAGGATGCGCACGTGCTCGCGGCTGACCCGGTTGCTGTCGATGACGAAGTCGCAGGTCTTGCCGCGGCCGATGGTGAAGGAGTCGCCCGTCATCTTCCACGGGTCGCGGCCGGCGACGAAGAGGGTGAGGCTCGCGCCGCCGCGCGCCGCGCGAGGCGGCGGGGGAGGGGGGAGCGGCTCGGGCTCGGGCTCGGGCTCGTCGTACGAAGGCTCGGGCTCGTCGACGGGCTGATCGTAGTCGTCCTGCGGGGCCGGCTCGTCGAAGGGGTTGCTGTCCTCCTCGGGCAGGTCGGGCTCCGGCTCAGGCTCGGGCTCCGGCTGCCGCCGGGCCTTCACGCCGGGCGGCGCGGCCCGGGGCGGCGGCGCGGCGACGGGCGCGACCTTCGGCG
>CAYUZK010000268.1:0-7532 GCA_964449625.1 uncultured Archangium sp.
GCACCTCGCGCGGCGGGGCATCGCCTCCCTCGGCTTCGACTTCCCGCTGCACGGCTCGATGAGCTGCCGCCCGAGCCAGCCGCCCAGCAGCCCGCCGGCGGTGGTGCCCAGCATCGCCGCCGCGACGCCGATGCTCGTGGCGCCGACGACGCCCCGGGCCTCGAACTCCGCGCCGAAGGCGAGCGCGGTAGCCGGGCCGCCGGTGAGGGCCACGCCGCCGGTGACGACGCCCAGCAGCGGGTGCAGGCCCAGGCCCGTCGCCATGAGCGCGCCCAGGCCGCTCTGCAGCGCCGCGCCGAGCGCCGCCAGGGCGAAGAAGACGAGCACCGGCAGCCCGCCCTCGCGCAGGAGCCGCAGCCGCGCGCCGAAGCCGATGGTGGTGAAGAAGGCCACCATCAAGAGGTCGCGCAGCCACAGCTCGAAGGTGAAGTTGACGAGCCGGTCTCGGAGCGCGAGCTGCACCAGCGCCAGCACCAGCCCGCCGAGGATGGAGGGCGGAATGGTGAGGCGCTCGAGCACCGGCAGCCGACGCAGCAGCACGTGGCCCGCGCCCAGGCCGAGCGCGGCGAGGGCCACCACGTGCACCGTGGCGAGCTGGACGGTGGGGACGCTCACGCGCGCGGGCCGTAGCACACGTCATCGCGGCGCGAGGGCAGTAAGGTGCCGCGCGCCATGGCTCCCCTCGACCTCCCGAAGCACGCGCGCGTCGTCGTCATCGGCGGCGGCGTCATCGGCACCTCCGTCGCGTACCACCTGGCCCACCTCGGCTGGAAAGACGTGGTGCTGCTCGAGCGCGACAAGCTGACCTCCGGCACCACCTGGCACGCCGCGGGGCTGATGGTGACCTTCGGCTCCACCTCCGAGACGTCCACCGAGATGCGCAAGTACACGCGCGACCTCTACGCGCGCCTCGAGGCCGAGACGGGCCAGGCCACGGGGCTGATGCAGGTGGGCTTCATCGAGGTGGCCTCCGACGCGGACCGCCTCGAGGAGTACCGCCGCGTGTCGGCCTTCAACCGCCTGTGCGGCATCGACGTGCAGGAGATTTCTCCGCGGCAGGTGCAGGCGCTCTTCCCGCTCGCGAAGGTCGACGACGTGCTCGCCGGCTTCTACGTGAAGGACGACGGCCGGGTGAATCCGGTGGACGTCACCATGGCGCTGGGCAAGGGCGCGAAGCTCAAGGGCGCCCGCGTGGTGGAGGACTGCGCGGTGCTCGACGTGCTGCATGACGGCAAGAAGGTGACGGGCGTGCGCACGGCCCACGGCGACATCGCCTGCGACGTCGTCGTCAACTGCGCCGGCATGTGGGCCCGGCAGCTCGCCGCGAGGTCCGGCGTCACCATTCCGCTCCAGTCGGCCGAGCACTACTACCTCATCACCGAGCCCATCGACGGCATGAAGAAGGACTGGCCGGTGCTCGAGGACCCGGGCTGCCACGGCTACTACCGCGAGGAGGGCGGGGGGCTGATGATTGGCCTCTTCGAGCCGAAGTGCGCGCCGTGGAAGGTCGAGGGCGTGCCGCAGGACTTCTCGTTCGGCGAGATCTCCCCCGACTGGGACCGCATGGGCCCCTACGTCGAGCGCGCCATGTCGCGCGTGCCGGTGTCGCTGCAGGCGGGCGTGAAGAAGTTCTTCTGCGGGCCCGAGAGCTTCACCCCCGACCTGCGGCCCTGCCTCGGCGAGGCGCCGGAGCTGCGCGGCTACTTCATGGCCGCGGGCCTCAACTCCATCGGCATCTTGACCGGCGGCGGCATCGGCCGCGTGCTCGCGCACTGGATCGTCCACGGCCGCCCCGACGTGGACGTCACCGGCTTCAACGTCGACCGCCTGCAGGTGTACCAGGCCAACCCCGAGTACCGCCGCACGCGCACCGTGGAGTCGCTGGGCATGGTGTACCAGTGCCACTACCCGTTCCGCTCGATGCAGACGGCGCGCGGCGTGAAGCGCTCGGTGCTGCACGAGCGGCTCGCGGCGCAGGGCGCGTACTTCAAGGACGTCAGCGGCTGGGAGGGCGCCGACTGGTACGCCGGCGAAGGCCAGACGCCGGACCCCGGCGCGATGTCGTGGCAGCGGCAGCCCTGGTGGGCCCAGTGGGAGCGCGAGCACCGGGCCGTGCGCGAGGGCGTCATCCTCATGGACATGTCGTTCATGTCGAAGTTCTTCGTGCAGGGTCGCGACGCGGGCCGGCTGCTCGAGTGGCTCTCGGCCAACCACGTCGACGGCGAGGCGGGGCGCGTCACGTACACCCAGTGGCTCAACGAGGGCGGCGGCATCGAGGCCGACCTGACGGTGACGAAGCTGGGCGCCGAGAAGTACCTGGTGGTGGCCTCCGACACCTGCCACCGCCACGTCGAGGCTTGGATGGCGCGGCACTTCGCCGACGCGCACGCCTTCGTCACCGACGTCACCGGCGCCTACGCGCAGCTCAACGTGCAGGGCCCGAAGAGCCGCGAGCTGCTCCAGGCGCTCACCACCGCCGACCTCTCGAGCGAGGCCTTCCCCTTCCGCGCGGCCCGCGAGCTCGACCTGGGCTTCGCGCGGGCGCTGTGCCTGCGCATCACGTACCTGGGGGAGCTGGGCTACGAGCTCTACGTGCCGGCCGAGATGGCGCTGCACGTGTACGAGCGCCTCACCGCCGCGGGCAAGGCGCTGGGGCTGCAGCACGCGGGCCTCAAGGCGCTCGCGAGCTGCCGCATGGAGAAGGGCTACCGCGACTGGGGCCACGACCTCGACAACACCGACGACGTGCTGTCGGCGGGCCTGGGCTTCGCGGTGGACTTGAAGAAGCCCGGCGGCTTCCTCGGCAAGGACGCGGTGCTGGCGAAGAAGGCGCAGGGGCCGCTGACGAAGCGCCTCGTGCAGGTGGTGCTCGAAGACTCGCAGGCGCTCCTCTTCCACGCCGAGCCGGTGCTGCGCGATGGCAAGCCCGTGGGCTACCTGCGCTCGGCCTCCTACGGGTGGACGCTCGGCGGCGCCGTGGGCCTGGCGATGGTGGACGGCGGCGGCGAGCCCGTGACGGCCGAGTGGCTCGCGCGCGGCGCGTGGGAGGTCGAGGTCGCCGACCGCCGCGTGAAGGCGCGCGCGTCGCTGCGGCCGCTCTACGATCCCGACTCGGCGCGCGTGAAGGGCTGACCCCGCGCGCCGCCCTCCAAAATTCCCGGGTTGCCCCCCACGCCTCGCGTTGTTAGCTGCGAGGCACTCAAACCATCTTCAAGGGGGCAGCATGCGGGGCTTCGGAATCGTCGGGGTTGTGGTGTTGGTGGCGCTGGCGTCGGGGTGCGGTCCAACCACGAGCGGCCCGTGTGTCGAGGAGGCGCTGACCACCGCGGCGGTCGCCGGCGGCAAGACGCTGGCGCCCTTCTCCTGCTGGACGGCGGACCGGGAGATCAACGTCAGCGACGGCACGCTGGCCATCGGCGAGGGCGTCACCATCACCTTCGCGCAGAACGCCTCGCTCCGCGTCACGGGGCAGGGTCGGCTCAAGGCCGTCGGCACCGCGGCGGCGCCCATCATGCTCCGCGGGCAGGACGACCGCCGCGGGGCGTGGAAGGGCGTCGGCATCTCCACCGACGCCACCGACAACCGGCTCGAGCACGTGCACCTCACGGGCGCGGGCAACGCGGGGTGGACGGGGAACAACGACACCAAGGCGGCCCTCTTCGTCGACGACGTGGGCGGCCTGGCCCTCGTCTCCACGCGCATCTCGAAGAGCGCCTGGTACGGCGTCTTCACCGAGGGCGTGGCCTCGCGCATCGAGCCCTTCACGGGCGCGCGCTTCGACGACAACGAGCGCATCGCGCGCCTGCACGCCAACACCGCCGGCGCCTTCGGCGGCGACACCACGTTCGAGGGCAACGGCGAGAGCGTCGTGCGGCTGGGCTACGGCGGCAGCGACCAGGTGCGCGCGGCAGCGACCTGGCGGCGCCTGGCGGTGCCCTGGCTCGTCACCGCGCGGGTGACGCTCTACGCGGCCGTCACCATCGAGGCGGGGGCGACGTTCCGCTTCGCTCAGGGAGCCGGGTTCCACATGCGCAACGACACCGGGAACTCGGGCTCCCTCAACGCGACGGGCACCGCCGCCGCGCCCATCGTCTTCACCGGCGAGGAGGAGCTGCCGGGCTCGTGGCTGGGCCTGGGCTACGAGACGAGCAGCACCAGCAACAAGCTGGCGCACGCCTCGGTGCACTTCGCGGGTCGCCAGGGGTGGAACGGCAACAGCTTCTCGAAGGCCGCCCTCTACGTGGACAGCAACTCCTCGCTGGCCCTCGACACGGTCACCATCGGCTCGAGCGCGGGCTACGGGCTGCACCTGGTCAGCACGACCAACTCGCAGGCGAGCTGCACCGCGGTCACCTTCGAGGCCAGCAACGTGAGCGGGCCCGTCAGCATCGCGAGCATGGCAGCCACGGCCTGCCCCTGAGGCAGTCTCGGGCTGCCGGGTCGAACCGCCTGGTCGATCTCTTCCCCCCGCGCTCGAGGTCGCGCTATGCCCCGGGGCGTGGCGCGCGCCTGCACAGCTCTGGTGGTGGTGACCCTGGTGTGCGGCTGCGCCTCGAACCGGGGCGCGTTCATCGAGGGCGGTGACGCGGCGGCCGAGCGCGTGCCCGGCCTCTACCCCTGCAGCGCGCGGGGGCGCGACGTGGTGGCGCTCGACCCCACCCGGCCCTTGACGCTGCTCGTGCACGGCTGCCGCTCCTCCGGGGAGCGCTTCAAGGCGCTCTCGGAGGTCTTCGAGGCGCACGGGCAGCAGACCATCTGTTTCAATTACAACGACCGCGACTCCATCAACACCTCGGCCACGCAGCTGGCGAGCGCGCTCAGCTCGCTGCAGCGCCGGCTCGAGCCGCACGAGCTCACGGTGCTCGGGCACAGCCAGGGGGGCCTCATCGCACGCCGCGCGCTGCAGGCCGACCTCCCGCGGCCCCTCGTCACCCGCGAGGGGTTCACCTACCGGCTGGTCACCGTCTCAGCGCCGTTCTCGGGCATCAACGCCTCGGCCGACTGTGGAAGGACGTGGCTGCACGTGCTGAGCCTCTCCGTCACGGTGGGCGTGTGCCTGGCCATCACCGGGAACAAGTGGACGGAGATTCCCCCGGCCTCGACGTTCCTGAAGAACCCGACGCCGCTGGTGGGCGCGAGCCACCTGCAGATCCTCACCGACGAGCGCGAGACCTGCCGCACCCGGAGCTCCGATGGCCGCTGCGCCGTCGATGACTTCGTGTTCGGGCTCGATGAGCAGGACAGCCCGGTGGTGAACGCCAGCGCGAACGTCACCTCCGTGACCCTGCGCGCAGGGCACGCCGCGGTGGTGGGGGAAGACGGCGTGCCGCCCGTGCAGCTGATCGAGGTGCTGCAGCAGCGGGGCGTGCTTGCGCAGACTCCGGCGAACGCGCAGGCCGCATTCTCCGAGTTGCTGGGCAGTCTCTACCGCTGAGCCAGCGGCGCGAGGCCGCTCACGCACCGGGTCCATCCTCTTCGCGCGCGAGGCCAAGCCAGGGTCACGGCGCGCGCGGCAGTGCTGACGGTCCCGTCGGAGCCATCGGCACCGGGCGCGGCGTTTCTGGGTCGGGCCCCGACGCGGAGGCGGCAATGCCCACCGCGCCCAGGACCGCGAGCCCCAGCACCACGAGCACCACCACCAGTCCACCGCTCCGCTTTGCCGCGACGGGGGCCACCGGCGTCTCAGCCACCGGCGCGAGGAGCTGCGCGTCGGCCGTAGCGCGGCGCACTGGCAGCAGCGCGCCGTCGGCTCGGGCCGGAGTCGCGAGGACCCGGTCGGAGGTCGGCTTGCGCGCGGGCATCGCCTCCTGCGTGGCCTTGCGCACCGAGGGCTGCCCGTCGAGTGTGCGCTTGCGCGGCGGCGGCGCGGCGCCCGGCGTTGGCTTGGCCTCCGCGGCGCCCGGCGGCGCGACCTTGAGCACGGGCCGGTCGGGGGCCGTGGGCCGCTCGTCGGCTGCGTCGGCGGGAGCGGGTTGCGCCGGCGCGCGCTCGGCGACGGGGTCCAGGGCCGCCTCGGTGCGGTCCGTCGCGGGCGCGGCGACGGGCTGGTCGATGACCATCGTCGCCGCGGTGCTGGGTGGCGGCGCGTCGTTCACCCGGCGCGCCGACGCCGTCGGCACCTCGTCGATGGGGCGAGGCGGCAGGCTGGGCCGGGAGTCAGCCGCGGCGGTGACCATCAGCTCCAGGTTCGCGTACGAGGCGTCGCTGGTGGTGCTCTGCAGCAGCGCGCGGGTGACGGCGATGGTGTCCTCGAAGAGCCGGCCCATGAGCTCGGCGACCTGCTCGTCGTCGAAGAGCTCCGGCAGCGCCTGGTCGAGCGCGCGCGCGTAGTCGCGCCCCGAGCGCCAGCGGTCCTCCGGCGTCCGCGAGAGGCCCTTCATCACCGCGTCGGCCACCGCCCGAGGCACCGCCGGCGCCACCTCCCCGAGCGGCCGCACGTCGGCCTGCACCACGCGGTTGAGCAGCGCCGCGTCGGAGTCCTCGTCGAAGAGGCGCCGGCCAGCGAGCAGCTCGTAGAGCACCACCGAGGCGGCGAAGAGGTCGGAGCGCCCGTCGAGCGGCTGCTGCATCACCTGCTCCGGCGACATGTAGCGCAGCGTGCCCTTCACCATGCCCACCTGCGTGGTGTCGAGGCGGCCCCGCGCCTTGGCGATGCCGAAGTCGATGACCTTCGTGCCGCCGGTGTAGGTCACCATCACGTTCCGCGGGTTGACGTCGCGGTGGATGACGGGCATCGGGCGGCCGCTCGTGGGCTCGACGAAGTGATGCGCCGAGTGGAGCCCCAGCAGCGCGTCGTGCACCACGCGGCACGAGAAGGCCGGCGGCAGCGCGAGGCCCCGGGCGTGGGCTCGCTTCACCACCTGCGCGAGGTTCTGCCCGGCGACGAACTCCATCGCCAGCACCGGCTCCTGGTTGTTGGGGTCCTCGGCGAGCTCGAAGACCTGCGCGATGTTGGCGTGCGAGAGCGACGCGGTGATGCGCGCCTCGTCGAGGAACATCTTGAGGAAGGAGGCCTGCTCCGCGACCGACGGGAGGACCCGCTTGAGGGCGACGAACTTCTTGAAGCCGCCCTGGCCCGTGAGGAAGGCCAGGTAGAGCTCGGCCATGCCCCCGACGGAGATCCGCCCGATGACCTCGTACTTCCCGAGCCTGTAGCCCCGCTCGAAGGGCGCGCCGAGGGGCGTCATGGGCGGGCCCATCCTCCCACGGGGCCGCGCCGAGGCAACCTGCTGGCTGGGGCGCGACGGCCCCGGCCCGACCCTGCTATGGCCTCGCCCCGATGACTCCCTCCCGTGCCTTCCTCCTGTCCTGCGCTCTCTCCTTCGCCGCCGTGACGGCGTCCTCCGGCTGCGGCGGCAAGCCCGCCTGCACGCCCAGCAGCTGCTCCAGCGGGTGCTGTGACTCGAGCGGCACCTGCCAGCTCCCGTCGAACACCTTCTGCGGCCAGCTCGGCGCGGCCTGCTCCACGTGCCAGCTCGGGCAGTTCTGCCAGCTCGGCGCCTGCCAGGGCTCCGGCGGCACCGGCGGCGGCT
>CAYUZK010000269.1:0-7087 GCA_964449625.1 uncultured Archangium sp.
ACGTGGCGGATGCGCTCCCAGCCCATCAAGTTCGCCACCAGCTCCACCGCGTCGTCGGCCTGCACGGTGAAGATGTCGGTCGTCATCACCTGCTCGACCCGTTGGTAGTGCTTCGTCGAGGCCGCTTCGTCCAAGCGCGCATACTCCCACTCCGAGACTGGGCGCTCGGTTGCCTGGCGGGCCACCATGGCCGCGACGAGGGCGCTCTGCTTCTGCGCCGGGGTGCCCTTCTTCATCTGGGCGAGGCTGGTGAAGATCCACCGGGCGCCGGTGCGCGTGGTGCGCGTGCGCTGCTCGACGATGCCCAGGTACCGCGTGATGTCGCGCTCGTCGACGCCCTGGCGCCGCAGGCCCGCCTCAGCCAGCGGCAGCAGCACCTCGAGCGCCAGCTTCGTCGCCGGCATCTCGACGCCGTCGAGCCAGGTCAGGTGCGCCCCGATGCCCTCGCGGGCCGCGGTGTAGAAGTTGTTGAGCGCGTGGTCGAAGTCGATGTGCCTGGTGATGTCGTCGTAGCGGTGGCCCAGCTCCACCATCAGGCCGCACCAGTAGGCGGCGTTGGCCACCTGGTCCATCACCGTGGGGCCCGCGGGCATCACCCGGTTCTCGACGCGCAGGTGGGCCTTGCCGTCGATGATGCCGTAGCAGGCGCGGTTCCACCGGTAGATGGTGCCGTTGTGCAGCCGCAGGGCCTTGAGCTGCGGCGCCTTGCCGGCCTTCACCGTGGCCAGCGGGTCCTCGTCGAGGTCGGTGCCCACCAGGGTGCGGAAGCGGGCGATGTCTTCCTTGAAGATCTCGGTGATGGACTTGTGGACGAAGTGGTTGCCGAAGGTGACGCGCGCCGAGGCGTCGCGGAGGAAGTGCGTGGGGCTGCGCGTGTCCACCGACTGCTGGAAGAGCGCGATGCGCGTCTCGGCCCACAGCCGCTTGCCGAAGAGCACCGGCGAGTTGCACGAGATGGACAGCAGCGGCCCGGCCAGCACCTGCGAGAGGTTGTACTGCTGCGCGAAGCGCTCGGGCTCGACCTGCAGGTGCACCTGGAACGACGAGTTGCACGCCTCGACCATCACCGAGTCGTGCGTCACCACCAGCTCGTCGAGGCCCTTGATGGAGAACTCGAAGTCGCCGCCCCGCATCTGGTGCACCGCCCGCGAGAGCGTGAGGTAGCGCGGGCTGGGCACCATGTTGTCCATGCCCAGGTCCGACTTGCGGATGGTGGGGAGGATGCCCACCAGCACCGCGTGGATGCCCAGCCGCTCGGCCGCGGCGCGGGTCTTGAGGAACAGCTCGCTCATCTGCGCTTCCATGCGCGCGAAGCCGTCGCCGCCGAAGGGCTGCGGGTCGGCGTTCATCTCGAGCTGGAAGGCGCCGAGCTCCGTGGTGAAGTGCGGGTCTTTGAGCTCCTCGAGCATCTTGAGCGCCGCGCCGGTGGCGTTGTAGCCCTTGTCGACGAGGAACATCTCCTGCTCGGCGCCGATGCGGGCCACGCCCGACTCGAAGCGCTTCTCTTCGAGCATGCGCTCGAGCGCGCGCAGGTCGGCGAGCACCGCGCGCATGAACTCGCGGCGGCTGCGACCATCACGCTCGGCTTCCACTTCCTTGTGAGACCGCGTTACGCCGGCCACCGGTAGGCACCCCTTCGGCTCGTGCGAGGGCACGAGGCTCGATCAGTATGGCAGGCCTTCAGGCCGCGTGAGCACTTCCCCTCTCGCCCGCCGGCCGTCACCAGCCCGTGACACACGTTCGTCACGGCCGCGCGAGGAGCTCTGGCAGGTACCGGGGCATCATGTCCCGCCAGGTCATCCAGTCGTGGGGGGTGTGCTTGCCCCAGCTGTCCACCCGGTTGGGGATGCCCTTGCTCCCCAGCACCCGGGCGAGGTTCCAGGACTCGCCGATGTCCTCGGCGCGGCCCTCCCCGGAGGGGATGAGGATGAAGCGCTTCTTGAGCTGCTCGAGGTGCGGCCCCGAGAGGCTGGGCACGAAGTGGACCGGCGAGCTCACGTAGAAGTCCTGGCCGAAGTGGTCGGCCTTGTAGAAGCGGCGCAGGTCGAAGGTGCCCGACATGGCCAGGGCCGACTTGAAGAGGTCGGGGAAGCGGCACACCATCGCCACCGCGTGGAAGGCGCCGATGCTGGCCCCCGCCGCGATGACCTCCACCGTCTTCGAGTTGCAGTCCTGCCGAATGGCCGGCACCACCTCGTGCTTCAAGTACTGGTGGAACTGGTTGAGCACCCACTGCCGGTGCTGGTGCGAGCCCTCCTGCTCGATCATCGCCCGGCCGGCGACGCTGTCCACGGAGTAGACCTTGATCTTCCCCGCGTCGATGAGCGGCGCGAGCACCTTCATCATCCAGAAGCGCTCCACCTCCTCGGCGTCGCCGCCGGCCGTGGGGAAGAGGAGCACCGGGGTGCCGAAGGTGCCCCAGCGCACCGTGGTGACGTCGCGGTGCAGCCGGGTCGAGTACCAGCGAGAGGTGTGCTTCACGGCTTCTGCTCCTTGCGCCAGGCGTCGATGCGCTTCCAGAAGAGCTCGGTGAAGGCCTCCACCTCGTGCGCCGGGTAGAGCGCCGCCACCTTCTTGCGCACCGCCTGCTTGCAGGCGTCGGTGCCGAACCAGGCCCAGGCCACCTCGTCGAAGTGCTTGAGGTGCATGGCGCAGAACTCCTCGAAGCGCGAGGCGTCGAGGCGCTTGCGCGCGATGGCCCCGTAGCGCGAGAGCTTCTCGGCGTAGGGCAGCTCCTGCTTCGCGATGTCGTAGAAGGGCTCCCAGTCGAAGTCGCGCTTCAACTTGCGCTTCGTGGTGGCGCAGAAGATGGCCCACTTGAGGTACGACTTCACCAGCCACGGCCAGTGGTAGTGCAGCGACGTCACCTGCGAGTCGGGGCACGGGTTGGCGAAGTCGATGGGGTGCCACACCCCGTCCTTGCGGAGCGCCTCGCAGGAGTTGAACTCCCAGTTGAAGAAGGTGTTGATGGTGAGGCAGGTGTCGTCGAGCACCTTGCGGTCGCCGGGCCCGAGGAACTCGCTCTCTTTCTTGAGCGTGTAGCGGTCGTGCAGCGGCGCCGAGGGGTCGTAGAGCACCACCTTCGTCTGCGGGCCGAAGCCGATGGTGCGCACGAAGCGGTCGAAGGGCTCCACCGCCTTCTGCAGGTGCATCACCATCGTGTCGCTCTCGTCGTAGGCCTTCTTGAGCGCGGCCTCGTTGGCGATGCGGGTGACGCCCTTCCAGCCGCCGCCGTTGTACGGCTTCATGAAGAGCGGGTAGCCCATCTTCTTGCCGATGGCCGCGAGGTCGAAGAGCTGCGCGTACTGCCGCAGCGTCACCTTGAGGTCCGGCAATTCGCCGTAGCCCTTGGGCGGCAGCATCCACGTCTCGGGGATGGGCATGCCCAGGGCCAGCATCGCGGCGTAGCTGGTGTGCTTCTCCATGGCCTGCACGGCCCACGGGTTGTTGAAGACGTAGGTGCCGTCCATCAGCACGGCCTTCTTGATCCACTCGCGCGTGGTGTCGTACCAGTGCGTGAGCCGGTCGACGACCAGGTCGTACTTGACCGGCTGCGCCAGGTCGAAGGGCTCGATGGTGACGCGCTCCACGGCGAAGCTCACCGTGTCTCCCTGCCAGGGAATGGAGAGCTTGAGCTCCTTCAAGATGGCCTCGAAGGCGATGGGCCAGCAGATGTCGGCGCCCAGCGACAGGCCGATGTTTCGAGTGACGTTCGCCACGTTTTCCTCCGGGTACGGCGAGCGGGTTATTCGTAGACCATGAGCAGCGGGCCGGGGAACAGCCAGGACAACCCTTCACGGAGCCGGTCGCGCCAGTTTTCCCAGTTGTGGCCGTCGCGCGCCTCGACGTAGCGCAGCTCGATGTCGGTGGCCTGCAGCATGGGCACCAGGGAGCGGTTCTCGTAGATGAGCGACTCGTGCATGCCGCAGCTGACGAAGGCCTTCTCGGTCACCCGGGTGGGCTCGTTGCGGAAGCGGTTCATGAACGAGATGACCGGGTCGAAGGCTGGCCCGCGCTTGTTCTGGTGGCCGATGTCGCTGAAGGCGAAGCTGCCCGACTGCAGCAGCAGCCGCCCGTAGAAGCCCGGGTAGCGGAAGGCGGTCGACAGCGAGGCCACCCCGCCGAAGCTGGCGCCCATGAGGCAGCGGCCGCGCGGCGTGCCCAGCAGCGGCAGCCGGGCCTCGAGGTCGGGCACGCACTCCTCGGTGATGAAGCGCGCGTGGCGCTCGTCGTCGGCGTACTCCCCGATGCGGTTGGGCGACTGCGTGAGCGCCACCACCAGGTCGGGGATCTCGAGCCGGTGGATGAGGTTGTCGAGCACCGCCTTGAGGCTGGCGAAGCGCAGGTAGTCGAGCCCGTCGTGCACCATCACCAGCGGGTAGCGCCGCGTCTTGCGGAAGCGCGCCGGCAGGTAGACCTTGAGGTGCCGCACGTCATTGAAGGCCTGGCTCTTGATGACCCAGTCCTCCAGCACGCCCGCGCGCGACTCGGGGTCGGCCTGCGTCCACTCCGGCACCTCGTAGCCCTCACCGTGGGCGACGGAGTTCGCGCCGAAGGGGTCGGTGGCGCGGTAGGGGTTGAGCGGGTCTTCGACCCAGCGGCCCTGCCCGTTGACGACGATCTCCAGCTTGTACTCGACGCGCGACCGCGGGGGGATGTCGAGGGTCAGGTGCCACAGGTCGGTGGTGCCGATGCGGTGGAGGTTCTGCGAGTTGGGCAGGCCGAACACCCAGCTCTTGAGGTGCACCGCGTCGGCGGGGCCGCGGTACACGAAGGTGACCTTCGAGCCCTCCACGATGGGGAAGACGCGGTCGCGCATGAAGGCGTCGACAGCCGCCGCGTCGGGGTGCGACTTCTTGAACACGTCGATGGCCAGCCCGCTCATGGCGCCCACCCCGCGAAGGTGGTGCCGTCGGGCAGCAGCTGCACGGTGCCCGAGGCGCCGAACCAGCGCTCGCCGTCGAAGCGCACGAACTCGCCGTGGTCGAGGGCGACGCACTGCTCGGGCGCGTTGCGCCGGGCCATCCACCCCACGCGGAACTCGTCGTGCAGGGTGAGGCGGTACCGCGGGTTGGGCAGCGGCAGCAGGCCCTGGTGCAGCCCCAGCCCCTCGTCGAGCACCTCGGAGACGCCCACGCCCTGCGGCGGCGTCTCGTGGAAGAGCACCACGCGCGCGCCCGTGACCATGGCCCCGCCGCTCCAGGCGACGAGCGTGTGGTCGGGCGACAAGAGCTCGCGCACGCCGAACATGCGCAGCCGGTTGAGCATCACCGCCACGTGGCCGCCGCTGATCATCAGCACCTTCGCCGTCGAGAGGATTTGCGCCAGCTCCTCGCGGTGCCGGGCGATGGCCTCGCGCTCGAGCGGCTTGACCCGCTCCTCGAACTCCTGGCGCAGGGCCCGGCAGCGCTCGAGGTGATCGCGATCGAGCTGCCGCAGCTGCTGCATGGACCAGCCCGCCTCGTCGGCCTCGGCCGCCGTGCCCGCCGCCCGCAGGCGAATGTCGAGGGCCGCGTCGATGGCCCGCTCGAGGCGCAGCCGGTAGAAGTCCTGCCGCAGCCGCAGCATGTCCTGCCGGGCGCGGTGCTGCTTGGCGAAGTCGCGGTCGGTGAGGAAGACGCGGTCGCCGCGCGCGTAGAGCTTCAAGTTGACCAGCGGCCGGCCGAGCTGCTCGCGCAGCCAGCCGTCCTGGTCCTCGCGCTCCTGCCACCCGCAGGTGACGAGGGCGATGGGGCCGTCGCCGTGCCCCTCGAGGGCCTCCAGCAGCGCCGACTTGCGGCGCTGGGGCCCGAGCAACACACCTCTCACGGGCTCACCTCGCGTGCACCTTCACCGTCTGGCCGACCGCGTCGAGGATGCGGCGCAGCTCGTCGTAGTCGGGGTGCTTGAAGCGCAGCCAGGCGTTGGCCATGTAGCCGGCCGACACGGGCCCGGTGGGCGAGCCCTCGTGCGGCAGGTGCAGGTCGATCATCCACTGGCCGAAGGCCTTCTCGACGGCCTTGATGCCCGAGTAGCCGACGATGGTGCCGTCGCAGTTGGGGCGAATGGCGATGAGGCCAGCCGAGAAGCGGCGGCTGGGGCGCGCGCCGGGCCGCCCGTGCACGATGGCGTTGGCCCACTCGCGGTAGAGGTCCATGTCGTTGCCGACGTTGTAGAGGTCCCACGCGCGCACGCCGGGCGGGCGGCAGCCGATCTCCGAGAACTTGAGCCCCTTGGGCCCGGAGAACCACTCCATGTGCGTGGCCGAGGTGCCGATGTCGAGCGCCTGCACCACGCGCTGCCCGAGGGCCTTGAGCTCCTGGTAGCCGGGCGCGGAGTCGAGGCGGTTGGTGGCGATGAACTGGGGGCTGATCCACCGCGTGCGCATCGCCTCGAGCACGTTGGGGTAGTAGTGCGTGGCGAACTCGTGCACCACGCGGCCGCCGATGGTGATGGTGTCGTAGAAGCCCTCGTGGCCCTCGATGAACTCCTCGACGGCGACGGAGCGGCCCTGGTCGACCCCGAGCTCGTTGGCGGCCTTGTGCAGCTCGGCGCGCGACCCCACGCGGATGGTGCCCGACGCGCCCGCGCCGTCGCGAGGCTTGATGATGAGCGGGTAACCCACGCGCTGGGCGAAGGCGACGAGCTCCTCGAGCGACGCGGCGGCGGTGCTCTGCGCGCAGGGCACGCCGGCCTGCCGCAGGGCCTCCTTCATCGAGGGCTTGTCGCGGCACAGCCAGGCCGTCTTCACCGACGTGCCGGGAATGCCCAGGGCCGCGCGCACGTGGGCGGCCGTCATGATGTGCGCCTCCACGGAGGCTTCCAACCGGTCGATGCGCTTCTTGGAGTGGATGAAGCGCGCCGCGCGCAGCACCGCGTCCTCGTTCACCACCGAGCTGACCTGCTCGTAGTGCGTGAGGCAGTACTTCATCTCGTCGGTGAGCCCGTGACGGGGCACCTCGCCGATGGCGGTGACGGTCGCGCCGACGTCGTGGAGCGCGCGGACGAAGTGGCGTTGGTTGGCGGGGAAGCTGGGCTCGATGAAGACGACGTGCATGGAGGGCGCACAGCGTAGCCCGCCGCCGCGGCGTGTCGTGGGCGAAGTGAG
>CAYUZK010000270.1:0-7078 GCA_964449625.1 uncultured Archangium sp.
CTGGTGGCCCCGCCGGGTATGGCGCTGGCGAGCGACCTCATCCGCGGCCTCGCGATCGTGGCAAACCTGCCCTATCCCACAGGCGCGGACGTCGCGGACGGAGACGACTTCACTGCCCTTATGACCCATGCGCTCGACATCGTGCAGGGCGCCTCGGCAGACAAGCTGCCGGGCGCGGTGCGCAACAGGTTCCCCCAGGGCATGCCGGCCATGGGCGCGGACGCGCTGCGCTTCACGCTCGCGTCGCTGACGCAGCAGGGCCGCGACATCAAGCTCTCGGTCGATCGCATCGGCGGCTACAAGGCCTTCTGCAACAAGATCTGGAACGCCACGCGCTTCGCGATGATGAACCTGGGCGACTTCCAGGCTGACCCGCGCATCTTCGTGAAGGAGCGCGCGCTCTCGCTCGCCGACCGGTGGATCCTCTCGCGCCTCAACACCTGCATCGGCGGCGTGCAGGCGGCGCTCACCGCGTACAACTTCGCCGAGGCCTCCTCGCTGCTCTACCAGTTCCTCTGGCGCGAGTTCTGCGACTGGTACATCGAGCTGTCGAAGGGGGCGCTCAATGGCGCCGACGAGGTGGCGCGCGACTCGTCGCGGGCGGTGCTGGTGTTCTGCCTCGACCAGGTGATGCGGCTGCTCCACCCCTTCATGCCCTTCATCACCGAGGAGATCTGGCAGAAGCTGCCGATGCCGCGGCCGGTGGAGTCGATCTGCCTGGCCGACTACCCCACGGAGGACCGGCGCCTGACGGACCCCGCGGCCGAGGCCGAGATGCGGCCGGTGATCGAGGCCATCGAGGGCATCCGCTCCATCCGTGGGGAGTCGAACCTGTCGCCGGCGCTCAAGCTCGAGGCGCACGTGCAGTCCGGCAGCGCTGCCGTGCGCGAGACGCTCGGGCGGTGGAAGAGCTACGTCATGCCGCTCGCAGGGCTGGCGCGGCTCACCGTGCAGGAACTCGGCGCCAAGCCCCCGCAGGCCGCCGCCGACATCCGCGCGGACATGGAGATCTACGTGCCGCTGGCTGGCATCGTGGACCTCGCCGAGGAGCGGGAGCGGCTCAAGAAGGAGATCGAGAAGGCCGAGAAGGAGATCGGCCAGATCGAGGGGCGGCTCTCGAAGCCCGACTTCGTGGCGCGGGCGCCGGTCGACGTGGTGGCCAAGGACCGGGCGCGGGTCGACGAGCTGCGCTCCCGCATCGTCAAGGTGAACGAGAACCTCCAGCGCATCGCGCCCGTCGAGGTGAAGATCGCCCCGCCGGCGCCCTCGGGGGCCGTCAACCTCGGTGACGAGCTGCGCGAGGAACTCGAGGCCGCGACCATCGCCGCCGGCCCGGACCAGCAGGTGAAGGAGGCGCTCGAGAAGCTGCGCGAGGGCACGAAGGAAGGCCTCTCGTCGCGCGATCACTACGATCTCGGCGTGGCCTACATGAACATGGGGCTGGTGGACGACGCGGTGCGGGAGTTCAACGAGGCCAAGAAGGAGCCGGGCGCGGCCGAGGCCGCTGAGGCCGCGAAGCAGCCGGCGAAGCGCGCCTCGAGCACCACGAAGGCCCCTGCGGCGAAGAAGGCACCCGCTGGGAAGAAGAAGCCCGCTGCGAAGAAGAAGCCGGCCCCGAAGAAGGCGCCCGCCGCGAAGAAGACGGCTGCCGCAAAGAAGAGGCCGGCTGCCAAGAAGGCCCCGGCCGGAAAGAAGCGGGCGAAGTGATGAAGGACCCCTTCCTGGATCGGCTCATCGACCTCGCGCTCGACGAAGATCTCGGGAGCGCGGGCGACGTGACGACGTCGGCGCTCGTGCCGGTCGGCGCGAAGGGCAGAGGCGAGCTCTGGGCCAAGGAGCCGATGGTGCTCTCGGGCCTGGGCGCCTTCGTGCGCACCTTCGAGAAGGTGGACCCCGCTGTGCAGGTGACGCTCCTGGCGAAGGACGGGCAGCGCACCTCGGCGAAGCAGAAGGTGGCGACGCTCGAGGGGCCGCTGCGCAGCCTGCTCATCGGCGAGCGCACCGCGCTCAACCTCGTGCAGCGCTGCGCGGGCATGGCCACGGCGGCCGCCGAGGCGGTGAGGGCGCTCGACGGCGTGAAGGGCTCGAAGCTCAAGATCCTCGACACGCGCAAGACGCCGCCGGGCATGCGCGGGCTCGCCAAGCAGGCGGTGCGCGACGGCGGGGCGCACAACCACCGCTTCGGCCTCTTCGATGGCGTGCTCATCAAGGACAACCACATCGCGGCCGTGGGCGGCTCGATCGCCAAGGCCCTGGCGCGCGCGAAGGCCAACGCCCCGCGCCTGGTGAAGATCGAGATCGAGGTCACCTCGCTCGCGCAGCTCGCCCAGGCCATCGAGCACGGCGCGCACCTCGTGATGCTCGACAACATGGACGACGCGATGGTGGCGAAGGCCGTCGAGCTCGCCGCGGGCCGGGTGGAGCTCGAGGTGTCCGGCGGCATCACCCGCGAGCGGCTGCCGCGGCTGGCGAAGCTGGGCGTCGACTACGTCTCGATGGGGGCGCTCACGCACTCCGCGCGAGCGATGGACCTGAGCCTCGAGCTGCGAACCGGGGCGCGCTGACGACGAGGCCGGCGCTTTCCCGTCGAAGATCGACGGTCATCGGCGGACCCGAGTGTGGAAGCCACGGTGGGGGCCTCGCTGATGGAGGACTCCCCTGGTCGAGTGCGGTGTCGCCACCGCAGCGCGTGTAGGGCTTCGACGGCCGGGCCCGCGTGGGACCTCCGGAGGCGCTGGTGTCTCCACCCTCGCGTCCGGTGCCGACGTGGACGGGAGGCGCTCCCGTTCCCTGACGGGCTACGCTGCTGCGCATGTCCCTGTGCCTGGAGTGTGGCTTCTGCTGCGATGGCTCGATGTTCGGCGACGCGGCGCTCCAAGAGGGCGAGGCCGAGCGCCTGGGCGAGCGGGTGCGCGTGAGCGCGGAGCGCGATCGCCTGCTCCAGCCGTGCGTCGCGCTGGGCCCGGCCGGCTGCGGCGTCTACGCCGACCGGCCGCACGCCTGCCGGGCCTACCGCTGCGTGGTGCTGGGTCAGCTCGAGGAGGGGCAGCTCTCGGAGGAGGACGCGCGCGGGGCCCTGGCCGAGCTCAAGGCCCGCCGTAACGCCGTGGCGCTGGTGATGGGTCTGGCCGACGAGCGGGCAGCCCTGGCCGAAGCCCGGCGGCTCTACCGGGAACGGCTTCTCGAGGAGCCCGCCCGGGAGGCGCTGCGGCGCTTCGAGCAGCTCGTGCTCGTCATGCAGTTGCCCGTCACGCCGCGCCCCAAAGCCGAAGGATGACCGGGGGTTGGGCCGCGCCGGGCCGCCGGTGGTCAGGAATCCGGCTGTCGACCCGTGAGGGACGGCTATGGTCCCGGGCCCTCGCCCATGCTCACCGACGACGAGTTGTTCGCAGACATCGCGCGGCGGAAGGCCGACGGCCACGACTACAAGCGCCCCCTGGGGGAGCTCGTCTTTCGCTGGCGTGACGCCGCCACCACCGTCACCCGAAGGGTTCAGGGCGCCTTCATGAGGGGCTCTCCCGACGACGCCGACGAGATCTTCCAGGACGCCGTCGCCAAGTTCATGGCGAAGGGGCTGGACCAGTTCCGCGGCGTCTCGGAGCACCTGCCGGGGAAGGCGGCGTCGCCGAAGACCTTCTTCCTGCGCATCGTCAAGCACTGCGCCATCGATCGTTACCGCCGGCAGCGCGAGGAACTCGAGCCGGGCGCGGCTCCGGGCGAGGAGGGTGACGAGCCCGAGGTGAGCGCCCCCGAGGCGCACCGCTCGATGGCCGAGGCCGCCGCGCGCGCGCAGCAGAAGGACGCCAGCGACGAGTACTGGGCGGCGTGGGAGCGGCTCAAGGCCGAGCACCCCAACGAGGCCGCCGCGTGGGACCTCTACCACCACCAGGACGTGGACGATCACGAGGCCGTCGCCCAGGCCCTCGGCATCACCGTGGTCAACTCCTACAAGCGCGTCAGCCGCGCGCAGGCCTGGCTCAAGCTCTACGTCCTCGAGGCGCGAGAGCGCGACGAGGGCTCGCACGAGGAGTCGTAAATGAACCCGTCACTGCGCGAGAAGTACGTCACCCGCCTGCAGGAGCTCGAGGCGCTCCAACACGAGCTCGAAGCCGGCGGGCGGCCAGGCGATGGCGCGGTGGTGGTGGGCCTGTGGCTCGAGGCGGCCGGTGACGTGCTGCGGCGAAGCACGTCACTGGGCGCCGACGCGGCCTCGGTGGTGCGGCGGCTCGCCGTGACGCCCGAGGCGGGGCTGCGCGCCTGGGCCGATGGCGCCGCGGTCGAAGCGCTGGGCGCGAAGCTCCTCCGCGCCGCGAGCCAGGCGGTCGAGGCGGCGCTGCCCGACGACGCTGAGGCTGGCCGCGCCATGGCCCAGTGGGCCGCCCAGGATCTCCAGGCACGCGATCGCCTGGAGTCCGCGCTGGTGGCCCTGGAGGCGCTCGGCGCGTCGGGCCGCGGCGACGCGAAGACCGTGGCGGGGCGGCTCCGCGCGGCCGTCGAGCAGGTGGACGCGCGGTGTCGAAGCTGCGTGACGAGCCTCACCGCGCTCAACCAGGCGCGGCGCGCTGAGGCGGCGCTCCTCGACGGTGAGTTCCGCGCCCGGGCCTGGTGGTACGCCGAGCGCATCGGCATCGAAGACGACCTGCTGGTGCAGGTGCTGGGCGGCGAGATGCGCGGCGCGCTCCCGCCGGAGCTGGAGGGCGCGAGCGCGCTGGTGACGCAGCCCCGTCGGCGGCCGACGTCCTTTGACGATCTCCTCCGCTTCGATCTCGGGCTGGCGACGCCGGGCGAGCGCGAGGCGATTCGGCTGGAGGCCGCGCGCGACCCCGAGCTGCGGTTGGCGCTGGCCGCCATGGAGGCCGCCGAGGCCGCGATCGAAGCGGAGGCTGGCGCGGCGCCGCAGTCTCCCGGAGCGACTCCCGTGCCCCTGCCGGTCGAGCGCTCCAACGGCCCCGAGATCATCGAGGAGCGCAGTGAGTTCAAGGTGCTGCTGTTCCGCACGAAGAAGAGCGTGCAGGTGGTGGTTCAACCCCACCGGCTGGACCGCTTCGCCGCCGCCGCGGTGTACCGCAGCGATCAGCCCGAGCAGTCCTGGCCAGCGCAGCCGGGGGACATGGGGGTGCACTTCGACCTCGGCGACCCGGAGCGGCTGGCCGGCACGCGGGCCCGGGTGGTGGTGAAGCTGACCGACGGGCAGACCCACGCCATCGAGGTCCGCCTGTGACGACCGAGGTCGCCGTCGTGCTGGTGACGGCGCCCGACGAAGAGAAGGCGGCGAGCCTCGCGCGCGCGCTGGTCGAGGAGCGCCTCATCGCCTGCGCCAACCTGGTGCCGCGCGTGCGCAGCATCTACCGCTGGCAGGGCGCGGTGCACGACGAGGCCGAGGTGCTGCTGGTGATGAAGACCCGCGCCGCGCGCTTCGAGGCGCTGTGCGCGCGGGTGAAGGCGCTCCACCCGTACTCGGTGCCGGAGGTGCTGCGCGTCGACGTCGGGGCCGGGCACCAGCCGTACCTCGACTGGGTGCTGGGCGAGGTGCCGTAGGCAGGTCAGCCCGCCGCGAACGCCGTCACCGTGTCGGCGGGCCGAGCACCGCGCGCAGCAGGTCGGGGCGGTCGGTCATCACGCCGCCCACGCCATCGGCGATCGCCCGCCGCATGTCCGCCTCGTCGTCCACGGTCCACACGTTGATCCACTTGCCGTGGGCGGCGGCGATCTCTGCCAGCGCCGCGTCGAAGAGCGTCACCCCTTCCCACTGGTAGGGCATGTCGAGCACGAGGTAGCGCGGGTCGTCCACCACCTCGCCGCCCTTCGCCCCGAGCACGAAGGCGGCCAGCGCGTCGCGGGGAAAGAAGCAGCACGCCTCAGGGAAGGTCGAGGCCACCCTGGCTCCGAGCTCGTCGTGCTCGCTCCCGAGGCACAGCCGCGCCTGCCAGGCTTCTCCGGCTAGCAGGGCCGCGAGCGGCTCGAGGGCGCGCTCGTCCTTCAGCTCTACGTTGAGGCGCAGGCCGGGGAAGGCGCGGAAGACGTCGATGAAGCGGGGGAGGCGCAGGCCCCGGCCGCGGTAGGGCGTGCCCGGGCCGGTGACGGGCGTGAAGTGCCAGGCTGCGTCGAGCGCCTCCAGCTCCGCCCAGGTGTGGTCGGCGAGGGCCCCGTGGCCGTCGGTGCAGCGCTCCAGCGTGGCGTCGTGCGCGACGATCACCTCGCCGTCCTTCGTGGCGTGCACGTCGAGCTCCAGCATGTCGGCGTGGTGCACGCGCACCGCCTGCTCGAAGGCGAAGAGCGTGTTCTCGGGGTACAGGCCCGCGCCGCCGCGGTGGGCGATGTGCAGCGGGCGCCGGAGCCCCTGGAGGAACGGGTGCGTCACGGGGCCTCGAAGGTGGCGGCGATGCCCTGGCCGACGCCGATGCACATCGTCGCGAGCCCGCGCTTCGCGCCGCGGCTCCGCATGGCGTGGAGCAGGGTCGCGACGATGCGCGCGCCGCTCATGCCCAGCGGGTGCCCCAGGGCGATGGCCCCGCCGTGCACGTTGACGGTCGCGGGGTCGAGGGCGAGCTCACGCAGGCAGGCGAGGGCCTGGGCGGCGAAGGCCTCGTTGAGCTCCACCAGGTCGAGCTGCTCGACGCTCCACCCCGCGCGCTCGAGGGCCCGGCGCGCCGCCGGCACCGGGCCGATGCCCATGGTGCGCGGGTCGACCCCGGCGGTGGCGCTCGAGACGAAGCGCGCCAGCGGGGCCTTGCCCCAGAGCGCCAGGGCCTTCGCGCTCATCAGCACCACGGCTGCGGCGCCGTCGTTGAGCGACGACGAGTTACCCGCCGTCACCGTGCCGCCCTCGCGGAAGGCGGCCTTGAGGGTCGCGAGCTTCTCGACGGTGGAGTCGCTCCGGGGCTGCTCGTCGGCCGACACGAGCGTCGCCGGCCCCTTCTTCGCGGGCAGCTCGACGGGCACCAGCTCGGCGGCGAAGGCCCCGGCCTTCTGCGCGGCGACGGCTTTGCGGTGCGACTCGACGGCGTAGTGGTCCTGGTCCTCGCGGCTCACCTTCCAGCGCTCGGCCACGTTCTCGGCCGTCTCGCCCATCTGCTCG
>CAYUZK010000271.1:0-7040 GCA_964449625.1 uncultured Archangium sp.
CATCGAGCGCGTCGCGCCCTCGACGGCCGCCGTGCTGCTGCTGGGCGAGTCGGGCACCGGCAAGGAGCTCGTCGCGCGCGCGCTGCACACGCAGTCGAGCCGCGCCCACGGCCCCTTCATTCCCGTGAACTGCGCGGCCATCTCGAAGGAGCTCATCGAGAGCGAGCTCTTCGGCCACGAGAAGGGCGCGTTCACCGGCGCGGTGGTCGCGCGCAAGGGCGCCTTCGAAGAGGCCGACGGGGGCACCCTCTTCCTCGACGAGATCGGCGAGCTCCCCCTCGACCTGCAGGCCAAGCTCCTGCGCGCCCTCGAGTCGGGGGAGATCAAGCGCGTCGGCGCCGCCCGCCCCATGACGGTGGACGCGCGCATCGTCGCCGCCACCCACCGCGATCTGCTGGCCCTGGCGCGCGAGGGCAAGTTCCGCGAAGACCTCTACTACCGGCTCTGCGTCATCCCCCTCACGCTGCCCCCGCTGCGCAGCCGCAAGGCCGACCTGCCCGCGCTGGCCGAGCACTTCCTGCGCAGCTTCGCGCCGCGCGGACAGCAGGTGACGCTGACGCCGGCCGCCGTGGCCGCCCTCGAGGCGCACCCCTGGCCGGGCAACATCCGCGAGCTGCGCAACGTCATCCACCGGGCGCTGCTGCTGCGGCGCGGCCCCAGCATCGACGTGGGCGATCTGTCCTTCGACGCCACCCCCGAGAAGCCGCAGGCGAGCGACGGGGCCGAGTTCGTGCCCGGCATGACCCTCGAGGCGATGCTCGCCCGCTACGAGCGGCAGGTGGTCGAGAGCGCCCTCAAGCGCTTCGGCAACAACCGCGAGCGCGTCGCCCGGGAGCTGGGCGTCGCCCGCTCCACGCTCTTCAAGCGCCTGAAAGACTGGGGCTTGACGCAGGGCGACGAGGGCTGAGGGGGGGCGTCAAGGAAAAGCGGTAGATCGCGCGTGGAAATGGGGCGTTCGAAGGCCCCATGAGCGCGTTGCCCCCCATGGCTGAGCTGTACCTGCAGCACCGACGTCGCGCGCTGGCCATCGCCCGGCGCATCCTGCGCGACGCCGACGAAGCCGAAGACGTGGTGCAGGAGGTCTTCACCCGGCTCTTCAGCCAGAACGTGCGCTTCGATGGCAAGGCCGCGTACACGACCTGGCTGCACCGCATCCTCGTCAACTCCTCGATCAACAGCCTGCGGGCGCGGCAGCGGCGGGGGCGCCTCGAGAGCCCCGTCGCGCCCGGCGCGTGCCCCGAGGAGGCGGCCCTGGGGAGCGAGCGCCACGCCCTGTTCCTCGAGGCCCTGGAGCACCTCTCGGAGCAGCACCGCCAGGTGGTGACGCTGCGCGACCTGCGGGGCTACTCATACCCGGAGATCGCCCGGGTGCTGCGGCTGCCCGAGGGCACGGTGAAGAGCGCGCTCAACCGCGGTCGCGCCCGGCTCATGGCGCGCATGGCCGCCCTGACCGCCGACGCCGCCCTCGAGGCGACGGGGTGATTACTCGTCGCCCTTCTGCCCGATGAACTGATCGGCCTTGTCCTTGAAGAGCACGTTGAAGGTGGTGAGCGAGCCGTAGCAGCGCGTGACGTACTGCTGAAACTCGACCTTCTCGGCGTCGCTCAGCTTGGGGTGCCCGTTGAGCTTCTGCTCGAGCACCCGCAGGCGATCGCGCAGCATCACCACCTTGTGGAAGAGCGCGTCGACGGGAATGTCCTTGGGCTGGAGCGCGGGGTCGCCGGGCAGCAGCCGCACGGTGCCGCCCTCCCACTTGCCGGCCAGGGGCACCTCGGCGAGGCCCGAGGCCTCGAGGAACAGCTCCATCAGCTCCTGGCGCGTCATGGCGTCTCCTTCGAAGTCGACGACGGTGTGGGGGTCGATGGCCGGGGCCCGCGCCGGCGCACCGGGCAGGGAGCGGGCGCGGCCGTCGGCGTGCCGCACCACGGGGCCGATGGGCTGCAGCGTGCGCGCCCGGCGGGTCGCCGGCTGGGCCTGGGCGGTGACGTGCTCGCCCCGGGCCACGAAGGCGTCGCACAGGGGCGCCGAGGGCGGAAAGAGGCCGCGGTTGGGCTGAATGCGGCAGTTGCCGACCCACCCCTTCACGGCGTCGAGGGAGTGCGCGCGCCACAGCTTGCAGTTGCCGCAGACCCGCTCATGGGGCTCGAACGTGGGCGCGGGCGGCTCGGTGCTCGGGCGGTCCTCGCTCATGAAGTGAGCGTGTAGGCGCGCCGAGCTTGTGTTTCAAGCGCCCTTTCGATAGGCGCGCGGCCGCTATGGCCAATATCCCGCTGGAACGAATCCGCAACATCGGCATCTCCGCCCACATCGACTCGGGCAAGACGACCCTCACCGAGCGCATCCTCTTCTACACGGGGAAGATCCGCGAGATCCACGAGGTGCGCGGCAAGGACGGCGTCGGCGCGACCATGGACTCCATGGATCTCGAGCGCGAGAAGGGCATCACCATTCAGTCGGCGGCGACCTACGCCCAGTGGATGGGCTCCAAGGAGCACCTGCCCGAGCACAACATCAACATCATCGACACCCCCGGGCACGTGGACTTCACCATCGAGGTGGAGCGCTCGCTCCGCGTGCTCGACGGCGCGATCCTGGTGCTCGACTCGGTGGCCGGCGTGCAGAGCCAGTCGATCACCGTCGACCGGCAGATGAAGCGGTACGGCGTGCCCCGCATCTGCTTCGTGAACAAGATGGACCGCGCTGGCGCGAACTACCTGCGCTGCGCCGAGATGCTCAAGGAGAAGCTCGGCCACCACGCCGTGCCCATTCAGGTGAACATGGGCGCCGAGGACAAGTTCCTGGGCGTCATCGACCCCATCGAGGGCAAGGCCTACTTCTTCGACGGCGAGAAGGGCGACGTCGTGCGCTGCGAAGACGTGCCGGCCGAGTACGCCGAAGAGACGAAGAAGCGCCGCGAGCAGATCATCGAGATGGTGGCCGACGTCGACGAGAAGCTCGGCGACAAGTTCCTGGCCGGCGAGGAGATCTCGACCGAGGACCTGCGCGCCGCCGTGCGCCGGGCGACGCTGACGCTCAAGATGACGCCGGTGATGTGCGGCTCGGCGTACAAGAACAAGGGCGTGCAGGTGCTGCTCGACGCGGTCTGCATGTTCCTCCCCTCGCCCCCCGAGGTGACGAACTACGCCCTCGACCAGAAGAACAACGAAGAGAAGGTCACGCTCGCCAGCGACTTCGACAAGCCCTTCGTGGGCCTGGCCTTCAAGCTCCAGCAGGACCAGTACGGCCAGCTGACCTACTTCCGCATCTACCAGGGCACGGTGAAGACCGGCGAGTTCATCGCCAACTGCTCGCGCGGCATGAAGAAGGAGCGCGTGCCCCGCATGTTCCGCATGCACTCCGATCGCCGCGAGGAGATCACCGAGGCCAAGGCCGGCGACATCGTCTCGCTCTACGGCATCGACGCCACCTCCGGTGACACGTTCACCGACGCGAAGGTGAACTACACGCTCACCTCGATGCACGTGCCCGACGCCGTGATCTCCCTGGCCGTGGCCCCCAAGGACCGCACCGGCGAGGCCAACTTCGGCAAGGCGCTCAACCGCTTCACCAAGGAAGACCCCACCTTCCGCGTGCGCCGCGACGAGGAGTCGGGCCAGACCATCATCTCGGGCATGGGCGAGCTCCACCTCGAGATCTACATGGAGCGCATGCGCCGCGAGTACGAGTGCGAGGTCGTCTCGGGCAAGCCGCAGGTGGCCTACCGCGAGACCATCACCCAGCGCGGTGAGTTCGCCTACACGCACAAGAAGCAGACGGGCGGCTCCGGCCAGTTCGCGCGCGTGTGCGGCTACCTCGAGCCGCTGCCGGGCGACGCGGTGCTGCAGTACGAGTTCGTCAACGAGACCGTGGGCGGCACCATCCCCCGCGAGTTCGTGCCGGCCTGCGACAAGGGCTTCCAGGAGGCGATCAAGAAGGGCTCGCTCATCGGCTTCCCGGTGGTGGGCGTGCGCTGCGTGATCAACGACGGCGCCTTCCACGCCGTCGACTCGAGCGAGCAGGCCTTCAAGACGGCGTCGATCATGGCCTTCCGCGAGGGCTACGAGCGCGCCAAGCCGGTGGTGATGGAGCCGGTGATGAAGGTCGAGGTCCGCGCCCCGAGCGAGTTCCAGGGCTCGGTCGTCGGCCAGGTAAACCAGCGCCGCGGCGTGATCCTCGAGACCTCCACGGCCGAGAACTACGTCACGGTGCTCGCCGAGGTGCCGCTCAACACCATGTTCGGCTACTCGACGGACCTCCGCTCGGCCACGCAGGGCAAGGCGGAGTTCTCGATGGAGTTCGCCAAGTACTCCGCGGTCCCGCGCGGCGAGCAGGACCAGATGATGAAGACGTACAAGGACAAGCAGGCCGCCGACCAGGCCGCGCGCAAGTAGGCCGTCGGGCGCGCTGACGCCGCACGAAACAACGGGCCGGCGCCTCCTCGCGAGGTGCCGGCCCTTCGTGTTTCAGCAGTTGCACCCCCCGAGCGCGCCCGTAACATGCGCCCGCCTGCGCCGTCCCCCACCCGCGAAGGGAGCCCCCCGTGGCCTCGAGCTTCAAGACCGTGCCCCAGATGCTGATCCACCGCCTGGCCGCGACGCCGGACAACACCGCGTTCAGCTACCCCGTCGGCGCGGGCTGGAAGCAGGTGAGCTGGAAGCAGTTCGGCGAGCAGGTGCGGCAGATCTCCATGGGCCTGCGCGCGCTGGGCCTGCAGAACGAGCAGCGCGTCGCCATCCTCTCGGGCACCCGCTACGAGTGGGTCGCCGCCGACATGGGCATCCTCGGGGCGGCCGGGGCCACCACCACCATCTACCCCTCGAACCTGCCCGAGGAGTGCTCGTACATCATCATCGACTCCGACACGAAGTACGTGTTCGCCGAGAACGACGAGCAGGTCGCCAAGCTGCAGGCGGTGCGCAAGGACATCCCCGGCATCCAGCACGTCATCACCTTCGACGGCAAGCCGAGCGCCGACGGCTGGGTGCTGACGCTCAACGAGCTGATGGAGAAGGGCAAGAGCGCCACCCAGGCCGAGTGGGAGACGCTGTGCGCCACGGTGAAGGGCGACGACATCGCCACGCTCATCTACACCTCGGGCACCACCGGGAAGCCCAAGGGCGTGGTGCTGACGCAGGACTGCTGGGTGTACGAGGCCGAGGGCATCGACGAGCTCAAGCTGCTGGTGCCCGACGACGTGCAGTTCTTCTGGCTCCCGCTGGCGCACAGCTTCGGCAAGGTGCTCGAGGTGGCGCAGCTCAAGATCGGCTTCCAGACCGCCATCGACGGCCGGGTGGACAAGATCGTCGAGAACCTCGCGCACGTGAAGCCCACCTTCGTGGCCGCCGTGCCGCGCATCTTCGAGAAGGTCTACAACAAGGTCATCGACGGGGCGAAGAAGGGCGGCGGGCTCAAGTTCGGCATCTTCAAGTGGGCCCTCGAGGTGGGCAAGGAGGTCTCGAAGCTGCGGCAGAACGGCCAGGACGCCTCGGGGCTCCTGGCCATGAAGTACGCGCTCGCCACGAAGCTCGTCTTCGTCAAGCTGCAGGACCGCTTCGGCGGCCGGCTGCGCTACTTCGTCTCGGGCTCGGCGCCGCTCTCGCGTGACATGGCCGAGTTCTTCCACGCCGCGGGCATCCTCATCCTCGAGGGCTATGGCCTCACCGAGACGAGCGCCGCCTCGTTCGTGAACCGGCCCGGCAACTTCAAGTTCGGCACCGTGGGCCCGCCGCTGCCCGGCACCGAGGTGAAGATCGCCAGCGACGGCGAGATCCTCATCAAGGGCCGCGGCGTCATGCGCGGGTACCACAACCTCCCGGAGCAGACCGCCGAGACCATCAAGGACGGGTGGCTCTACACCGGCGACATCGGCGAGATCGACGAGAAGGGGCTGCTCAAGATCACCGACCGCAAGAAGGACCTGATCAAGACCTCCGGCGGCAAGTACGTGGCGCCGCAGAACATCGAGGGCAAGTTCAAGGCCATCTGCCCCTACGTGAGCCAGTCGCTCGTGCACGGCAACAACCGCAACTTCTGCTCCATGCTGGTGGCCCTCGACAAGGAGGCCATCACCGACTGGGCCAGGAGCAACGGCGTGGGCGGCTCCTACGAGGAGATCGTCAAGGATCCCCGCACCCACGCGCTCATCAAGCCCTTCGTGCAGGAGCTCAACAAGGGCCTCGCCAGCTACGAGTCGATCAAGACCTTCGCCATCCTCCCGAAGGATCTCTCGCTGGAAGACGGCGACCTGACGCCGAGCCTCAAGCTCAAGCGCAAGGTGGTCGAGACCAAGTACAAGGACCTGCTCGACGGCTTCTACGCCGGCAACGTCGCGGAACTCTGACGCGGCGCCGACACGGGGGTCCATGAACTTCGAGCTCCACGTCGCCATGGGCGACCCGCAGGCCCCGCTCGCCACCGTGCGGGAAGTCCTCGCGGGGCACGGGCTCCTCGGGCACGACGGCCGGCTGCGCGCCGAGGTGCAGCTGGTGTCCATGGGCGACCACTTCGACTGGGGGCGCCCGGCCCAGCGCCGGCAGGCGACCGACGACGCGCTGGCGCTCCTGCAGTGGCTCGCCGCGCACCCGCCGGAGCAGGTGGTGCTCCTGGCCGGCAACCACGACCTGGGGCGCGTGTGCGAGCTGGCGCCCTTCCCCACCGACGAGGCCTTCGAGGCCGCCCTCGCCGAGGCCCAGGCGGCCTACGCGGCCGGGCAGCCCGACGAAGCTGGGCAGCGCGCCTTCCTCGCGCGGTACCCGCACGTGCCCGACGCGGAGTGCGTCGCGCGCGACTTCTCCTGCTTCAGCGTCGCGCAGCGGGCGCTCGTCACGGAGCTCCTGAGGGCGCGCCGCTTCCGCCTCGCCCACGCCCACCGGGGGCTGCTCTGCGTGCACGCCGGCGTCACCGACGACGACTTCGCGGCCCTGGGCGAGGCGCCGCGCGCCGCCGAGGAGGCCGCGCAGGCGCTCAACCGCTGGCTCGACGCGCGTGTCGAGGCGTGGCCCGGCGGCCCCCTCGACCTCGCGCCGCTCCACCAGCCCGGC
>CAYUZK010000272.1:0-7033 GCA_964449625.1 uncultured Archangium sp.
AAGCTGAGCCGGCTGCTCGCCGACGCGGAGGGCGGGGGCGAGCGCGCCGGCTGAATCGCGGCGGATCCATCGCGGCGAGCGCGAGAGGAGGCGCACGCAAGGGCCCGAGCCGATCGGCGAAGCGCCCGAGTTCCCGCCCGCGGTCGAGGTGATCGTGTGGCCGCGTCTCTTCGGGGTTTCGCTTTCAATCGACGCGACGCCAACGGCAAGTAGCGCACCACACAGTCAAGGAACACCCCCGTCACCATCAAAGAACGCTGCGCACTGAGCGACACCCGGAGTGCTCCCACACAGTCGAACTTCGGTATTGATGCCGACACTGGAGTCGATGCGAAGTCGCGCCGTTCGGGTTGCGGTGAGAGTTGGACGGAACACCACCGGCAAGAACGATTCTTCACCTGATTCCACATCGCGAGGTCCACCTTGGACCTCAAACTCCGATGCGCCGACGACCGCGACGCTGAGTATTCGAAGGGTGGCGCGCCCAGTATTCATGAGCCGAATTTCCATGGCACTTTCGGACCCGACAGGGGTCTCCGGAAAGTGGAGGTTGGGCATCAACATGGTCGCTCCGGGAGGAATGTAGAAGTGCCGGGCTTCCGACGCCAGAGCGCCGCCCGGACGAAGAATGCCCTTCGCGTCACGCCCGCGGCAGGCGCACCGTGAAGACCGTCTCGCCAGGCTTCGAGGTGAGCGTCACCGCGCCGCGGTGGGCCTCCACCAGCTTCCGCGCCAGCGCGAGGCCCAGGCCCGAGCCCTTCTCTTTCGTGGTGAAGAAGGGCTCGAAGATGCGCGCCTGCAGCTCCACGGGGATGCCCGGGCCCTCGTCGCGCACCTCCACCTCGTAGGCGTCGGCGCGCGCGTGGCCGACCAGCCGCACGACCTGGCCCTGCGTGGAAATCTGCACCGCATTCTTCACCAGGTTGACGAGCGCGCTGGTGAGCAGGCTCGCGTCGCCGTGCACCGTCGCGGGGGCCGCCTCCACCGAGAGTGACACGCCGCGCCCGCTCGCCTCGCCCGCCAGGTGCTGCGCCGCGGCCTCGAGGAGCGCCCGGGCGTCGAGCGCGTCCACCGACACCCGCTGCTCCCGCGCGAAGGCGAGGAAGTCCTCGACGATGCGCTTCAAGTACTGCAGCTCGCGGCGGATCTTCCCCAGGTGCTCGCGCGCGTCGGCGACGTTCGGCGCGCTCGCGGCGAGCTCCTCGTCGAGCAGCCCCGAGAAGAGCTCCATGCCGCCGAGCGGGTTCTTCACCTCGTGCGCCACGCCGCCCAGCATCAGCTTGAGCTGCCGGTCGCGGCTCTCGATGGCCTGGCGCATGGCCTCCAGCTCCCGCGCGAGGATGCCGATCTCCAGCGTGGCCTCCGGCCGCACGGGGGTCGAGAGGTCGCCGCGGCCGATGCGCAGCGCGCTCGCCACCAGCCGCTCGAGGGGCGCTGAGAGCGCCCGCCCCGACACCACCGCGGCGCCGGCCAGCAGCAGCAGCGTCACCAGCGCCAGCCCGAGGAAGGCGTTGCGCAGGCGCGTGAGCGGGCCGAAGAAGGCGGCGCTCCCCTCCACGGCCACCGCGCCGTGCACCTCGCCGTCCTGCACCAGCGGCGCGTAGCCCGTCTTGTAGAGCTGCCCGTCGGTGCCCTCGAAGAGCACCTGGCTGGCGACGAGCTCGCCCCGCCGCACGCGCTCGAGCTCCAGCCGGTCGCGCAGCAGCTCAGGCGCCTCGGCCATCGGAGGCAGCGTGCCGCCCACGTCGAGGCGCGCGCGGCCCTCCCGGTCCACCACCAGCACCCGGCGCACGCCGGCGCGGGCCCTCATCTCGGCGAGCTGCGCGGTGAGGCTGCGCCAGGTGCGGCTGCCTTCGCCCTGCGCGTCCTCCGCGGTGATGGCCAGCACGCGCTCGGCCTTGAGCTGCGAGGCCACCGTCGCCGCCACCGCCGAGAGCGAGCGGCCGAGCTCCTCCTCCAGCGCGTTGCGGCTCGACTGGTAGAGGAAGAGGCCGCCGGCGGCGAGCACCGCCAGCGTGGGCACGAGGAAGGCGAGCAGCAGCCGCGCGCGCAGGCCCATGTCAGTGGCGCGGGCCGCTGCGCTGGGCGCAGATCTCCGCGATGAGGGCCATCGACTCCTCGTCGAAGTTGACGAACTCGACGCCCATGCCCGCGGGCGGCCCGCCCGGCGTCTTCGGGTTCACCCGCACCACCTTGCCCATGCCCTCGATGAGCCGGCTGCCGTCCTTGAGCGTGAACTGCAGGTAGATGACGGCGCCCTCCTCGCGCGGCTCCTCGGTGCGAATGAAGATGCCGCTCGGCGAGAGGTTGAGCGAGTACTCCGCGAGGAAGTCCTCGAAGGTGTCGAAGCGGAACTGCACCAGCACGTTCAGCGGCGTCCTGGGGTGACGCCGGCGGTTAGCGCCAGCGTCGTCGGGGTCACTCATGGGGAGCAGGCAGGATACGGCGCCTGCCTCGCCGCGCGCCAGAAAGGCGGTGCGCCGCCAGCTGGCGTCGGAGCGGGCACGTCGTCAGAATGCCCACATGTCCGGCAACGGCGAGCTGCTCCGCTCCATGCGCGCAGGCGGTGGCGTCGGCGTGGCCGCGGCGCAGGAGCTGCTCCGCCGCGCGCGCTCCGGCGCCGTGAGCCGCGCCGAGCTCGTGCAGGTCAAGCAGGTCATCGCCACCTCGCCCGAGCTCAAGGACGCCTTCAAGGGCTTCGCGGCGGAGGTGTCGGCGCTGCTCGACCCGGGCAGCGAGCAGGTCTTCCGCGACGTGGCGCAGCTCTCGCCCGACCACGAGCGCCTCACCGACGCGCGCGCGCTGCCGGAGCGCTTCCTCGCCGACCTCCAGCTCGTCAAGGGCGAGCTGCTGGGCCACCCGGGCCTCACCCGCCAGCAGAAGGCCGAGCGCCTCTTCGCCTTCTTCGAGGGCTACGCGCGGCGCTTCGGGCAGCTCGCCCACGGCACCGCGCAGGCCAGCCAGGCCGCCACGGCGCCACCGCTGCCGGCGCCCCTGGCCGCTCCCGCCCTCGAGCGCGCGCTCACCCAGTTCGAGCGGGCGCTGCGGCAGGCGGGCTTCGCCGAGCTCCAGACGCCCGACGGCCAGACGGGCCTCGCTCACGCCCTCTCTCGGCTGGGGGCCGACGCGCAGGCCGCCTGGCCGCCGCCGCCCAAAGGCCTCGACGCGCCGACGTGGAAGGACAACGCCGCGAAGGAGCAGCGGCTGCCCGCGGAGGTCGAGCGCGAGCGCCGCGCCGTCGCCACCCTCGATGCGCGCGGGCCGCAGCCCCCGCTGACCCTGCTCCCGGGTCAGGCCCCGGCGCGGCGCCTCGAGGGGGCAGCTGCCGCCGAGCCGAAGCCGGAGCCGGGCCGCGCGAGCCGCCGCTCCGACAAGGTCCTCGGCAGCTCCATGCTGTGGAACGTGATGCACCTGCTGCGCGGCGAGGATCTCGACGACGTCGCCCGGAGAGACGCCCTCAACGAGCTCGCCGTCGCGGCGGTGCTGCTCTTCACCTTCGGGGCCATCATCGCCGTCATTCTCGTGTGGGTGTGACGCACCTGGCCGGAGCGCGGGCTGCGCGCTGCGGGCGACCCGGCTAGAGTCATAAGAGACGTCACCGAAGAGAGGTCACCGCCGTGCGCCGGATCAGCTTGAACCAGTCTCGCCCCGATTGCCTGGGCGTGCGCCTCGGCGCCGACCGCCACGCCATGGCCGCGTGGGCGTTCGCCTTCGTGCTCGCCGTCGTGCCGTTGACCCTGGTCGATCTGGCCACGGCGCTGGGGCTCTCGTTCCTGCTCCTCGAGCTCGTCGCGCTCCCGGCCCTCGCCCTGCGCCTCGTCGGCGTCGCCCGGCGCCAGGAGCGCTCGCTGGTCCGCGCCAACGGCCGGCTGCTCCTCGACGGCGAGCCGCTGGAGCTGGCGCGCGTCGAGCTCCGGGTGCTCAAGTTCCCCATCACCCACGTGCCCACGGGCTACGCGCTCTCGCTGTGGGTGATGACGTCGGCGGGGCCAGAAGACATCCCCATCGGGCGCTTCCCCACGCTGCTGGAGGCCTCGGCGCTGTCGGGGCAGATCGAAGACTTCGTGCAGCGGGCCAACCTGAAGCAGCACCGCCACGCCTGAGACGACGTAGAGTCCCCGGCCACCGATGGCCCGCGACGACTCGATTCGAGACCTGGTGAACCGCCTGGAGCTGCCCTTCAACGCCCTGGGGGTCGACCCCTACGGCGTGTCGAAGAAGCACCTCGTCGTCTTCTTCTCGGCGCTGGGCTTCCTCTACCGCCACTACTTCCGCGTGCGGGCCGTGGGCCTGGAGCACGTGCCGAAGCGCGGGCGCGCGATGCTGGTGGGCAACCACTCGGGCGGCTACGCCACCGACGGGGCGATGGTGCTCACCTCGATGCTGCTGGAGATGGACCCGCCGCGCCTGGCCCAGGGCATGGCCGAGAAGTTCTTGAACCAGCTCCCCATCGGCAGCCTGTGGACCTCGCGCTGCGGTCAGCTCACCGGCCTGCCGGAGCACGCCGAGCGCCTGCTGGAGGACGACCGGCTGCTGATGGTCTTCCCCGAGGGCGCGCGCGGCACCGCGAAGCTCTACGGCGAGCGCGACTCGCTGGTGGACTTCGGCACCGGCTTCGTGCGCCTCGCGCTCAAGACGAAGACGCCCATCGTGCCCTTAGGCTTCGTCGGCGGCGGCGAGGCGGTGCCCACGGTGCACAACTCGCGCACGCTGGGCAAGCTGCTCGGCGTGCCCTACGTGCCCATCACGCCCTACGGCCTCGCGCTGCCGCTGCCGGCGAAGCTGGCGGTGCACTACGGGGCGCCCCTCGTCTTCGAGGGCACCGGCGACGAAGACGACGCCTTCATTCGCGGCTACGTGGACACGGTGAAGGCGCGCATCGCGGAGCTCATCGTGGCCGCGAAGGAGACGCAGAAGGGAGGCGCGCGATGAAGGTGCTCGTCGTCGGCGTGGGCGGGGCGCTCGCCCGCATGGTGGCGCTGCGCCTGAGAGACGCGGGCCACGCCGTCATCGGCCTCGATCGCCGCCCCTGGTGGGACGCGCCCCGCGACATCACCGTGCGGGAGGTCGACATTCGCAAGCGGGCCGCGGAGGACGTCTTCCGCACCGAGCGGCCCGACTGCGTGGTGCACATGGCCACCGTCAACGCGCTCTCGGCGCAGGGCGAGGAGCGGGCCCGCATCAACCTGGGCGGCACCCGCGCGGTGTTCGACCACTCCGTCGCCCACGGCGTGAAGCACGTGGTGGTGGTGGGCCGGCACACCTACTACGGCGCCTCGGCCGACTCGCCGCTGTACCACACCGAGAACGAGCCCCCCTCGGGCATCGGGAGCTTCCCGGAGCTGGCCGACCTCGTGGCCGCCGACCTCTACGCGTCGAACATGCTCTGGCGCGAGCCCGGCCTCGTCACCACCGTCCTCCGCGTCGTCTACACGCTGGGGCCCTCGCGCACCGGCACCCTGGCCAGCTTCCTCAAGGGCAAGCGCGTGCCGATGGTGATGGGCTTCGACCCGCTGTTCCACTTCCTCGACGAGGACGACGCGGCGCGGGCCATCTTCCTCTCCGTCGAGAAGCGCACCCGGGGCGTCTTCAACGTCGCCGGGCCCTCACCCGTGCCGCTGGGCGACATCGCGCGCGAGACGGGCCGCACCGCGGTGCCCGTGCCCGAGCCGCTGCTCAAGCGCCTGCTGGGGCGCTTCGGCTTCCCCGACCTCCCGCCGGGCGCGCTCGAGCACATCAAGTACCCCATCGTGGTCGACGGCCGCGCCTTCCGCGCCGCGACGGGCTTCGAGCACGCCACCGGCGAGGTGGAGCTGCTGCACCGCTACCGCCGCATCAGCCCCGTCTGACCCCCGTCACTTCGGCCCGGGCACCGCGCGAATGGCCTTCACCTGGTCCACCAGCGCGCGCTGCCGCCGGTTGGCCACCAGGCGCCGCTCGCCGTCGAGCAGCGTCTTGATGTCGGTGTACTCGCGCTGGGCGAACTGCTCCTTGTCGTCCTCGTTGCGCAGCGTCAGCGTCAGCGGGCCCACGGTGCGGGCGAGCGTCACCAGCTCGGCCTCTTCGGCGCTGAGGAGGAGGGTGACGTTGGCGTAGGGCTTCTCGTGCTCGTCCACCGCCGCGCCGGGCGTGAAGTCGGCGATGCGGCCGGTGGCCAGCACGCTCACCGACTGCAAGATGGTGACGGCCCGGTTCGCGCCGTGGCCCCTGGGCACCTGCCGGCCCTGCATCTGGAAGGTGGCCACCACGTCGACCAGGTCGCCCGGCTTCACGTGGTGCGACACCGAGGTGAGCGCGGTGGTGGAGATGGTGAAGCCGCGCATCAGCTTCGTCACGCGCTGGCTCAGCCGCTGGTTGCCGCGGTTGGCGACGAACTGCGTGTAGAAGAGCGGGTCGCCCATCTGCACGTCCACCGCCAGCTTCTGGTCGAGCACGTAGGGCAGGGCGTCGGACTTCACCACGTCTGACTTCTCGCCCATCGGCGGCACGCTGCGCATCGCCACGTTGTCCACGGTGATGACGGTGCCGGCGGCCATCTCCTCGGCGGCCACCACCACCTGCACCAGGTTCCAGCTCGTGCGCGACTGCTTCTCGATGGTGAAGATGCCCGCCCAGTTGGCGAGCAGCCCGCCCACCAGCAGCGCCAGCGCCACGAACCACGGGGAGCTGCCCTGGAAGAGCTCCGCGCTCAGCAGCCGCGGTGGCTCCTGGGCCTCGCTCCCCGGGGCCCGCGGCGCGCCGGGGCCGAAGGGCAGGGCGTTGAGGCGCGTCTCGCCGCTGCTGATGGCCGCGGCCATCGTCATGGTGGGGGCGTTCAAGATGCCCTCGCGCCCCTCCGGCGCCGTCACCACGTCGTCCTGCCGCTTGAGCACGAGCGCCGGCACCTGCATGCGCGTCGGGTCGGGCTCGACGGCCGCGCCGAGGGCGGCCGCGCTGGCGTCGGTGCGCGTGGGCAGCGGCGCCATGCGGCCGCTCTTGCCGGAGCTCTCGGTGCCGTTCGCGGCGCTGCCGTCGCCACGGGCCGGCACGCGGG
>CAYUZK010000273.1:0-6987 GCA_964449625.1 uncultured Archangium sp.
GGGCCTCACCCACGACGTCGACGGGAGCGCGGCGGCCCGGCGGCGGCTCCCGGCCCCCCGGCGCACGCCCGAGGCCGCGGCGCGCGTCTTCTGGTCGCTGGCCGCCGACTTCACGCTCTTCGAGCACTTCCTCGCCGACGAGGCCGGCCACGCGCGCGACGCCACCGGGGCGGCCAGCGCGCTGGGCACCTTCGACGCCTTCGCGCGGGCGGTGGTGGCGCTCCGGCCGGCCGACGCGCAGGTGCTGGTCTGCAGCGATCACGGCAACGTGGAGGATCTCTCGACGCGCCGCCACACCACCAACCCCGTCGCGCTGCTCAGCTTCGGCCCTGGCCGCTTCACGCCCCCGCGCACGCTGGCCGACGTCGGCGGCGCGGTGCTGGAGCTGCTCGAGGTGCGGCGGTGAGGGCATGGCTCCTGCTCCTCGTGGCGCTCGCGGGCTGCGTGAGCCCGCTCAAGCGCCTCACTGTCGTCACCCAGCTGGAGCTCCCCGGCGCGCGCATCGCCCTCAAGAGCGACGGCCAGCACCCCGACGACGTGGCGAAGCTGGAGCGGGCGCTCGCGGCGGCGGTGCCCCGACTGCAGGCCTGGGGCGGCCTGTCGGTGCCGGTGACGGTGTACATGCTGCCCGACCACGACGCGCTGGAGCGCGCGGTGGGGCGCTTCGGCTACGACTGGCTGCGCGCGTGGGCCCGCTACGACGACGTGCTCTTCCAGCGGCCGGCGACCTGGGGCGCGCGGCAGGAAGAGGTGAACGAGCTGGTGCTGCACGAGCTGACCCACTGCGCCCTCTTCCAGCGCGCCGGGTCGCCTGAGAGCTGGCACGCGCGCGGCATTCCCCTGTGGTTCCGCGAAGGCATGGCGGTGTGGACGGCGCGCCAGGGGCGGCTCTACCCGAGCCACGAGGACGTCGCGAGCTGGTTGGCCAGCGCAGGGAATCGCAACGTGTTCCGCGACGGCGAGGCGCTGTCGGCGGACTTCTACGGCCCGGTCTACGGCTACTCGCTGCACGCCTTCACCTTCTTGCTGCGGCGCTTCGGCGAGGCGCGGGTGGTGGCGACGCTCGACGAGATGCAGCGCGGCGCCCGCTTCGACGCCGCCTTCGCGAGCGCCCTGGGCCTGACGCCTCGGCAGTTCCAGCGCGACTTCGAGAACTACCTGCGCTGGCGCGCCTTCCGCGGCACCGCGCGCCCGCCGGGCCGGGCCGAGCCGGTGCTGCGACGGTGGCGAGAGGGGCGGCAGCTAGGTCGCGAGCTCGACCCAGGGGCGGAAGGCGACCTGTCGCGCCCAGCTCGCGAGGCGCCGGCGCCCGGGCCAGACGGCCTCGCTCCACGCGGCTGACTGCCGGTAGCCGACGAAGTGCGCGCCGCGGCCGGTGCCGCGCAGCACGTCGTGGCCGCGGCCCCACGCGCTCGTCGCGGGCGCCCCGTCGAAGCGCTCGTGCCAGTCGTCGCTGCACAGCTCGTGGAACGCGCCCAGGCTCGCCAGCCCCGTGCCAAGGAGCCGCCCAGTGCCCTCCGCCGGTGGGAGCGCGTCGCCCGGCTCGTCTTCGACGCAGCGGCAGGCGTACTCCCACTCCGCCTCCGTCGGCGCCCGCCAGCCCCGCCGCGTGATGGCCCCCAGGAGCGCCCCGACGGAGACCGGGCTCACCCCCCGGGTCGTGAGGTTCGCCTCGTCGAGGCCCAGCTTCACGAGCTGCCCCCAGACCAGCGGCTCGTCGGCGACGAGGCAGGTCGGCACGCGCACGTGCCGGGGTGGGCGCAGGTCGGCGGCCTCCTCGAGGTCCGCCATGGGCACCATGAGATCCTCCTCCTCGCGCAGCACCACGCGCCGCACGCGCTCGAAGCGGGCGTCGGTCATGCCCACTACCGCCGGGCCGCCGAAGACGACGTGGAAGAGGACGTTCGTCTCGCGGTGCACGAGCTGCGGCAGCGGCGGCGGAACCCGGTGCCCGACGGCGCGCGGGTCGAAGTACCCGGGCGGCACCCGCTCGAGGAGCTGATCGACCACCACCGCGCGGGCCTCCTCCGCCATCGCCCACCACTCGTGCCAGGTCGGGTCCATCGCGCCCTGGTTCTGCCCTGCTCAGGCGACCGGGGCCACCACTTCGGCTTGCGCGCGCCGCGCGGCACGTCTAGCCAGACCCCATGCGCAGTTCACTGCTCCCGGCCCTCCTCGCCCTGCCCGCGCGCGGTGAAGGCCCCCGACCCGAAGGCCTCCGGATGCTCCGTCAAGGACGCGAACTGATCCTCCCCTCGCTGCTCACCGCGCTGCTGGCCGGGGCCTGCACGAAGGAGCCAGCCCCGGCACCGAAGCCCGCCCCCGAGGCGCCCGCGACGGCCGCCGCCGCCGGCCCTTCGGTGGACACCGCCGACTACGCGGTGACGCTCTCGGCCCCGGGGCCCCACCGCGCCGGCGAGGAGGCCGCGGCGGCCTTCGCCATCACCGCCAGGGGGACCTTCCACGTCAATGCCGACTACCCCATCGCCTTCACGCCCTCGGGCGCGACGAACGTGCGCTTCGCCGGCGACCGCCTGAAGCTCGCCATGGGGGAGAAAACCCCGTGCGCCGAGAAGGCCGAGGACGCCTGCGCGGCCTCGGTGCCCCTGGCCTTCACCCCGGAGGGCGCGGGGCCAGCGACGGTGGCCGGCACGCTCGCCTTCAGCGTGTGCGACCCGGAGCGCTGCCTCATTCAGAAGGTGCCGCTGGCGATCGCCGTCACCGCGGAGTGAGCGGCACGTCGAGCGCGGCGCGCACGCAGCACAGCCGCACCGAGGCGAGCGGCATGCGCGCGGGGAGTGCGTGATCGAGCTCCCCCGCGGAGAGGCTGGCCCGGCGGCACACCGCGGGCCCGCCGGGCACGGGCCGCCCGTCGGCCGGCAGCGCGTCCTGCGAGGACCGCCAGCCGTCGGCGCACAGCTCCATCTGGCCGACCTCCCAGCCGTCGGGGGCCTCGCGGGTCTGCCAGAACGCGGCCTCCCACTCGGCGTCGCTGGGGAGCCGCGCCCCGCGCGCGGTGAGGAGCCTTTCGACGCCGCGCGCCACCTCGCCGAGGAAGTACACAGGCTCACCGTCGCGCCCGCGCGCCGCGTGCTCCATGAGGAGGTACGGGGCGAGCGAGAGCTCGCGCGCGGGCCGGTGCACCTCGGGGCTCCAGAGGCGATCGGCGCGGAACGCCAGCAGGGCCTCCGCGGCCAGCGTACGCTCGGGCGTGGCGCCCATGACGAAGGCGCCGCCAGGAAAGAGCCGCCAGCGATCGCCGTGCCGCCGGTCGACGAAGCGCGGCTCACGGGCCTCGGCGTCGACGAGGTCGAGCCACGGCGGGAGCCGCTCGAGGAGCGCGTCGAGGGCCACGCGCCGGTGGGCGCCCGCCAGCGTTGACCAGCCCGGCGGCTCGCTCACCCCCGGGCTCCGGGCGGCACGCCCCAGTCCACCACCCGCCAGCCGCGCCGGAGGGCGTGGCGCCGGAGCCGCGGGTCGGGGTTGACGGCGACCGGGTGGGCGACGGCCTCCAGCACGGCGAGGTCGCTGAAGGAGTCCGTGTAGAAGGTGCTGGTGCTGAGCGCCGCGCCGACGGCCGCCAGCGCGCGCTCGGCGTGGGGCAGCTTGCCGGGGCCGAAGCACACCCCGCCGACGACCTGGCCGGTGTGCCGGCCGACGGCGTCGATCTCCAGGCGGTTGCAGCACACCTCGTCGAAGCCCAGCTCGGCCGCCACCAGCTCCGAGAGGTAGTGGCTCGACGAGGTGAGCATCACCAGGCGCTCGCCGGCGGCGCGGTGGGCGCGGATGGCCTCCAGGGCGCCGGGGCGGTAAGTGCGCTGCACCTCGTCGGCGAAGAAGCGCACGGTGCGCTCACGAAGGGCGCCGGCCTCGGTGCCGGCCAGGTGCTCGACGGCCTGCGCCACCATCACCTCGGCCGAGGCGAAGCCGAAGTGGTAGCGCGCCAGCCACGCGAGGGCCCGCAGCGCGTGGCGCTTCGAGAGGTGCCCCAGGGCCACCTCGCGGCGCACCCAGAGCGTGCCGGAGTTCACCGACAGGATCGTCTTGTCGAGATCGAAGAAGGCGACGCGCACGCCGATGACGGTAGCGCCCCGCCCCCGGCGCTGCACGCGCGTCGCTACGCGGTCGTCCAGGTGAAGGGGCGGCGCGCGCTGCTGGTGACGGGCGGGGTCTGCCAGGTCGGCGCCTGGCTGCGGTCGGTGGCGCGGTGGGCGTCTGCGGTGAAGAAATACGTGAAGGTCTGGCTCGCCATGCGCGGCATGGTGCCTGCGTCGATCCACCCCGCAACTATTCTGCCGACGAACTTTTCCTGCGATCACCCGAACGCCGCCGAGGGCTGGAAATCGGCCTCGAGCGGCGCCGCGGCGATCACGTCGCGCAGAGCTGCTTGAGGATGATCGACTGGTCGTCGGCGCGGCGGCGGCACTGGTTGCCGAACTGCACCCGCGCGTTGAGGTTCTCGTCGATGGGGAGGAACGAGACGATGCCGCCGTTCGAGGTGGTGCACACCTCGGTCTCGCCGCCCTTGCGGGTGATCACGAACTGCATGAGCCGCTCGTCGGGCACGTTGCGGATCTCGATGACCTGCGTGACCGAGGCGAGCTGCGCGATGGTGATGAGCGTCTCGCGGAAGGACTCACGGCAGATGGAGTCGAGGTTGGCCAGCGTGGTGTCGAAGCGCTCGGCCATCTGGCGCATGCGGAAGCCGCCCTGGTTCGAGGTCGGGCAGTCGATGTTGCGCACCTGGTTGCCGTCGAGGACCGCCATGGCGGCCTTGGTGCCGACGCCCACCGGGGCGATGGCCGTCCAGATGATCTCCTTGGGCGTGCCGTCGTCGTTCTTGAGGCTGGTGGTGAAGAGGCGGTGGTACTCGCTCACGGGCGTGAGCTGCATCTCCTTCTCGGTGCAGTCGGCCACCGCCGGGTTGTCGCCGACGCTCACCGTGGGCGGCCGGCGCGCCTCGCTGCAGTCGTCTTCGTCGGTCAGCACGACGATCAGCAGCCGGGCCTCGTCGCGCAGGAAGCCGCCGTTGCCGCCGTCGGCGATGGGCACGTCGGCCAGCTCGCCCAGCAGCGCGAGGCGCACGGCCTCGAAGGGCGTCTCGTGGCCGGAGCCGAACACGCCCTGGCGCACGAGGCGCGCGAACTTGGGGATGAGCTCCGGGTCGGTGCCGACCAGCAGCCGCTCGTTGGTGGTCTCGAGCTCGAAGCCGCCGTCTTCGAAGTAGTTGGGCACCGGCCGCAGGCGTCCGCTCTGGAGCGGGTAGGGCTGGTAGTAGGTCATGCCCGCGATGCGGGCGTTCTGGTAGACGGTGGTGGTGATGACGCCGATGTTGAAGTCGGCGGGCACCCCGCCGCCCTTCTTCAGCTCGTCGATGAAGCCCGTCAGCTCGCGGGCCACCGCGTCCTGCTCCTCGCGCATCGAGTTCGAGTTGTCGATGACGAAGAGGATGTCGAGCTTCGGCGGCTCGATGAGCGGCGGCGCCGCCTCGCAGCTTCGCGTCAGCAGCAGCGTCTCGTCGTCGATGGGCGAGGTCTTGCACCCGAAGCAACCCTGGCAGCTCGCCAGAGCGGCGAGCGCCGCGAAGATGATGAAACGAATAGCTCTCATAGTGGTCGGGTACCCCTTCGGCGTCCGCTCGGCCAGACCCCCATCATGCACCGGACGAACAGCGGGGGCGAGGAAGGGGTTTTCTCAAGGTCTCCGTTGCGGCGCGAGTTTTCGCTGCTACCCTCCCCTTTGCTGAAACCCCGCGGGAGGGCGACCCCTCCCAACTCTCCGTAACAAGGACTTTCTCCTCCATGTCCGACGACAAGAAGAAGGCCGTTGGCGCGCAGGCGCTGCCGGCCACGATGACGCCGCCTGGCACCATCAACAAGGACGACATTCCCCAGGTCCTCCCGATCCTCCCGTTGCGGAACTCGGTGTTCTTCCCCGGTGGCGTGCTGCCCCTCGCGGTGGGCCGCCAGAAGACCATCGCGCTGATCAAGGACGCCGTGCGCGACGACCAGGTCATCGGCGTCGTCACCCAGCGCAAGGCCGAGGAGGAGGACCCGGGCGCCACCGACCTCTACAACATGGGCACCGTCGCCCGCATCGTGAAGCTGCTGAAGATGGGCGAGGACAACTACTCGCTCGTGGTGCAGGGCCTGGCGCGCTTCCGCGTGATGGAGCTGGTGCAGGAGTCGCCCTACCTCAAGGCGCGCATCGAGCCGGTGGACGACAAGACCGCGCCCGACAACGTCGAGATCGAGGCGCTCACCATCAACCTGAAGAAGCTGGCGCGCGAGGTCATCGAGATGATGCCCGAGCTGCCGGCGGCGGCCACGGAGCTCGTCGAGAGCATCACCCACCCGGGCCACCTCGCCGACCTCATCGCCGCCAACGTCGACGTGCCCATCGAGGAGAAGCAGGCCGTCCTCGAGACGGTGGACCTCAAGGCGCGCATGAAGCTGGTGCTCGAGCTGCTCAACCGCAAGCGCGAGATCTTGAAGCTCTCGAACAAGATCGACTCCGCCGTGAAGGGCGAGATGTCGAAGACCCAGCGCGAGTACTACCTGCGCCAGCAGCTCAAGGCGATCAAGGAAGAGCTCGGCGAGATGGGCGAAGACGAGGAGGAGCTCGACGAGCTCGGCGAGCGGCTCAAGAAGGCCAACCTCCCGCCCGAGGTGGAGAAGGTCGCCAACAAGGAGCTCAACCGGCTCAAGACCATTCCCGCGGCGTCGAGCGAGTACACGGTCGCGCGCACCTACCTCGACTGGATCGCCGATCTCCCGTGGAGCAAGATGACCGAGGACAACCTCGACATCGAGAACGCGCGCAAGCAGCTCGACTCGGACCACTTCGGCATCCAGAAGGTGAAGAAGCGCATCCTCGAGTACCTCGCGGTGCGCAAGCTCAAGAACGACATGAAGGGCCCCATTCTCTGCCTGGTGGGCCCCCCGGGCGTCGGCAAGACGTCGCTGGGCCAGTCGGTGGCCAAGGCCG
>CAYUZK010000274.1:0-3759 GCA_964449625.1 uncultured Archangium sp.
CGGCCCCAGGGCATGCTCTGGGCATGAACCGCCTGGTCCTCTTCCTCTGCGTCGGCGCCCTGGTGCACCCCCTCACGGCGCCGGTGGCCGACCTCTTCTTCGGGGGCCGGGGCATGTCGCAGCTCCTGAGCGGCTCGGAGCTGGCGGTCCTCGGGCGGCTGGTCTTCTTCGGCGCCTTCGCGCTCGCGCCGATGGCGGGCTTCGGCCTCATCGGCACGGCGATGAAGGGGCTCGAGGCCACCTCGCGGCCCGTGCGGTGGATGGCGCGCGCAGCGGGCGTGACGGCCCTCGTCACCTCGCCGGTGGCGCAGGTGATGGGCTGGGCGCAGCTCCACACCGACGCGCAGGCCGCGCTGCTCTTCCTCTTCCTGCCGATGTGGGCGGCGCTGCTCGCGGTGGCAGCGGGTCTGGTCGCCTTCGTGGTGGGGCTCGTCGTGTCGAGGCTCGAGCCCGCCGCAAAGGCGTAGCGCGGCGCGCCGGGGCCGCGGGCGTCACTTCTTGTCGAGCACCGGCCGCTTGAGCGCCGGCGGCTTGCCGAAGTCGTCGCGGGAGCGGTTGAGCTCGAGCAGCCGCACCAGCACTGACGGCGCCACGGCTGACACGTCCTGGCCGAACTGCTCGCCGTTGAGCAGCGTGGGGTCATCGCCGAGGCCGACGATGTCCTTGAGCACGCGCGACGAGGTGGGCTTGAAGGCGTAGCCGCGCACGAGCTCCTCGCGGCCGTCGGCGCACACCCGGTGCACGAGCGTGGGCAGGTTCGGCAGCTGCACGCTCTGGGATCCTGGCCGCGCGTCGAGGCGGTTGGGCAGCGCGCTCACCATGAGGCCGCACTCGGCGTCCTCCTCCTTCGCCAGCTCCACGAGGCGCTTCTTGAGCGCCGCGAGCGGCTGCGGCTGCGAGGTGGTGACGAAGAGGTTGCCGGTGGAGCCCTGCTCGCCGCGCGCGTGGCCGTTGGTGGTGGCCACCGCCCGCGTGGGGATGCGGCTCATGAAGTAGGTCTGCAGCACGCCCGCCTTCACCAGCGAGATGGGCTTGGGCGTGACGCCGTCGTCGTCGACCGGGAAGTGGCCCATGAGCGGGTGCACGGTGCCGTCGGGCGCGGTCCAGGTGCGCTGCGTGGGGTCGTCGACCGCCGAGAGCTGCGAGACGGCGACGTGCTTGCCGAGGCGATCGATGAGGCGGCCCTGCTCGGCGGCGCCCAGCGAGTCGCGCGGCGACGACAGCGGCGCGGCGAGCGTCACGAGGAAGAAGGCCGGCGCGGCCTCGCCGGTGAAGAGCACCGGGCCCACGTAGTCCTCGCGGGGCGCCGGGGCCGCCAGCTTCTGCTCCAGCAGGGCCACGGTGGCCTTCACGCGGGCCACCAGCTGCGCCTCGGTGGGGAGCTGCGAGGCCTCGGCCACGAGCTGCCGCCACTCGGCGCCCACGGGCATGCCGTCGGCCGCCTGGCTGCTCAGGTTCACCGCCACCTCGAAGCGCGTGTCACAGAAGCGCGCGCGCACGCCGTCGGAGGCGACGAGGCGCTGGCACTGGTGCCGCATGCGCAGGTTGACGCCGCACACGTGCACGGCCTGCGAGGCGCGGCACTCGCGCGAGGCGCGGCGCACGAGGGCCGCCCAGGCCTCCTCGTCAACCTTCGGGGCGGGCACCAGCGGCAGCACCACGCGCTCGACCGGCGCCGGGCCCCAGTCGTCCACCGGCTCCTTGACCTCGTTCGACTGGAGGAAGGCCTTCTTGCGCGCGAGGCCCTCGACGGCGTTCTTGTAGAGCGAGTCGAAGGACAGCCACAGCGCGCGGCGGATGGCGTCGACGTCTTCTTCGGCCGGCGCCGGGCGCACCGACGCGCTGGCGCTGCCGGCGAAGTTGGTCTGGTCCAGCTTCCGGCTGCCCACGCGCAGCCCGGTGCTGAGCGAGCGCTCCTTGCCGCCCGAGGGCGGGTTCAGGGCGCCTAAGTTCGCGCTCACCGCGACCGTCTCGCTCGAGCCTGCGTAGGCGCGGGCGTAGTGGGGCCGCTCGCCGCCGGGCATCGACAGCGTCATGGCGCGCTTCACCTCGTCGGCCAGCGCGCGGAGCACCGGGTCGTCGTCGCCAGGCAGCGCGGGCGCGGCCAGCACCAGGGCCACGAGGAGGGCGCTCATCGCGCACCGCCCTTCGCGGAGGCGGCCAGCGGCGGCGGCGGCAAGAGCGGCGCGCGCTCGTGGCCGGTGCCCTTGCGCTCGACCTCGATGTCGCTCACCAGCAGGCTCGGCGCGACGGCCGACACCGGCACCCAGCCCGACTCGGCGCCGCAGAAGCCGTTGAAGACGCGGAAGTCGTCGCCGGTGGCGAGGATGCGCTCGAAGGACGCCAGCGGCGTGCCCACCACGTCGACCCCGCGCACGAGCTCGTCGGGGCGGCCGTCGGGGTACACGCGGTACACGACCTGGGGGATGACCTTGAAGGCCTGCGGCGCCCCGCCGGCGCGGGTGTTGGTGAAGCCGCCGGAGATCTCCTCGAAGAGCAGCCCGTAGGGCTTGCCGCGCGCCTTCACCTCCTCGATGAGCCGCGCGCGGAGCTGCGCCGGCTCGAGCTGCCGGCTGGAGTCGATGAGGAGGTTGCCCTGGCGCGCCACCGGCTTGAGGCCCGGCTGCGCGCGGCCGTGGCCGTTCGAGGCGGCGAAGCCCTTGATGGGCGAGCGCCCGAGGAGGAAGCCGCGCAGCACGCCCTGCTCCACCAGCGTCACCTTCTGCGCCGGCTGGCCCTCTTCGTCGAAGAGGTAGTGGCCGTTGAGCGGCACCTCGCCGAAGCGCGAGCGCGTGGGGTCGTCGGTGACGCTGATGAAGTCGGGCACCACGCCCTGGCCCACGCGGTGGGCGAAGGTCTTGCCCTCGTCGGCGTCCTTCTGGCGGTGGCCCTCGATGCGGTGGCCGAAGATCTCGTGGAAGAACACGCCCGCCGCGCGGTGCGAGATGATGGCCGGCCCGGTGTAGGGCTCGATGGCGGGGGCCGCGCGCAGGGCCTCGAGGCGCGCGATGACGCGGGCCACCCGCGCCGAGAAGTCGGCCTCCGACGGCAGGGCCTCGACGAGGGTGGCCTCGGCGGAGTCGAAGAAGTCGAGCTCCATGCCGTCGTCGGCGCGCACGGCGCCGTAGACCATCAGCCGCGCGAAGAAGCGGGGCTCGCGCAGGCGGGCCCCGTCGCTGTCCACGAAGTAGTGCGTGGTCGAGGCCACCTGCAGCGCCACCGTGGAGCGCAAGATGAGCGGGTGCGGCTTGAACTGCGCCGAGAGGCGCCGCAGCACGCCCTGCCACTGCTCGCGGTCGAGGGCCTCGTCGAGGGGCTTCGCGCGCGGCTCGAGGCGCTGGTGGGCCTTGTCCTTCGAGAAGTCGGGGGCCTCGTCCTGGTTCTTCGCCTTCACCGCGACGTTGGCGCGCACCTTGAGCAGCTCGCGGCTCGCCCCGCGGTAGGCCTCGTCGGTGGCCTTCCACAGCGCCACCTCCAGCGCGCCGCGGTCGTCCTCGATGGGCAGCGAGCGGCCGCCCACGCCGAAGTCGTAGCCGTAGCCGCCGCGCTGCTTGTGGGTGTTGTCGAGCGTGGGGCTGCCCATGCGCACCGCCACGTCGAGGAGCCGCATGCGCCCGGCCTTGCGGCCCGCCGACGCGGTGACGCCCTCGAGGGCGCCGAAGCTGGCCGACTGGCTCCACGTCTCGCCGTCGGTGACGCGGTACGAGAGGTAGTAGACCGGCCCGTCCTTCTCGCCGGGCAGCCCCTTCTTGCTGCGCG
>CAYUZK010000274.1:3859-6944 GCA_964449625.1 uncultured Archangium sp.
CTGCCCTACCGGGCCGTGGCGCCCGGCGTGGACGAGCTCGTGGCCGACGGCACGCCGGCGTCGCACGCGGTGGCGCTGCTCGCCGAGCGCAAGGCCCGGGCCGTCTTCGCGAAGCACCCGCGCGCCCTGGTCATCGGGGCGGACCAGCTCGTGGCCGTCGGGGGGCGCACGCTGAGCAAGCCGCCCGACGCTGAGGCCGCGAAGGCGCAGCTCGCCGCCCTCGTCGGCCGCGTGCACGAGATCCACACCGGCCTGTGCGTCATCGGCCCGGCCTTCCTCGCCACCGAGGTCGACACCGCGCGCCTCACCGTGCTGCCGCTGGGCGACGCGGAGCTCGACGGCTACGTGGCCACGGGCGAGTGGCAAGGCTGCGCCGGCGCCTACCGCGTGGAGGGGCGCGGCCAGGCCCTCTTCCAGCGCATCGACGGTGACCGCACCGCCATTCAGGGGTTGCCCATGCAGCGCGTGGTGCGCGTGCTGCGCGAGGCCGGCGTGCACTTCTTCGGGTGACGATCAGGGCGCCGGCGGCGGCAGCAGCTCCTGGTCGATGAAGGCCCGGTGGTAGTGCCCCGCGCGGTAGCCGACGACCCGCTCCACCTCGCGGCCCTTCTTGAAGTACACGACCGTGGGCGTGCCGGTGACGCGCAGCCGCGCGGCTGACTTTGGCGCCCGGCCGACGTCGAGCTCCACCACCTTGAGCCGCCCCTGGTAGTCGCGAGAGAGCTGCATGACGATGGGCTCGAGCATCTTGCAGGGCCCGCAGCCCTGGCTCCACGCGTCGACGAGCACCGGCACGTCGCTGTCGAGCACCTCGCGCTTGAAGTTGTCGTCAGTGATGCTGACGACGGCGTGCGCGTCCACTTCCAGCCCCAGCAGCTTCGAGAACCAACCCATGGGCGCTACGAGACACGGCCTTGGGGAAAGGATGCAACCGGCGAGGCACGAAGGAGGCCCAGCGCGGACGCGGCTGGTCGACTCCACTCAGGGCTGACCCCTCCGATGTGACGCGATCGTGCAGCGAAGCGCGCCCGGTGGCCGGGCCTCAAGACGACGCTCGCCCAAGCATCCAGCGCCGAGGACCTCAGCGCCACGACGACCGCGCAAGAGCGACTCGCGAGCGAAGCGCGGCTGCTGCTCGAGGACGACCTCCATGAGGAGCCTCCAGGCCGAAGGCCGTTGCACCCGGTGTGCGAGGAAGACTGGGCAGAGCCAAGGGCCCGCCGAACGCAAAGCTGCGTATCTGCCGGGGGTGACGACAGGGCTGCACCGACCTGCCCGAGCGGAGGTGGATCTCCGGGCATGGCACAGCCGATGCTCGCCTCTCTCTCGGCGGCCCCAAGGAGGGCGTCATGACGAAGCCCGAGCACACGCCTCACATCGCGCGGTGGTGGCACACTCTCGACGACGGGCGCATCCAGTGCGACCTGTGCCCCCGCGACTGCAAGCTCAATGACGGGCAGCGCGGCTTCTGCTTCGTGCGCCAGCGCGTGGGCGAGGTGCTGGTCCTCGACACCTACGGGCGCTCGTCGGGCTTCTGCGTGGACCCCATCGAGAAGAAGCCGCTCAACCACTTCTACCCGGGCTCGAGCGTCTTCTCCTTCGGCACCGCGGGCTGCAACCTGGGCTGCCGCTTCTGCCAGAACTGGGAGAGCACCAAGGCCCACGAGTTCGACGAGCGCACGCAGCGCGCCACGCCGCGCACCATCGCCGAGGAGGCGAAGCGGCTGGGCTGTAAGAGCGTCGCCTTCACCTACAACGACCCGGTCATCTTCGCGGAGTACGCGATGGACACGGCCGACGAGTGCCGCGCGCTGGGCCTCAAGACCGTCGCCGTCACCGCCGGGTACATGCACGAGAAGCCGCGCCGCGAGTTCTACGCGAAGCTGGACGCGGCCAACGTGGACTTGAAGGGCTTCACCGAGGACTTCTACCGCCAGCTCTGCTTCGCCCACCTGCAGCCGGTGCTCGACTCGCTCGAGTACCTCGCGAAGGAGACGAAGGTGTGGCTCGAGGTGACGACGCTCCTCATCCCCGGGCAGAACGACTCGGAGCGCGAGGTGGCGCAGCTCGTGGAGTGGATGGTGGAGCACCTGGGCCCCGACGTGCCGCTGCACTTCTCGGCCTTCCACCCCGACTTCCGCATGGCGCAGGTGCCGGCGACGCCGCCCTCGACCCTTTCGCGCGCGCGCCGGCAGGCGCTGGCCGCGGGGCTGCGGTACGTCTACACGGGCAACGTGCGCGACGCGGAGGGCGACACCACCTCCTGCCCGTCGTGCCACGCGAAGCTCATCGAGCGCGACTGGTACGAGCTGCGCAGCTACCGCGTCACGGCCGACGGGCGGTGCCCCGACTGCCAGGCGACGGTCGCGGGCCACTTCGACGTACAGCCTGGGCGCTTCGGCCGAAAGCGGGTGCCGGTGTTCCTTGGGCGGTGAGGGGTTGAGAAAAGAAACACACCGACAGAGTCTGCAGACATGAAAGCCAAACACGTGCACTCGGTCGTGGGCGTCGTGTTGTGCATGTGTTTGGGCCTGGTCGCGGCGTGTGCAGGGCTTCAGGGCCCCATCGACACCGTCGACAGCGGCCTCACGCAGGCGCCGCTGGACGCGGGGCTCCCGCCTGGAGACGGGGGGCCTCCGGTTGAGCCTCCGGACGCCGGCGTCGACTTCTCGGCGTGCGCCGATGCGGGGGTGCTCCACTACTGCCCGGGGATGGGCGAGGCGGTCTGCCGGCTGGAGCTCCTTCGGGAGAAGTTCGCGAGCGGCTGCTCCCTCGACGCCGAGTGCGTCAAGGCCGACTACGCCTCGAACTGCCTCGCCCACGGGCTGTGTGAGCCCCGCCTCTCGGTGCTCGCGTCGCGCAAGAGCGACTTCGAGGCAGCCATCGCCGCCGAGCTCGCGTGGTACTGCGGACGCGTGAACTGCGGCCTCAGTGGGTCGTGCGTCGTCATGCAGACCAGCGCGGTCTGCGAACAAGGGCGATGCCAGACGCGCTGAGCCGCGGCAACCCGGCGAGCGCCCCTCGAGGCGCCTCCTCGTCGTCTGAGCGGCGCGGGGCCGGGGTTTCATGGAACACTCCGCCGATG
>CAYUZK010000275.1:0-6921 GCA_964449625.1 uncultured Archangium sp.
ACTGGTACAAGGCGAACCACCCGGTGTGGTTCCAGTGGCTGGAGCTGTGAGGGCGACCGCCCGCTAGAGCACGAAGCCCAGCACGTACATCACCACCGCCGACACGGCGCCGAAGACGAGGCCCGCGAAGACGAGCCGGCCCAGCAGCCGGTGCCTGGGCCCCCAGGTGCCGGGCAGCGCCGGCGTCTCGAAGCGGCGCCAGCTCTTCACCACCAGCACCAGCCAGGTGAAGAAGGTGACGACGTTGGCCAGCACGTGCGCCAGCGTCACGCCGCGCAGCCAGCCGGTGCCCGCGTAGCTCGAGCCCTTCATCAGCGAGCCGCTGCCGCCCGAGAGCCGCACGTCGACCTCGAAGAGCACCACCGCCACCAGCAGCACCGCCAGCAGCGTCGTCTGCACCGCGCGGTGCCGGCGGAAGTCGCCCCGGCGCGCGAAGCCGATGCCCCAGACCACGATGAAGGGCGTGGCGAGGGTGGAGACGAAGACCACGTCCATGAGGACGTCGGCGCGGGTACCGAAGAAGCCCTGGGGCAGCATCGCGGCGCTCCTAGCGCATCTGCGCGGCGAAGCGGGGCCTCACGCGACCGCGCGCCGCGGCGGAGCCAGGCCCAGCTTCTCGAGCTCCTCGAGCACCTGCGCCACGAGCTCGGGCACGCGCGCGGCCACCTTCGGCGAGAGCTCCAGGTCCAGCTCCAGGCGCTCGGGCTCCACGCCCAGCAGGAGCACGCGCCTGGGCGCGCGGCCCAGGAAGGTGAGGGTGGCCAGCAGGTCGGAGATGCCCACCTGGTGCGGCGAGAGCTTGGTGGTGAAGACCCGCGGCACCGCGTCGCCCTCCAGGCGCACCAGCGCCGCCGGCTCGAGGCCCGCGCGCACGGCGTCGAGCACGATGAGGTGGTCGAGGTACTCCAGGTCGCCCAGCAGCTCGTTGGTCGAGGTGCCTCCGTCTACGCAGCGCACGTTCTCGGGGAAGTCGAAGGCCGCCTCGAGCGCCGTCACCGCGTGCACGCCCACGCCCTCGTCGCCCATGAGCACGTTGCCCACGCCGAGGATGACGACCTGCGGGGCTGCCTCGCTCACAGCGCCCGCACCTTCACGATGGGCCGCTTCGTCACGTCGGTGAGGTGCACCGCGCACGCGAGGCAGGGGTCGAAGGAGTGGATGGTGCGCAGCACCTCCAGCGGCTTCTCGGGGTCGGCCAGCGGCGTGCCCACCAGCGAGGCCTCGTAGGGGCCGGGCTGGTCCTTGTCGTTGCGCGGCGCCGCGTTCCACGTGGTGGGCACCACGGCCTGGTAGTTCTTGATGATGCCGTTCTCGATGACGATCCAGTGCGAGAGGAGGCCGCGCGGCGCCTCGTGGAACCCGAAGCCCGACACCTCGCCCTTGGGGAAGGTGGGCTTGTTGAAGGTGGCCGCGTCGCCCTTGGCGATGTTGGCCATGAGCAGGTTCCACTGGTGCTCGAGGATCTCCACGTTGCGCTGGCACATCACCGAGCGCGCGGCGTGGCGGCCGAGCGTCGAGTGCAGCCCCTCGAGCGGCACCTTCACCTTGCCCACCGTGTCGATGAGGCCGAGCAGGCGCGTCAAGTGGCCGGTGATGGCCTCGTCCTTCGTGGCCACGGCCATCAGCACGCGGGCCAGCGGCCCCACCTGCGCCGGCTCGCCGCCGAAGGTGGGCGACTTGACCCACGAGTACTTCCCCTTCTCCTGGAAGTCCGTGTACTCGGGGTTCGTCTCGCCCTTGTACGGGTGCAGCGGCCCCGCGTCCTTGTACCAGGCGTGCTTGTTGCTCTCGGCCACGCTCTCGCGGAAGTACTCGTCGCCGAACTTGACGATGGGCTTGAAGCTCTCGAGCTTGCCGTCGGCGATGTACCCGCCGTTGGTCTCGAACTTCGTGCCCCGCTCGTCGAGCGGAAAGTCGGGGCAGGCCAGGTAGTTGGTGACGCCTTTCCCGATGGTGGTCCACTCCGGGTAGAAGGCGGCCACGGCGGCCACGTCCACCAGGTAGACGTTGTTGACGAAGTCCTTCACCGCGTCGATGTACTCCTTGATGGCGAGCAGCCGCTCCACCGTCAGCACCGACTGGCTGTTGAGCGCGATGGGGTTCGACACGCCGCCCACCGCCACGTTCTGGATGTGCGGCGTCTTGCTCCCGAGGATGGAGACGATCTTGTTCGCCTTGCGCTGCGCGTCGAGCGCCTGGAGGTAGTGCGCCACCGCCAGCAGGTTCACCTCGGGCGGCAGCTTCATCGCCGGGTGGCCCCAGTAGCCGTTGGCGAAGATGCCCAGCTGCCCGCTCTCGACCAGCCCCTTGAGCTTGGCGTGCACCGCGGTGAGCTCGTGCTTGCCGTTGCCGGGCCACGACGAGAGGCTCTCGCCGAGCTGCGAGGCCTTCACCGGGTCAGCCTGGAGCGCCGAGGTCACGTCGACCCAGTCGAGCGCCGACAGGTGGTAGAAGTGCACCACCTCGTCGTGCACGGCGTGCGCGGCGATCATCATGTTGCGGATGTACTGGGCGTTGAGCGGCACCGGCAGGTCGAGCGCGTTCTCGACCGCGCGCACCGAGGCGATGGCGTGCACGGTGGTGCAAACGCCGCAGAAGCGCTGGGTGATGGCCCAGGCGTCGCGCGGGTCGCGCCCGAGGAGGATCTGCTCCACCCCGCGCCACATGGTGCCCGAGGCCCAGGCCGCGCTGACCTTGTTGTCGGCGCCGACCTCGCAGTCGATGCGGAGGTGGCCTTCGATGCGCGTGATGGGGTCGATGGTGATGCGCTTGCTCATGAGGTCCTCTGGGGCGCGGTCGCGGGGAGAATCGGCAGGAGCCGGATGGCCAGGATGATGAACAACACTTCGAAGGCGATGAGCCCGACGGTGACGCCGAGCTCACCGAGCGACGGGAAGTAGTGCCAGTCACTCCCGGTCTGGTACGCGACGAGGAAGGCCGACAGGCGGTAGACGATGCCCCCCAGCGCCATGGACATGGCCGCGAGGAAGATGTTCCTCGAGCGGCCGCGCTGCTCCGTCGTGGCGACGAGCCAGAGGGGCACCGAGAAGAGCGCCATCTCGAGCCAGAAGGTGAGCGCCGGGAGCGACGGCTGGAAGGCGAGGCCGAAGGCGCCGCGCCAGAGCAAATCGCCGATGCGCACCACGAAGAAGAGCACCACGAGGCCCCGGCCGATCTGCAGCAGCTTCGAGAGGATCTCCTTCTCGAAGGGCCGGCGGAGCCCCGCCGACGAGATGGCGGCCTCGATGGCGACGGCCGCGTAGCCCATGCCCACGGTCGACGAGAGGAAGAGCACCGGCAGCCAGTTCGACTGGTAGAGCGGGTGCACCTGCGGCCCGAAGACGACCAGCAGCGTGCCCAGCGACGACTGGTGCATCATCGGCAGCAGCACCCCGATGGCCACGAAGATGAAGAGCAGCCGGTTCATGCGGCGCCGCGCCTGCTGCCAGCCCAGCCGCTCGAACACCACCGGGAGCAGCTCGATGGAGAGGATGACGATGTAGGCCATGATGCAGATGGCGACCTCGAAGAGCACCGAGTTCACCTGCACGTAGCTGGGCGCGAAGATGTGCCAGAAGTCCCACCAGCGGCCGAGGTCCATGAAGACCGAGAGGCCGGCCTGCATGTAGCCCAGCAGCGAGGCGACCAGCGCGGGGCGGATGAGCGGGTGGTACTCGCCGCGGTTCAAGATGTAGACGAGCAGCGCCGTCGAGAAGCCGCCGCCCGCGAGCGCGGTGCCGACGACGACGTCCCACGCGATCCACAGACCCCAGGGGTAGCCATCGTTCAGGTTGGTGACGGCGCCGATGCCCTTGACGAGTCGGTAGACGAGCAGCATGCCCATCAGGGCCACGAGCCCGGCCGCGATGACGGTGGCGGGGGTGACGAGCTTGCCGCCGACCGGAGCCGGGGCCTCTTCGTGCGCGTGCGCGCTCATGGCTGGTCTCCTTTGCCGGGCTCGAGCGCAGGAGGCGCCTCAGCCGCGCGCATGTTGCGCCGCGCCGCCGCCACGAGGATGCCCAGGAACGTCATCGGCGCCAGCAGCCCGTAGTACACCCCGTGCTGAATCGTCTCGGACACGGCGGCCGGCGCGAGGTCGGGCAGCTCGGGCTTGTCGAGGAGGTCGAAGGGCACGCCCGACAGGTGGAGCACCTGCGTGCCGCCGATCTCCTTCTCGCCGTAGACGCGCTCGACGTACTTGCCGACCTTGCCCTGGTAGGTGTCGGTGCCGCCGACGCGCCCGCGGGGGAAGGTGGTGACCGTGCCCGGGGCGAGCGACTTGCGGCGGGCGATCTCGGCCTTGAGGTCCTTCACCTTGCCGAAGAGCGTGGCGCCGGTGGGGCAGACCTCGGCGCAGGCGGAGTACTTGCCGTCGGCGAAGCGGTGCTTGCACAGCTCACACTTGGAGATCTTCGGGTCGGGCGTGTCGTAGGTGAAGCGCGGCACGCCGAAGGGGCACGCGGCGACGCAGTAGCGGCAGCCGATGCACGCCTCGACGCTGTACGAGACGATGCCGTTGACGGGGTCCTTCGTCATCGCCGACACCGGGCAGGCCGAGACGCACGACGGGTCGACGCAGTGGAAGCACGACTGCTTGGTGAAGGCGTGCCCGTTCTCGACCTGGTCCTTCAGCTCGCCGGTGCCCGACCGGTAGGCCTTGATGACGTTGAGCGTCTTGCCCGAGATGTCGAGGGGCGCGTCCCACACGGCCTCGACCTGCTCGCCGTTCACCTTGAGCGGCGTCAACTCGGGCGGCATGCCGTTGGCCTCCTTGCAGGCGGGCATGCAGGCGCGGCAGCCGACGCACAGGGTGCCGTCGAAGAGCAGGCCGAGCGCCTCCTCGGGCATCGTCTTGTTGGGGCGGGCGTGCGCGACGTTGGCCTTCGTCGCCGCGGCGGCGCCGGCCGTGGTGCCGGCCAGCTTCAGGAAGTTGCGTCGATCCATGCTCATGGCGCGGCCTCCTTCACTTCGCCTGGCTCGAGTCGTCCTTCGGGGCGTCGTCGCGCTTGCCGAGGTTGCTCGCCAGCTTCATGCCGGCGCCGATGGCGACGCCGCCCAGCACGGCGGCGGTGCCCGCGGTGACCATCGTCGCGCCCTGGCCCTGCGGCTCGGCCGGCCGCGCGAACTGCGTCGGCGGCGTCACCGTCTTGAGATCGGCCAGCGCGTGAATGGGCTTCTCGAAGCCGATGCCCTGCTCCGTGCAGCCGATGCAGGGGTGGCCGCAGCCCACCGGCCAGCTCCCGCCGCCCACGTCGCCGAAGAGAATGGTGGGGCAGTTGGCGTACGTCTCGGGGCCCTTGCAGCCCAGCTTGTAGAGGCACCAGCCCTGTCGGTGGCCCTCGTCGCCGAACTCCGTCGCGAAGCGGCCTGCGTCGAAGTGCGCGCGGCGCTCGCAGTTCTCGTGAATGAGCCGCCCGTAGGCGAACTTCGGCCGGCCCTTGTCGTCGAGCTCCGGCAGCGCGCCGAAGGTGAGGAAGTGCACCACCGTCGAGAGGAAGTTGTACGGGTTGGGCGGGCACCCGGGGATGGTGACGACCGGCTTGCCCAGCACCGCCGCGACGGAGGAGGCCCCGGTGGGGTTGGGCGACGCAGAGGGCATGCCGCCCCACGACGCGCAGCTCCCGATGGCCACCACGGCCGCGGCGTCGGCTGCGCACTCCTCGAGCATCTCGATGGCCGTCTGGCCGCCGATCTTGCAGTACGCGCCGTTCTCCTTCGTCGGCAGCGCGCCCTCGACCACGAGGATGTACTTGCCCTTGTTCGCCGCCATGGCCGCCTTGCGCGCGGCCTCGGCCTGGTGCCCGGCCGCTGCCATCAGCGTCTCGTGGTAGTCGAGCGAGATGAGGTCGAGGATGAGCTTCTCGAGCGTGGGGTGCTCGGCGCGCAGGAGGCTCTCGGTGCAGCCGGTGCACTCCTGGAAGTGCAGCCAGATGACCGACGGCTTCTGCGGCTGCGTCATCGCGTTCATCACCGCGCCCAGCGCCGTCGAGGGCAGGCCCATCGACGCGGCGATGGTGGCCGCCACCGACATGAAGTCGCGGCGCGAGAGGCCGTAGCGGCGTTCGGCCCGCGCCACCGCCTCCGAGGTCTCGAGTTCCTTCGCTACCCGGCTGTTCTTCAGCCAGAAGTCGATGACGCTCATGGTGCCTCCAGGCGCTGCGCGGTGGTCGAGGTGGCGCGGCGTTCATCAATCGGGCCAAGCCGCCCAGAGGACTGGGGAGCCCAAAGAATCGAGGCCTGCGTCCTGCTCCCCTGCCGCAAGGGCTGCGCGTCGCGGCGTCCGCGACTGCAGCCGCTGCGTGCGGGGTGGGGAGCTGTATGCTTCGCGTCAGCGCCTCGAGGCGGCGAGCAGCGCGCGCACGGTGGCTGCGCGGGCGTCGTGGCTGCCCTGGTCGACGTCGAGCAGCATGCTGCGGCACAGCGGCTCGTAGCGGGCCCAGGCCTCGTCGAGCAGCGCCGGCGACAGCTGCCGCGCCCTCTCCGGTGTCGCGAGGAGGTTCGAGCCCGTCGGCGCTTCGAAGTAGCGCTGCCCGAGGAGGTCGAGGGCGCTGCGCCGTGTCGGCCCCTCTGGGCCCGTGAGCCAGGAGACGAGGGCTCGCGCGGCCTTCCACTCGCTGGCCACCATCCACCCGGTCGCGCGGCGCTCGAGCCAGGGCACCGTGCCGCGGTTGGCGCGGCGCACGAGCGCGGCCTCGTCGAGCTCGAGCAGCGCCCACTCGCCCGCGACGCTCTTGAGGTTGGCGATGGCCTCGGGGAACACCTCGACCCAGAAGATGCGCTCGAGGGTCTCGTCGTCGTAGCCGGAGCGGGCCGCGGCGAGCGCGACCCACGGCACGCTCCAGCGCACCTCGGTGTCGAGGAAGAGCTCGCCCATGGCCGCCCAGAGGGCCCGGCGTCGCTCGAGCTCGTCCTTTGTCACGA
>CAYUZK010000276.1:0-6766 GCA_964449625.1 uncultured Archangium sp.
CAGGGCGCCGCGCCGGCGCGGCTCGCGGGCCCGGGGCGTGGCCGCCGGGCCGCGCGGGGAACCTCGGCGTGGGCGGTGCTAGGTTCCCCGATATGGGTCCCGCCGAAGCGCGACAGCCGACCTCCCTCGCGCAGTTCCTGGCGCTCCCGGAGGGGCATCACCTCGAGCTCGTGCGCGGGACGCTCATCGAGAAGGCCGCGCCGACCTTCGAGCACGGCCTTGCGCAGAGCGGCGTCGACCGCACCGTCGGCTCCCGCTTCAGTCGTCGCGCCGGGAGCGGCGGCCCTGGAGGCTGGTGGTTCCTCGTCGAGCTCGACGTGCTCCTGGGCGGTGACGTGCTGCGTCCCGACGTCTGCGGCTACCGACGCGAACGACTCCCGGAGAAGCCGCGACAGCGGCCGGTGCCCGTGCCCCCTGACTGGGTGTGCGAGGTGCTTTCGCCCTCGACGGCCTCGACGGACCGGGTCGACAAGCTGCAGGCCTACTTCCGCGCGGGCGTGCCGCACTACTGGCTGCTCGACCCGGTCGAAGGGACCCTGGAGGTCTACCGTCGCACCGAGCTGGCCTACGCGCTCGTGCTGACCGCGAAGCGTGGGCAGCGGGTGACGCCGGAGCCCTTCGAGTCTGAGGCCTTCGAGGTCAACGAGCTCCTCGGCGAAGACGACTGAGCGCGGGGCCCTCGCGCTGGAACATGAAGCGGCCGCCATCGCGGTGGCGGCGAGGCAGCCGAGTTGCTCAACTCCCGCCCATGGCTTCGGAGGACGAGCGCGCGCTGCGTGACGCGCTGGAGGCGGCGCAGCAGGAGAACAAGCGGCTGCGCAGCTGGGTGGCGGAGCTGACGGCCTTGAACCACGAGGCCCTCCTTGCCCGCATCAAGGCGCTCGAGGCGGACAACGTGGACCTCCATGCGCGGCTCGAGCGGGCCGACGAGGTGCGGGTGGACTGGGACCACCGCGCGCACCAGCTCCGCCGGGAGCTCGACACCGCGCGGCAGGAGCAGGAGCGGCTGCGCAGCCTGCTCGAGAACGAGCGCCTCTCGAACGGCCGCTGAAGGCGCCTGGCGCTCTGCCGCGACCTGGACAGCCGCTTCGCCCTGCTTCGCGCGCAGCGAGACCTGGGTGTCGAAGAGGCGCAGCTTGCACGGCCCCTCCTTGCACCTGAAGAGCGCTCGGCGGTGGGCTTCTCGCGCACGGTGTGCGTGACGCGTTTCGCGAGCGGTTTCACCCAGCGCGGGCGCGTCGTGAAACGTGACGGCAGCGCAGACCAGGACTACTCGGGGTAGTGCCGCTCCAGACACTCTGGACACAGGCCGTGGCTGATCGTCGCGTCGGAGTGATCGCCCAGGTACCGCTCGAGCTTCTGCCAGGTGTCCTTGTCATCGCGGATCTTGTGGCAATGCATGCAGATGGGGAGCACCCCTTCGAGGGTCTTGATCCGGCTCAGCGCCTCGCGCAGCTCGGCGTTCTTCTTGGCGAGCTCGCGCTGCAGGTTGACGAACTCGTTGTTGATGCGGCTGAGCTCGTCGAAGAGAGGGTCGTCACGCTGGGTCATGGGTGCACGCTCACCGCCCCGTGGCCACGACGCCGCGCTGCTGCTCGATCATGCCGTCAAGCCATGGGCCGATCTCGGCGAAGGCGGCCGGCGGCAATCGTTCGGCGAGGGCTTCGCGATAGCGCACGAAGTTGTTCAGCACCATCGTGGTGCAAGGCCACCCGCGCGGCAAGGGCGCCCGCCCCTACGGCCGTGCCCCCGCTGCGCTCGCCGGGTTGTTCGTCGCGCAGCCGCTTGCGGGCCATCGAGGCATGGGTGTACTGATGGTACACACCAATGGTACTCCCACGCTTTCAGCGGCTGCCCGCCTCGCGCCGGCACGAGATTCTGGCGGTCGCCCAGGGCCACCTCGCGCGCGAGGGTGAAGCGGCGTCGTACAACCAGATCATCGCCGATGCCGGCATCTCCAAGACCACCGCCTACCTCTACTTCGACGGCAAGGCGGACCTCGTGGGCGAGGTCCGGCGCGACCTCATGGAGCGGCTCGCGGCCGTGCTCGGGCCGTGGCGGCCGACCGGCAGCGAAGGGCGTTTCTGGGCGCAACTCGAAGCCCAGCGCGCGACGCTGCATGCGCACCTGGCTGCGCATCCCGACGACGTGGCCATTCTGGCGCAGCGGCCGGGCGCCGACGAGGTCGCGGTCTTCGACGCGTGGTTTGACGGGCTCGTCGACGAGGGTGTCGCGTTGGGCGTCATCCGCGCCGACGTCGAGCGACCGTTGCTGATCGCTGCCACCAGGGCGCTCTTCGGCTGCCTCGACGCGCGCGCCCTCACCGCCTGGGAGCGCGGCGAGCGCCTCGATGCCGAGCCTGGTTGGCAGCTTCTGCGCGGGCTCTGGTCGCCCCCCAGGAAGGCCAGGAAGCGGAGAAGGTCATGAGCTGGCGTGCGCCCGCGGTGTTGCACGACGTCATCGGCGAGGCCCCCGACCCGCGGGAGCTCGTCGTCGTCGCCCTCTTCGGCGTCGCGGTGGCGACCCTGCTGCTCGCGCGGCTGCCCGGGAGCGACCTCGGCCTCGGGCGCGGGGCGCTGGCCTGGCTCCTGATTGCCGACATCGCAGCGGGGTGCTTGGCCAACTTCACCCGCTCGACCAACGACTACTACGCCGCGCGTCCGAGCCATCGCTGGGCATTCATCGCCGTCCACGTCCACTTGCTCGCGGTCGGGTGGCTCGTTGGGGAGCTCACGGGGAGCGTGGTCGGGCTCTGGGCCTACGTCGTCGTCGGCGCGGCCGTCGTCAACGCCCTCGCGGGCCGGCCGCGGCAGGTGTTCGTGGCGGGCCTGCTGCTCGCCGTGGGCCTGGTGCTCGCCGTCGCGCTGCAGTTGTCGCCGGTGATGCGCGCGGTGGCTGCGCTCTTCTTGCTGAAGGTGCTGTACGCGTTCGCGGTCGATCACCACGCACACGCCCGCGCCGGGCGCCGCGACGGCGCGGCCGACCTGCAGTCGATCGACGAGCTCCCCGCGCGCGACCTGCTCGCGACCGCCTTCGCCAGGGATCCGCTCCTGGTAGCGCTCGTCGGATCTGCTGACGCACCGAGGAGCGCGGCGGGGCGGCGGAACTTCGCCAGCTTCGCGCTGGCCATGAACCACATCGCGGGCGGGCGGCCGCGCGGCTGGTTTCGCGACGGGGTGCTCCTCGGCGTCGCCCTCGTCGAACCACCTTCCTCGTTCGGCTGGCTGCGCGCCAGCGTGACGGCGCTGCGCTTCATGCCGGTTGGGCTGCGGCTGGGAGGGCGGGCGGCCGCGCTGCTCAACCGCTATTGGCTGAAGACCCGCGAGGCCGCGCCCCGCGAGCGCCACCACTACCTCACGATGCTCGGGGTCGACCCACGCGCGCAAGGCCAGGGGGTTGGCAAGCGGCTCATCGACGACACGATCGCGCGCGCGCAGGCTGAGGGCAGCGACGTCGTGGCGCTCGACACGGAGAACCCAGCCAACGTCGCCCTCTACGAGCACCTCGGCTTTGTCGAGACGAGCCGCGTCCACCTCGAGGCCGACGGGCTCACGATCCACTGCCTGCGCCGCGGCCCCGTCGAGCGAGCTGCGGAGCGAGGCGGGCGATGACGTCACACTTCCCCTCAGGGGGTGAGGCTGAGGAGATTGAGGCCACCCTCGACGATGAACTGCAACGCCATGGCCGCCAGCACCAGGCCCAGCACGCGTGCGATCGCGGCGGTGACGGCAGGGCCCATCCACCTCGAGAGGGGCTCAGCGCTGCGGAGCACCAGATAGCTGGCCAGGAAGGTCACCCCGACCGCCGCGAAGACGGCCGCGGTCATCCCAGGGCTGGTGGCCCGGGACATCAACAGCATCACCGTGGCCATCGCGCCCGGTCCTGCCAGCAGGGGAATGGCCAGGGGCACCACCGCGAGGTCGTCCTGAGCCGTCGCCGCGCCGACCTCCTCCTTGCTGCACCGGCAGGTCGACGGCTTGCCACGGAGCATGTCGAGCGCGGTCAACAGCAGCAGCAGCCCCCCGGCCATGCGGAACGCGTCCATGCGCACGCCCAGCGCCTCGAGGAACAGCTTCCCCCCGATGGCGAAGAGGGTCAGCACCAGGGCGCCCACCACGCTCGCCCGCAGGGCGATGCGGCGCACCTCCGTTGGGGAGCGGCCCTGGGTCAGGGCCACGAACATCGGCACCACGCCGATGGGCTCGACCACGACGAACAGCGACGCCAGCGCCGCGGCGAAGAACGGGAGCATGATCATCTCCCGAAGCGGCGCAGGCGCAGCGCGTTGGCCAGCACGGAGACGCTGGAGAGCGACATCGCGGCGCTGGCGAAGACGGGCGAGAGCTCGAGGCCGAAGAACGGCACCAGCGCGCCAGCAGCCAGGGGGATGCCGGCCACGTTGTAGATGAAGGCCCAGAAGAGGTTCTGGCGGATGTTGCGCAGGGTGGCCCGGGCGAGGCCGATGGCCCTGGGCAGGCCCGAGATGCCCCCGCGCATCAGCACCACGTCGGCGGTGGCGGCAGCGACGTCGGTGCCGGTGCCGATGGCGATGCCCACGTCGGCGGCGGCCAGCGCGGGTGCGTCGTTCACCCCGTCACCCACCATGGCCACCACGCGCCCCTCTGCCTTCACCTTCGCCACCACCGCGGCCTTCCCTTCGGGCTTCACCTCCGCCTCGACGCGGGTGATGCCCAGCGCCTCGGCCACCGCCTGGGCCGTGCGCCGCCGATCGCCGGTGACCATCGCCACCTCCAGCCCGCGCGCCTTCAGCGCCTCGACCGCCGCCTTCGCCTCGGGCAGCGGCGCGTCCATCACGGCCACCAGGCCCAGGAGGGTGCCCGTACGCACGTCGCCCACGAAGGAAGGCGTGCGGCCGCGCCCCGCGAGCTCGTCAGCCTTCGCCTCCAGCGGCCGGGGGTCGACGCCAGCTTGCAGAAGCCAGGGGGCGGTGCCGATGCGCAGGCCGTCGGCCTCCACGCCCGCGCCCGGTTCACTGGAGAAGTCACCCTGCGCCGCCGGCACCGACTCACCGAGCCGCGCCTCCGCGCCCAGCACCACCGCCTTCGCCACCGGGTGCTCGCTGAGCCGCTCCACCGAGGCGATCCGCCGGAGCAGGGCCCGTTCATCGCCCAGCGCCACCACCTCGGTCAGCGTGGGCTTGCCCGAGGTGAGCGTGCCCGTCTTGTCGAGCAGCACGGTCTGCACCGCGCTCAGGGCCTCCAGCACCGCGCCGCCCTTCACCAGCACCCCCAGCTCGGCGCCGCGGCCCGTGCCCACCGCCACCGCCGCCGGGGTGGCCAGCCCGAGCGCGCAAGGACACGCGATCACCAGCACGGCCACCAGGTGCTGCACCGCGGTGGCCAGGCCCGCCGCGGTCGGATCGAGGGCCCACCACACGCCGAAGGTGATCAGGGCGATCACCAGCACCACCGGCACGAACACCCCGCTCACCCGATCGGCCATCCGCGAGATGGGCGCGCGGCTGCCCTGCGCCGACTCCACCGCCTGAACGATCCGGCTCAGCGCGGTGTGCGCCCCCGTGCGGGTGAGCCGCACCGTCAGCGAGCCGTGCGCGTTGACCGTGCCCCCAAAGACGACGTCGCCGGGCTGCTTCTCCACCGGCAGGCCCTCGCCGGTGAGCATCGCCTCGTCGACCGCAGAGCGGCCGCTCACCACCTCGCCGTCGGCCGGGAGGCGTTCGCCGGGCCGCACCAGCACCAGGTCGTCGGGGCGGAGCGCCGACACCTTCACCGTCGACTCCACCCCATCGAGCAGCCGGGTGGCCTCGGCGGGCAGCCTCGACACCAGCCCACGCACCGCGTCCGAGAGGCGGCGGCGCGCGCGGGCCTCGAGCATCTTCCCGGCCAGCACGAAGGCGATCACCGAGACCGCCTCGAAGAAGACGTGGGGCCGGTGGCCGTGCTCCGCGTGGGGGAAGAGCTCGGGCATCAGCACCGCCACGGCCGACCAGGACCACGCCGAGAGCGTGCCCAGCGCCACCAGGGTGTTCATGTCGGCGGCGCGGTGCCTCGCGGCCAGCCACGCGAGGCGGAGGAACCGGCGCCCCGGCCCGAAGACGAGGGGCGTGGCGAGCAGCAGCTGCACGGCCCGGCCGATGGGCCCATCTGACCCGGGGATGAGGGCGCCGTGAGACATGCCCAGCACCAGCAGCGGCACCGCGAGCAGCACCGCCACCACCGTGTCTCGCTTGAGCTGCTCGTGCTCGGTGCGCTCGGCGGCCTCGAGCTGGCTGAGCTGCGGCGTCGGCGGCGCGTCTTCGGCAGGCCCGGCCACCACGGCGTAGCCTGCGTCGACGATGGCCTGCTCCAGCTGCGCCATGGTGGCCAGCGAGCGATCGAAGCGCACGGTCGCCTTCTCGGTGATCAAGTTGACCGAGGCCTCCTGCACCCCGGGCACCTTGCCCAGGGCGCCTTCGATGCGGCGCACGCAGGCCGCGCACGTCATGCCCTGCACCTGCAACACCTCTTCACTGCCTGCCGACTGCGCCTGCGGGTTGGTGGACATTGGTGTCCCTCCTTGCTGCGGGGGGACGCACCTGGCGCGGCGGCCTTACACCTCAGTCCGGTCAGCGCCGCGGTCGCACCGTGAGCAGGTGTAAGGCGCCGCCGCCCTGCGCGTCTCCCCGGTCGACCGCGGACATCTCGTCCGTCCGTCAATCGAGGAGAAGCACATGGACAGCGAAGAGACCGTTCTGAACGTCGATGGGATGACCTGCCCCAGCTGCATCCGCCACATCAGCGTCGCG
>CAYUZK010000277.1:0-6761 GCA_964449625.1 uncultured Archangium sp.
CCCCGAGATGCGCGACGACGTCGTCTCGCTCTGGAAGGCGTGCCGGGCCGCGGGGCGCAGCCTGACGATCATCGTCAACAACAAGGCCGAGGGCTCGAGCCCCCTCACCGTGCGGGCGCTGCTCGAGCGGCTCGCCGACTCATGAGCGCCGCCAGCGCCCCAGCCCGTCGCCGGTGATCGGCGAGGGCGCCGAGAGCTCGGCCTCGACGGCCGCGAGCTCCGCGTCCACCTCGTCCATCGACGCCTGGCGATCCTCGCGCTCGCGCCGCAGGCCCTTCGCCACCAGCGCGCGCAGCCGCGGGGGCACAGGCTCTCCCAGGAAGCTCGTCTCGCCCAGCGGGCTCGCCTCCTCCACGAGGCGCTTCATCACCACCGCCGAGAGGCTCGGCGCGTCGAAGGGGAAGCGGCGCGCGAGGAGCGTGTAGAGCACCAGGCACAGCGCGTAGACGTCGGCCCGCGCGTCCACCGGGTCGCCGAGCGCCTGCTCCGGCGCCATCCACAGCGGGGTGCCCAGCACCTGGCCGGTGCGCGTGCGGCACGCGGTCGCCTGATCGTCGAGGAGGACGCGGGCCACGCCGAAGTCCACCACCTTGAGCTGCTCCACCCCCGCGCCGTCGCGCACCAGCATGAGGTTGTCGGGCTTCACGTCGCGGTGCACCACGCCCACGCGGTGCGCGGCGGCCAGCGCCGAGGCGGCCTGCCGGGCCAGCCGCACCGCGCGCACCAGCTCGATGGGCGAGGCCTTCGCCGCGGCCTTGAGCGTCTGGCCGTCGAGCAGCTCCATGACGATGTAGACGTGCTCGCCCTCGCGCGAGAGGTCCTCCACGCCGATGACGTTGGGGTGCCGCAGGCGGGCCACGGCCTGCGCCTCGGCGACGAAGCGCTCGACCGCCGCGGCGTGCCGGGCCAGCTCCGGCCTCAGCACCTTGATGGCCACCGCGCGGCCGAGCGAGGGGTGCCGGGCCGCGAAGACCTGCCCCATGCCCCCTTCACCCAGGAGCGCGTCGAGCCGGTAGCGCCCCAGCGTCGCCCCGCTGGCGAGCGGCGCGGCAGCGGGCGCCACGGCGCCGACGACCACGTCGAGCGACCGGGTGCCCTCGACGCTCACGGCAGACAGGGCGTCACGCACCGCCGCGAAGGAGCCCAGGCGCGCCTCGGGCCGCCGCGCGAGGCAGCCGCCCAGGAGCGGGGCCCAGCGCTCCAGCCCGGGCTCGAGCGGCGGCAGCGGCGCGTGGAGGTGCATCGCGCGCGTCACGGCCGCGGTGCTGCCCGAGAACGGCGGGCGCCCGGTGAGCAGCTCGTGCAGCAGCACGCCGAAGCCGTAGACGTCGCAGGCCGGCGTGGCCCGGTGGCCCGCGCACCGCGCCGGCGAGAGGTACTCGGCCGGCACGAGGGCCCCGCGCGGCACGCTGCGCGAGCCCCGGAAGAGGAGCAGCGCCGTGTCGAGCAGCCGCACCTCGGGGCGCCGCTCGTCGCCGTCGAGGAAGACGTTGGCCGGCCCCAGGTAGCCGTGCACGACGTGGTGCGCGTGGAGGAACTCCAGCGCCTCGCACAGGCGCAGGCCCCAGCGCCGCACCTCCTCGGGCGCGACGGGCCCCAGGGCGCGGAGCTGGTCGGCGGCGGTGCGCCCGCTCGCCGGGCTGCTGACGAAGGTGAAGCGCCCGTCGGGGTGCCGCCGCGCCGTCGCCGGCGAGAGCAGCGCCGGGTGCCGCCGCTCCGCCGTGGTGCGCCGCGTGGAGTCGAGGAAGCGCGCGTAGAGCTCCGGGTCGGCCGCCAGCTCGGGGTGACTCACCTGCACCAGCACCGAGCCGATCGCGCTGTTCGCCAGGTACGCATCGACCGCCGACCCCGACGCCAGCTTCCGCTTCACCAGCAGCTCGTTGATCACGTCGACACTGTAGATCTCCAGTGCCACGCGCAGGAACGGGGCCGCCCTGCGACACCGTGCGCGAGTTCCTCACCCGTCCGTCGCCTGGCGCGCGCGCAGGAACGGAAACGGGGTGCAGCGCCAGCCTCGGCACCGCACCCCGCCCCACGTCAGCCTGCTGGGCTGTGGCTCAGTTCGAGCGGAACTCCGCGTCGACGACGTCGTCCTTCTTCGCGCCCGGAGCCGCGCCCGGCGCGCCGCCCGCGGCCGCCTCCGGGCCCCCCGGGGTCGCCGTGGAGCCGGGGGCCGCCGCCTTGTAGAGCTCCTCGGCGGCCTTGTAGCTGAGCTGCTCCGCCGCGGTGATGGCCGCCTCGATGGCCGCCTTGTCGCTGCTCTCGCGCACCTGGTGGAGGCCCTTGGCCGCTTCCTCGAGCTTGCCGGCCGTCTCGGCGCCGAGCTTCTCCTTGTTGTCCTTCACCAGCTTCTCGAGGTTGTAGGCGAGGTTCTCGGCCTTGTTCTTGAGGTCGATGACGGCCCGGCGGTCCTTGTCGGCGGCCTCGTTGGCCGCGGCGTCCTTCACCATCTTCTCGACCTCGTCCTTCGCGAGGCCCGAGCTGTGGGTGATGGTGACGTTCGCCTCCTTGCTGGTGGCCTTGTCCTTCGCGCCCACCTTGAGGATGCCGTTGGCGTCGATGTCGAAGGTGACCTCGATCTGCGGCACGCCGCGCGGCGCCGGCGGCAGGCCCGTGAGGTGGAAGCGCCCGAGGCTGCGGTTGTCGCCGGCCATCTCGCGCTCACCCTGCAGCACGTGGATCTCGACCTGCGTCTGCCCGTCGGCGGCCGTCGAGAAGGTCTCGGACTTGCGCGTGGGGATCGTGGTGTTGCGCTCGATGAGCCGCGTGAAGACCCCGCCCATCGTCTCGACGCCCAGGGACAGCGGCGTCACGTCGAGCAGGAGGATGTCCTTCACGTCGCCCGCGAGCACCGCGCCCTGGACGGCGGCGCCGACGGCCACCACCTCGTCGGGGTTCACGGTGCGGTTGGGCTCCTTGCCGAAGAGCTTCTTCACCGCCTCCTGCACCTTGGGCATGCGGGTCGAGCCGCCCACCAGCACGACCTCGTCGATCTTCGAGGCGTCGAGGCCCGAGTCCTTCAGGCACTTGCGCGAGGGCTCGAGCGAGCGCTCGATGAGATCGTCGACCATCGCCTCGAGCTTCGCCCGCGTCAGCTTCAGGTTGAGGTGCTTGGGGCCCGAGGCGTCGGCCGTGAGGAACGGCAGGTTGATCTCGGTCTCGTTCGCGCTCGACAGCTCGATCTTCGCCTTCTCCGCCGCCTCCTTGAGGCGCTGGATCACCATCTTGTCGTTCGAGACGTCGAGGCCGGTGTCCTTCTTGAACTCCGCGACCAGCCACTCCATCACCCGCAGGTCGAGGTTGTCGCCGCCCAGGTGCGTGTCGCCGTTCGTCGCGAGCACCTCCACCGCGCCGTCACCCATGTCGAGGATCGAGATGTCGAAGGTGCCGCCGCCGAAGTCGTAGATGGCGACCTTCTGGCTGTGCTTCTTGTCGAGGCCGTAGGCCAGCGCCGCGGCCGTCGGCTCGTTGACGATGCGCCGCACGTTGAGCCCGGCGATCTCGCCTGCGTCCTTGGTGGCCTGGCGCTGGGCGTCGTTGAAGTACGCGGGCACGGTGATCACCGCGTCGGTCACCTTCTCGCCCAGGTAGTTCTCGGCGGCGCGCTTGAGCTTGAGCAGCACCTGCGCCGAGACCTCCGGGGGGCTGATGGCCTTGCCGTCGATCTCCACGCGGGCGTCGTCGTTGGGCCCCTTCACCACCTTGTAGGGCACCAGCTTCGCCTCGTCGGCGACCTCCGCGTAGCGGCGGCCCATGAAGCGCTTGACCGAGTACACCGTACGCTCCGGGTTGGTGATGGCCTGCCGCTTGGCGACCTGCCCGACGAGGCGCTCGCCGTCCTTCGTATAGCCGACGATGGAAGGGGTGATGCGGCTGCCCTCCTCGTTGACGATCACCTTGGGCTCCCGGCCCTCCATGATGGCGACGACTGAGTTGGTGGTGCCGAGGTCGATACCGATGATCTTGCCCATGTGCGTGTTCTCCTAAACCATTGAAAGCACGACTCAAATAGGGTTGAGCCGAAGGTTGTCGCACAGTAACCACCCGGCCTTGGCCGTCAATGCGGCCAAAGCCCCCGAAATGACAGGGGTGGTGCGTAGGTCCGTACGCACCTGCTGCCACCGCCGGGTTGCAACAGGCCCGTGACACGCGCGCCAAACCCATTCGCATCAAAGGGTTGACGCATTGAGTCAGCTGGCAGGGCTTGTGCTTGGAGAGCGCCCGGCGTCGCGCCTTGGGGGGTCGACGACGCCGGGAGGCCGGTCACGCATGTGGGTTCAGCCCTTCAGCGCCGAGTATGAGCAGGTTCCCCCCCGCGGGCTCGCCGATCAGCGGGTGGCGGTGCTCCTCAACGCCAACGCCCGGAAGGTCACGGCGGGCGTGCAGCGGGCGCTCTCCCACGTGGTACCGGAAGGCGACCTCTACGTCTCGCGCTCGGAGCTCGACGCGCGCCGCATCGCGCAGCAGGTGGTCGACCGCGGCTACCCGATGGTGTTCTTTGGGGGCGGTGACGGCACCCTCACCTGCTTCGTGAACGAGATCTTGAACCAGGTGGCGCTGCGCCGCCGGCACCACGCCACGCCCACCCCGCGCTTCGGGGTGCTCAAGCTGGGCACGGGCAACTCGGTCGCCTCCTACGTGCGCGCGAGCGCCACCCGGGGTGACGGCTTCGTCGACGACGTGCTCCGCGCGCGCGCGGGCGAGGTGCCGGGCTGCCGCACGCTCGACCTGCTGCTCCTCGACGGCAAGCGCGCCCCCTTCGCGGGCCTGGGCGTCGATGGGAAGCTGCTCAACGACTACAACTGGGTGAAGCAGAACTTCGGCCAGGGCGCGCTCTCGAAGGTGCTCACCGGGGCCGGCGGCTACTTCGCCTCCGTCGCCTTCAAGACGGTGCCCTACTACCTCACGCACTCCACGGCCGTGGACTGCGAGGTGGTCAACGGCCCGGCCACGGCCTACCGCATGAGCCCCGACGGCACGCCGGCCGAGACCTACGCGCCGGGCGCGACGCTCTACCGCGGCTCGCTCATGATGGCCGCCGCCGGCACGGTGCCCTTCTACGGCTTCGAGCTGAAGATGTTCCCGTTTGCGGGGAAGCGCCGGGGCATGATGAACCTGCGCCTGGCGACCATCCCCACGACGTCGATCCTCGCCAACCTCCCGCGGCTGTGGTCGGGCACCTGGTTCCCCGAGGGCATGCGCGACTTCCTGGTGAAGGACGCCACCATTCGCTTCTCGCGGCCGATGCCCTTCCAGATCGCCGGCGACGCCGAGGGCTACCGCGAAGAGGTGCACTTCCAGCTCGCGCCGGAGCCCATCGAGGTGCTCGACTTCAACGGCGCGCTGCACTGAGCAGCGAGGTCACCCGCCGTCGCGCGAGGCCGGCGGCTTCTCGCCCGGCTCCTTGCGGCGGAGCACCACGAAGGCCAGGGTCACGCCCGTCTTGCCGTTGAGCGAGCGGTGCAGCGCGATCTCCTCGCGCAGCGCCTTCACGCTGGCGTCGTCGGTGCCGTTCTTGTTCAGCACGGCCTCGAGCTCGCGGTAGTGCTCGTCGAGCTCGGGCTCGCCCAGCGACTCGACCATCTCGGGCTCGAAGCCCTCCTGCTCGATGGCCATCAGCGTCTGTCGCGGCGAGAGCAGGGGGCTGCCCAGGCGGGCCTCCCAGGCCTTGAGCGCCGCCTCGGCGGGCTTGAGGCCGACACGCACCACTGCCGTGAGGCCCAGGCGGCCCCCTTCGGCGAGGTACGGGCGCCACCGCTTCGCCACAACCGCCGGCAGCCCCAGCACCCGCCCGAAGGCGAAGATGCCGTCGAAGGCGCGCTCGGCGAACTTCATGGCGTCGGCGGTCACGTTCTGCACGCCCACCCTGTCGGCGACGCCGACCACCTTCGCGCGCTCCTTGAGCGCGTCGGCCACCCGCGCCTCGGGCTCGATGACCGTGAGGTGGCACGAGAGGGCCTTGGCCAGCGCGAGGCCGCCGAGGCTGCCGTGGATCTCGAGGAGGCTCGACTCGTCCGACCAGTGAGCCGCCTGGGCAAAGCGCCGCAGGAGCGACTCGGTCTGGAAGGGCCTGCGGGCGTCGGGCGGCAGGTAGAGGGGGAAGGGGTCGGCCATGGCGTCGGGGGTGCCCTTACACAGCGGGAGCGCGCCTCACAAGTAGTAGACGACGCGTTGATCGACGTGGAGCTGCGCGTAGATCCGCTGGCGCTGCGCCTCGGCCTCGAGCCGCACGGAGACCGTCAGCGAGACGTAGGTGCCCTCTTTCGAGACGTTCTCGCTGATCGCCTCGGGCGGCACCTCGGCGCCCAACTGCGCGCGGAAGAGCGCCAGCACGTACTCGCGGAAGTCGCCCTCGCGGCGGCCCATCACCTTGAAGGCGTAGACCGTCGGGTACTCGATGAGGGGCTTGGCGTTCGGCGGGCTCATGGCTCACAGCAGGTTGGTGGCGATCTCCGCCAGGGCCGAGCGCTCGCCCTTGGTCATGGTGACGTGGCCGGCGATCTTCTGGTTCTTGAAGCGGTTCACCACGTGCACGAGCCCGTTGTTGGTGGAGTCGACGTAGGGGTTGTCGATCTGCGCCGGGTCGCCAGTGAGGACGATCTTCGTGTTGTCGCCCACGCGGGTGACGATGGTCTTCACCTCGTGCGGGGTCAGGTTCTGCGCCTCGTCCACGATGATGTACTGGTTGGGAATGGAGCGGCCGCGAATGTAGGTCAGCGGCTCGATCTCGATGATGCCCAGGTCCATCAGCTCGTGGTACC
>CAYUZK010000278.1:0-6748 GCA_964449625.1 uncultured Archangium sp.
GGGCACCGGCGGCGGCACCGGCGGCGGCACCGGCGGCGGCACCGGCGGCGGCACCGGCGGCGGCACCCCGAACGGCGCGCCGGTCTTCGGCACGATTCCGCCCGTCACGGTCGCCGAAGGCGCGACGGCGACGGTGACCCTCACCGCGACGGACCCCGAGAACGACGCCCTCACTTACTCCCTCGACACCCCGCCCGCCTGGGTGACGATCTCGGGCGCGGTGGTGACGCTGGCGCCGGGCTTCACCGACCAGGGGTCGCACGTCATCACCGTGCGCGTGACGGACGGCACCACCTCGGTCGACGGCTCGCTGGCGGTGACGGTCACCAACACCAACGCCCCGCCGCAGCTCACGGTGGCCTCTCCCATCACCATGGACGAAGGCGACACCCTGGTGGTGACGCTGACGGCGACGGACATCGACGGAGACCCGGTCAGCTTCATCTCGCTCATCGGCGCGCCGCCCTTCGCGTCGCACCTCGCCGACAAGGTCACGCTGACGCCCGACTACACGCAGGCCGGCACCTACACCATCAACGTGCTGATGAGCGACGGCATGGCCTTCGTCACCGGCTCCTTCCAGGTGATTGTGGCCGACAAGAGCCGCCCGCCCGTCTTCACCGGCCTCACGCCCGTCACGGTGGCCGAGGGCCAGGTCGAGACCATCACCCTCTCGGCGACGGACCCCGACGGTGACCCCCTCACCTACGCGCTCCTCATGCCGCCGTCCTTCGCCTCGCTGTCGGGCGGCGTGCTCACCCTGGCCCCCGGCTTCTCGGACTCCGGCAGCTACATGCTGGCGCTCCAGGTGACCGACGGCACCACGGTGGTCGACGGCACGCTCAGCGTCACCGTCACCAACACCAACCGGCCGCCGGTGCTGGCGGACATCGCCAACGTCACCATGACGGCGGGCACCACGCAGACCGTCGTCTTCAACGCGACGGACCCCGACCTCGACCTGCTGACCTACGCGGCGGCCCCGCTGCCCACCTGGGGCGCCCTCGACGGGGGCAGCGTCATCTTCTCGCCTGGCGCCGCCGTGGTGGCCACGCAGGAGCTCACCGTCACCGTCAGCGACGGCTTCCTCGAGGCCCAGAAGGCCTTCACCGTCACCGTCAACCCGCCGCCGAACCAGGCGCCGGTGGTCACCGCGCCCCAGCAGGTCGACGTCGGCGGCGTGGCCGTCGCGCCGGGCGCGCAGGTGTCTCAGCCGCCGCGCGTGCGGGCGACGGTGGACGACCCCGAGAACGCGAACGTGAAGCTGGAGGTCGAGGTCACCCTCACCACCAACATGTTCTCGGGCATCCCCTCGCAGAGCGGCAGCCTGGGCGCCGAGGGCACCCTCGAGCTCCCGCTCAACTCCCTCGCCGCGGGCGGCTACAAGTGGCAGGTGCGCGCCGTCGACGCGCAGGGCCTGGCCAGCACCTGGGTGCCGTTCAACTCCGGCAACCTCGCCTTCACCGTGGTGCAGGGCACCATCTCGGGCACCATCACCGTGGCCGGCGGCGCGAGCGCGGTCAACACGGGCACGGTGAGCCTCACGCTCTCCGCCAGCACCTCCGCGCCGAGCGGCGCCATCACCACCATGGCCTTCTCGAACGACGGCACCAGCTTCTCGACGCCGGAGACCTACGCCACGACGAAGACGGGCTGGGCGCTCTCGAGCGGCGACGGCACGAAGACCGTCTCGGTGCGCTTCCTCGACAGCCAGAGCAACGAGCTCGTCGTGAGCGACTCGGTGGTGCTCGACACGGTGGCGCCGAGCGTCACCAACTTCGTCATCAACAGCGACGCCGCGGCCACCAACACCACCACCGCCACGCTCTCGTGGACGGCGGCCGACACCGGCTCGGGCCTCGCGACGCTCGAGGCCTCCAACGACGGCAGCACCTGGACGCCCGTGACGGGCGGGAGCGCGGTGTGGGTGCTCTCGACCGGCGACGGCCTCAAGACGGTGCGCCTGCGCGCGCGCGACGGCGCCGGCAACGCGACGACCGTCACCGACACCATCACGCTCGACGCGACGCCGCCCGTCCTCTCGGTCGTCAGCGTCAACGGCGGCAACGCGTGGACCAACGCCACCGCCGCGCAGGTGAGCCTCACCGTCAACGACGGCACCGGCTCGGGCCTCTCGCAGGTCTGCTTCAACGGCACCATCGTCGGCGCGCCGCAGTGCGTGCCCTACGGCTCCGGCGGCCCCTGGGCCGTGACGCTGGCGACGGGCGACGGCACCAAGACCGTCACCGCCACCGTGACGGACAACGCCGGCAACACCTCGGCGGCGGTGAGCGACGACATCGGCCTCGACACCGTGGCCCCCACCATCACCAGCGTCGCCATCAACGGCGACACGCCCTACACCAACTCCACCGCCGTCTCCGTGGCCATCGCCGCCACCGACTCCCTCGGCGGCAGCGAGGTGGCCGAGATGGCCCTGCGCGAGGGCGCGGCGGCCTTCGGAAGCTACGTCTTCTTCGCTTCGCCCGTGGCCTTCACCCTGTCCACCGGCGACGGCGCCAAGACGGTGGGCGTGCGCGTGCGCGACGCCGCGGGCAACGTCTCGAGCGAGGTCGTCGACGGCATCACCCTCGACACGGCGGGGCCCACGGGCACCGTCATCGTCAACACCGGCAACCCGGCCTTCACCAGCAGCACCGCGGTGGAGCTCATCCTCTCGGCGACGGACCCCAGCGGCGTCACGCACCACTGCACGAAGAACACCTCGAGCCCGGCGCCGACGGCCACCGACACCTGCTTCGTGCCGCTCACCAGCACCGCGCACACCCTCACCACCGGCGACGGCGCCAAGACGGTGACGACCTGGTTCCTCGACGCCGCGGGCAACGTGTCGACGACCCCGGCGAGCGACGGCATCACCCTCGACACCACGCCGCCCACCGGCACGGTGAGCATCAACGGGGGCGCGGCCTTCACGGCCACCACCGCGGTGACGCTGACGCTCTCCGCTACCGACGCCAACGGCGTCACGCACCACTGCACGAGGAACGCGAGCTCGCCGGCGCCCGCCGCGAACGACGCCTGCTTCGTCTCGCTGGCCACGACGGCCTACACGCTGCCGACGGGCGATGGCAGCAAGTCCGTCTACACCTGGTTCCGCGACACCGCGGGCAACGTGTCCGCGGCGCCGGCCACCGACGACATCACGCTCGACACCACGCCGCCCACGGGCACCGTCGTCGTCAACGCGGGCAACCCCGACTTCACGGCCACCACGGCGGTGACGCTCGTGCTGACGCCCGACGGGGCCGACGTGACGCACCACTGCACGCGCAACGTCAACACCACGCCGGGCGCCGGCGACGCGTGCTTCGTCGCGCTGGCCAACGTGAGCCACACCCTCACCACCGGTGACGGCCTCAAGACCGTGTACACGTGGTTCCGCGACCAGGCGGGCAACGTGTCGGCCCCGGCGGCCACCGACACCATCACCCTCGACCAGACGCCGCCCACGGGCACCGTCACCATCAACGCCGGCAACCCGGCCTACACGACCTCGACCGCGGTCAACCTCGTCTTCACCGCCGACCCCGACGTCTCGCACCACTGCACGCGCGACACGGCGGGCACGAAGCCCCTGGCCACCGACGCCTGCTTCGTGGCCCTGGGCACCACCGGCTACGCGCTGCCCACGCCGGACGGCGTGAAGGCGGTGCACACCTGGTTCCGCGACCTGGCGGGCAACGTCTCGAGCAACGCGGTCACCGACAGCATCACGCTCGACACCACGCCGCCCTCGGGCACGGTCACCATCAACGCCGGCAACCCCGACTACACCACCAGCACCGCGGTGAACCTCGTCTTCGCGGCGAGCGGCGACGCCACGCACCACTGCAGCTCCTCTTCCCTGGGCACCAGGCCGGCGGCGAACGACGCCTGCTTCCAGGTGCTGACCAGCACGGCCTTCACCCTGCCCACGGGCGACGGCGCGAAGACCGTCTACAGCTGGTTCCGCGACGCGGCGGGCAACGTCTCGGCCTCGGCGGCGAGCGACGGCATCACGCTCGACACGGTGCCGCCCACGGGCACCGTGCTCATCAACGCCAACGCGACCTACACCAACGCGCTGGGCGTCACGCTCTCGTTCACCGCCAGCGCCGACGCGACGCACCACTGCTCTCGCGACACCGCCGGCACCAGGCCGCTGGCCAACGACGGCTGCTTCGCGGCCCTCTCGGCGACGGGCTACGCGCTGCCCGCGGGTGACGGCAGCAAGTCGGTCTTCACCTGGTTCCGCGACGCGGCGGGCAACGTCTCGGCGACCGTCGTGAGCGACGCCATCACCGTCGACCTCACGCCGCCCACGGGCGCGGTGGTCATCAACCCGGGCAACCCGGACTTCACCACCAGCGCGGCGGTGACCCTGGTCTTCACGACCTCCGACGCCACCTCGGGCGTGACGCACCACTGCACCGGTGACGTCCCCGGGGCGGCGCCGGCCGCTGACCACCCGTGCTTCGCGCCGCTCGCGGTGACGAGCTACTCGCTGCCCACGGGCGACGGCGTGAAGACGGTCTACACGTGGTACCGCGACGCGGCGGGCAACGTCTCGACCACCGCCGCCACGGACACCATCACGCTCGACACCGCGCCGCCGTCGGGCACCTTCGTCATCAACGCCGGCGACCCGGCGTGGACCAACAGCGCGGCGGCGACGCTGGTCTTCAGCGTCAGCGCCGACACCACGCACCACTGCACGCGCACCACGGCCGGCACGCAGCCGGCCGAGAGCGACGGCTGCTTCCAGCCGCTGGCCACCTCGAGCGTGTCTCTGGGGGCGGGCGACGGCACCAAGACGCTCTACGCCTGGTTCAAGGACTCCGCGGGCAACGTGTCGACCAGCGTGGTGAGTGACACCATCGGGCTCGATACGGTGGTTCCGACGGGCACCGTCACCATCAACTCGGGCGACCCGGAGTACACGGCGACGCGCGAGGTGACGCTGGTGCTGTCCGCGTCCGACGGCAGCGGCTCGGGCGTCACGCACCACTGCTCGAAGGAGACCTCGACCACCCCGCTGGCCACCGACGGCTGCTTCGCCACCATCGGCACCACGGGCTTCCTGCTGTCCACCGGCGACGGCGTCAAGACGGTCTACACGTGGTTCCGCGACGCGGCGGGCAACGTGTCGGCCTCGACCAGCGACACCATCACCCTCAACACCAGCGCCGCGGTGGGCACCGTCACCATCAACTCGGGCAACCCCACGTTCACGAACACCACCGCGGTGACGCTGGTCTTCAACGCCCCAGACATCACCGAGCACTGCACGCGGGACACCGCGGGTACCCAACCGGACCCCGGCAACACCTGCTTCCGTCTGCTGACGGACACCTCGTACACGCTGCCCACCGGCGACGGCGTGAAGACGGTGTACACGTGGTTCAAGAACGCGGCGAACACCGTCTCGACGGTGGCCGCGAACGACAGCATCACCCTCGACACCACCGCCCCCGCGGGCACCGTCACCCTCAACGGCGGCGCGCCCTACGCCACCACCACCGCGGCGACGCTCTCGTTCACCACGAGCGACGGCTCAGGCTCGGGCGTCACGCACCACTGCACCCGCACCACCGAGGGCACCAAGCCGGCGGCCGCCGACGGCTGCTTCGCGCTGCTGAGCGCGACCTCGGCCACGCTCGCGACGCCCGACGGCACGAAGACGCTCTACACCTGGTTCCGCGACGCGGCGGGCAACGTGTCGAACGGCGCGGCCAGCGACAGCATCCTCCTCGACCTCACGGCGCCCACGGGCACCGTGCTCATCGGGGCCTCCGACCCCGCGTTCACCACCACCACTGCGGTGACGCTGGCCTTCAGCACCAACGACGGCACGGGCTCGGGCGTGACGCACCACTGCACGCGCACCACGGCGGGCACGCAGCCGGCCCCGGGAGACGGTTGCTTCGCCGCCATCGCCACCACGAGCTTCACGCTGCCCACGCCTGACGGGGTGAAGACGGTCTACACGTGGTTCCGCGACGCGGCGGGCCATGTCTCGACGACCTACGCGCAGGACAGCATCACCCTCGACACGGCGCCGCCGTCGGGCACCGTCACCATCAACACAGGCAACCCGGCCTTCACCAACACCACCGCCACGACGCTCGTCTTCTCGGTGAGCGGCGACACCACGCACCACTGCACGAGCAACACCTCCAGCAGCAGGCCGGCGGCGAGCGACGGGTGCTTCCAGCCCATCACCAACACCTCGCACACCCTGGCGGCGGGCGACGGGGTGAAGACGGTCTACTCATGGTTCAAGGACACGGCGGGGAACGTCTCGACCAGCATCGCGAGCGACTCCATCACTCTCGACGGCACGGCGCCCACCGGCACCGTCACCATCGCGGCCGGCGCGACCTACACCACCACCACGGCCGTCACCCTGGGCTTCACCACCAGCGACGGCACGGGCTCCGGCGTGACGCACCACTGCACGCGCAACGCCAACACCACCCCGGCGGCGGGCGACTCGTGCTTCGTCACCCTGGCCACCAATGCCCACACGCTGACGACGGGCGACGGGGTGAAGACCGTGTACACGTGGTTCCGCGACGCGGCGAACAACGTCTCGACGACCTCCGTCAGCGACAGCATCACGCTCGACACCACCCTGCCGACGGGCACCGTCGTCATCAACGCGGGCAACCCGGCGTACACCAACAGCCTCTCGACGACGCTGGTCTTCACCACCAGCGACACCAACGGGGTCACGCACCACTGC
>CAYUZK010000279.1:0-6403 GCA_964449625.1 uncultured Archangium sp.
GGGCGGGCGCGCAGGGCCTCGTCATGCGCCTCCGCCGCGTGCGCGAGCCGCGCGCGCCACCCGCAGTCAGCCGTCAGCGGGCGAGCACTTCCCGGGCGAGGGCCGCCTGCGGGCCGTTCTTGAAGCGCTTGAGCGAGTCGGCGGCGACGGCGCGGGCCTCGTCGAGCTGGCCCTGGCGCACCAGCACCTCGAGCCACTCGCGGATGGCGTCGGGGGCCGACGGTGCGTTGGGTGCCTCGGTTGCCGCGCGGCGGAACCAGCGGGCGGCCTCGTCGTCGTCCTTTTCTACCTCGGCGGCGAGGCGGCCCAGGCGCCGCGTGGCCTCGGTGGAGGCGCCCGTGCCGGGGAAGCGCTCGCGCACGGCGAGCCACGCCTGCTTCGCCCTGGCGGGCGCCCGCGCCTGCCGGGCGACGTCGCCCAGGTCCAGCACGTCGCCGCGCGGCATGGAGTTGACGAGCCAGTCGAAGCCCGCCTCGTCGGCGGCGGCCATGGCGCCGTCGGCGTTGCCCAGGTCGGCGAGGTAGCGCCACGAGGGGCCGCCCGCGCGCGGGGCCTTCGCCACGGCGGGCGCGCTCGCGCGGGGGCGCCGCACGGTGGTGACGGTGGGCGCCTCGACCACCGGCTCCGGGCCGCTCGGGGGCTCGGCCTCGAGGTAGAGCGACGCGCGCGCCGGCTCGGCGAAGGCCTCGAGGCGCTGGCCGGAGGTGACGCGCTGACGGCGCAGGCCCGGGCCCTCGATCTCCACGATGCCTTCGTCCATGGCCACCTCGAGGCCGCCGGCCTCGGGGCTCCACTTGAGCTCGAACTGCGTGCCCACCACGTACACGCGGTAGGGCCCGGCGACGAAGGCCCACTTCGTCTGCTCGCGGTGCACCACGTTGACGTGCGCCGCGCCGCGCTCGAGGGCCACCTGGGCCCCGATGGGCGTGACGCCCAGCAGGCGCACCTGCGAATCGCCGCGCACCACCACCTCGGAGCCGTCGCTGAAGTCGAGCACCACCTCGGCCGCGGCGGTGTGCACGAAGTCGGCGGTGGCCCCGGGCTGGCCGCGCAGCGAGACGCCCAGCGGCGCGTCGGGCCACAGCACCACGGCGAGGCCGGCGGCGAGCGCGAGGGCCGCCACCGGGCGCAGGAAGCGCCAGGCCGACGGCGCGGGCGTGTCGACGCCGTGGAGGCGCTCGGCGAAGCGGGCGCGGGCCTGGGCCAGCACCACCTTCGCGCCGCGCTGGCGCTCGAGGGCCGTGACGTACTGCTTCGAGAGGGGGTCGAGGTCGGTCATGACGAGAACCCCAGGACATCGGTGGCGACGAGGCGCGCGCGGAGGTCGCGGTCAGCGGCGGCGTGGCGGTGGAACTCAGCCTCGGCGCGCGCGATGCGGCGCTTGGCGGTGGACAGCGACATGCCCAGGGTCGCGGCCACCTCGGTCAGCTCCAGGCCCTCGAAGTGCCGCAGCGTGAAGGCGAGGCGGTCGTCCACGCGCATGCCGTCGAGGATGTGCTTCACCTTGCGCAGGAGCGCGCGCTCCTCGAGGGCGTCGGTGGTGGTGGGCCAGGCGACGACCTCGTCGTCGTCGTGGGGGTTGCCCAGGGGCAGCCACGAGCGCCACTTGCGCCGCCGGAGCGTCTCGCGGGCGGTGAAGATGGTGAGGCTGCGCAGCCAGGGCTTGAGCTTGGTGGCGTCCTTCACGCGCCCGACGCCCTCGAGGGCGCGGGTGAAGATGTCCTGCAGGAGGTCCTCGAGCTCGCGGTCGGGGCCCAGCACCCGGCGCAGCACCGCCAGCACGTAGGGCGCATAGGCGTCGTAGAAGCCCAGCCAGGCCCCAGGCCGACCGGCGCGGAGGGCCTCGAGCTGCCGCTCCTCGCTCCAGTCGGTGAAGGACAGCGGAAGTCTCGCCACGGCAGCGCTCACGGAAGGACGAGTGACTCGAGGCCCCGTCCGCGGCTCAGCCGCCCACATCTTGAGGGTTTGCGCGAAGTGAGAGGCCATCGGGGCCGGGCATTTGCGAAGGGTGCGCCACGGGTGGGGCGATCAGGAGTCCGGGTGGTTGCAGGTGCGCCACGGTCGCCGGTGTGGGGCGTACGCCCCACCTTCGGGTGCGCCGCTCTACAGGCCCCCTGACGCGCCCGTGCACCGGGCCAGCTCCGCAGAGCCAGCCCGGTGCGCCTCGCTGCCAGGGGCGTCGCTCATCAGCGGCGGCGGCGGCGCGACCACCCGCGCAGGAGGGCGGCCGCGGCGAGGAGCGCGGTGGCGTCGAGGGGCACGGCGCTGCACGAGGTGGCGCCGTCGCGGCCCATGGCCTTCATCGCCAGCGACGAGGTGGAGTCGCGGTTGGCCGGGTAGGCGCGGTCGGCGAAGACGAGGCGCGCCTGGAGCTGCAGGGCGTACGCGCCGTCGACGTCGGCGGTGAAGGTGGGCGCGCGGCCGTCGGCGTACGCGTACATCCACCGGCGGGAGTCGGTGACGACGCCCTGCGGGTGCTCGATGGCCGCCGAGGAGCCGGCCGGGCGCCGGGAGACGGTCCACGCGTACTCGATGCCGGCGCCGTTGCGGTTGGCGAAGAGGGGGAGCCGGAAGCGCTCACCGGCCTTGAGCGTCACCTGCCCGCCGCCGTGCACGCGAAAGGGGCCGTGGGGGTCGAGGCAGTCCTCCTTGTTCGAGGGGTCGATGACGACGCAGTAGCGGGCGTCGCAGGCGTCGCCCAGGCCGTCGGCGTCCTCGTCCCACTGGCCGCGGTTCCGGGCCAGGGGGCAGTTGTCGGCCGCGTTCAAGATGCCGTCGTTGTCCATGTCGAAGTCGCAGACGTCGCCCTGGCCATCGAGGTCGGTGTCGAGCTGGCTCACGGAGGCGAAGTACGGGCAGTTGTCGAACTCGTCGTTGATGCCGTCGCGGTCCGTGTCGATGTTGCAGATGGCGCCCGTGGGAATCACCTGCGTCGGGTTCACCACCAGCGGGCAGTTGTCGAGCACGTCGGCGATGCCGTCACCGTCGTCGTCCGCGTTGCAGACGTCGCCCAGGGGCTGGCCCGAGTTGGTGCGCCGCTGGTCCGGGTTGGGGATCGAGGGGCAGTTGTCGAGGGTGTTCAAGATGCCGTCGCCGTCGAGGTCGGGGTCGCAGACGTCGCCCACGCCGTTGCCGTCGGTGTCGAGCTGCGAGAAGTTCGACGCGGCCGCGCAGTTGTCGCACGCATCACCGACGCCGTCGCCGTCGCCATCGAGCTGCTCGCGGTTGGTGACGAAGGGGCAGTTGTCGACGTCGTCGCCCTTGCCGTCGCCGTCGGCGTCGTCGGTGTACGCGAGCGTCTGCCCGTCGTCGGTGTACGCGACCCACACGGAGCAGCCGCCGCCGACGCAGACGCCGGCCACGCACGCGCCGCCGCCGCCGCCGCCCTCCTCCTTGGGTGAGCCGCACTGGCTGCCGAGGCACTCCGGGTTGTCGGGCGACTGCGCGAGGGCGGGGGTGGAGAGAAGACAGCTGAGGGCGAGGAGCAGGGCGCGTCGGTGCATGGTGCCTCCGGGGTTCGGAGGACCAAGTGACTCGAGGCCCGCGCCACGGCTCAGCTCAGGCGTTGCCGAGCTTCTGGGTCAGCTCGCCGAGCTCGAGGCGCAGCTGCTCGTCGGCCTCGCGGGCCTGCTCGATCTTCCGCACCGAGGTGAGCACCGTGGAGTGGTCCTTGTTGAAGCGCTCGCCGATGTCGGGCAGCGACGCGGTGGTGAGCGTGCGGCACAGGTACATCGCGACCTGCCGCGCGTAGACGATGTGCTTGACGCGGCGCTCACCCTTGAGCTCGTCGATGGGCACCTTGTAGAAGCGCGCCACTTCCTTCTGGATGACGTCGGCGTCGAGGGCCCGCTGCGCGGGGATGAGGTCGGCGAGCACCTGCGCGCAGAGTTCCTCGGTCAGCGGCTGCCCGGTGAGCGCGTGCACCGCGGTCACCTTGATCAGCGCGCCCTCGAGCTCGCGCACGTTCTTCGCCACGTGGCGGGCGATGAAGTGCGTCACCTTGTCGGTGAGGTTCACGCCGTCGGCGGCGGCCTTCTTCTTCAAGATGGCGACGCGCGCCTCGAAGTTGGGCTCGTGCACGTCGGTGATGAGGCCCATGGCGAAGCGCGAGCGGAGCCGGTCCTCGAGGCCGGTGATCTCCGAGGGCACCGTGTCCGACGTCATCACCACCGCCTTCGACATCTGGTGGAGCGCGTTGAAGGTGAAGAAGAACTCGTTCTGCGTCTCCTGCTTCTTGGCGAGGAACTGGATGTCGTCGATGAGGAGCACGTCGCACTCCTCGCGGAAGCGGCGGCGGAACTCCGTCATGCGCTGGTCGCGCACCGACTCGATGAACTGGTTGGTGAACTCCTCGCTCGACAGGTACATCACCCGCGCCTGCGGGTTGCGCGCGACGATGCGGTTGCCGATGGCGTGCAGCAGGTGCGTCTTGCCCAGGCCCGTGCCGCCGTAGATGAAGAGCGGGTTGTAGGCCCGGCCCGGCGACTCGGCCACCGCGTAGGCCGCCGCCGCCGGCAGCTGGTTCGAGTCGGAGACCACGTAGGTCTCGAAGGTGAACTTCTCGTTGAGCCGCGCCGGCCGCCGGAGCTGTGAGACTGCCGGTGCGGGAGGCAAAGCCGACGACGTGGCGCGCTTCTCGACCTTCTCCCAGGCCACGGTGATGGTCTGCCCCGCCGTCTGCGCCAGGGCCTCGTTCATCTTGGCCCCGTAGTGGTCATCGACCCAGTCGCGGAAGAACAGATCTTCCACCCCCAAAGTCAGGGTGCCGCCCGCGTACTTGAGCGGGTGCAGCTGCAGCAGCTGCGAGACGATGTACGAGTGCCCGTCGTTGCGGAGCCGCTCCAGGGCGTTCTGCCAGGTATTCTGGGCGCTTACTGTCGAATCGGCCGGCTCGACGAGAGAGGTCACTGAGGGGGGCTTTCGCAGGCGAAGAAAAGAGCGCGACGGGGGGGCGGGCTTGTACCTTTGCCTCATTTTCCTGATCAAGAACTTCCAGAAAGCCTCCACTTCCCGAAGGCTTGAAGGAGGCTTCCGCTCCTGTGGAATCCTCGGCGCCGGAGGTTTTGCCGAAAGTCGGCCGGTGCGCCGGCAACATGACTGGGAGTACGCGCGCTGCAAAACCGCCGCACCCTCCCGCTTCCGGGGGCTTTTCCACACTTCCCACAGGGGCGAGGGCGTGGTTTCCCACAGACTCCACAAGGTTCTCCACAGCACTGTGGAGAAGGCTGTGCACAGCGACCCCGAGTGCTCGAAACTCGTTTGGGGTCGAACGAAAGAGGAGACGACGATGGGACACGCGAAGACGGTGGGCGTGGTGCTCTCGGGCTGCGGCTTTCTGGACGGCTCGGAGATCCACGAGGCGACGCTGACGCTCCTGGCCCTCGACCAGCGCGGGGCGAAGGCGGTGGTGCTGGCGCCGGACATGGCGCAGCACCACGTGGTGAACCACCTGGAGAAGACGCCGGCCGCGGGCGCGCGCAACGTGCTCGAGGAGTCGGCGCGCATCGCCCGGGGGCACGTGCGCCCGCTGGGGAGCGTGGCCGCCAGCGAGCTCGACGCGCTCATCTTCCCCGGGGGCTTCGGGGCGGCGAAGAACCTGTGCACCTGGGCCCTCGACGGCGTACAGATGACGGTGCGCGACGACGTGGCGGCGCTCGTGCGCGCCATGCACGCGGCGAAGAAGCCGCTGGGCTTCATCTGCATCTCGCCGGTGCTGGGGGCCAAGGTGCTGGGCGACGGCGTGCGCCTGACCATCGGCGACGACCCGGAGACGGCCGCCGCCATCGAGGCCTTCGGGGGCAAGCACGTGGCGCGCGCGGTGGAGGAGCTCGAGGTGGACCACGCCAAGAAGGTCGTCTCGACGCCCGCGTACATGTTCCACGCCTCCATCGCCCAGGTACACAAGGGCGTGGACCGCCTGGTGGGGGCGGTGCTGGAGCTGGCGTGACGCGCGGGCCGTCGGTCGGGCTTCGCGCTCGGGCCAAGGCGCTGTAGACCGGCGCCCATGGACCACGCCCGCACCCAGCAGTTCGTCGAGCAGCTCTGGAACGACGACATCGTCCCCCGCCTCGTCGAGTACATCCGCATCCCCAACAAGTCGCCGATGTTCGACGCCGACTGGGCGGCGCACGGCTACATGGAGGCGGCGACGCAGCTCCTCGCGGCCTGGGCGAAGCGGCAGCCGCTCAAGGGCCTCACGGTGGAGGTGGTGCGCCTGGAGGGCCGCACGCCGCTCATCTACCTCGAGGTGCCGGGCACGGACGGCGGCGGCGTCGAGGCCGACACGGTGCTGCTCTACGGGCACCTCGACAAGCAGCCCGAGATGACGGGGTGGGACGCGGGCCTGGGCCCCTGGGAGCCGGTGCTCAAGGGCGACCGGCTCTACGGCCGCGGCGGCGCCGAC
>CAYUZK010000280.1:0-6208 GCA_964449625.1 uncultured Archangium sp.
CGGTCGAGGCCGGCGTGCGCGAATACTTCGATGCCGGCGGGCCGCTCGGCTTTCCGGTTGTCGACGTGGCGGTGACGCTCACCGACGGTTCGTACCACACGGTCGACAGCTCCGACATGGCGTTCCGACAGGCCGCTCAGGTCGGCATGCGGGAAGGCATGCCGCAATGCGAGCCGGTGCTGCTCGAGCCGGTGATGAACGTCACCGTCCACTGCCCCACCGACGCGACCGCGCGCATCAACGCCATCCTGCCGCGTCGGCGCGGCCAGATCGTCGGATCCGACGCCCGCGAAGGCTGGCCCGGCGCCGCCCACTCCCGCACCCCCGCCAGCGCCTGCCCCCCGCGCGGCTCCCCCGGCGACGGCGCCGCCGAGCGCGTTGCCGCCCGAGGCGCCGCTGCCCGCGCTGCGGCCCGAGGGCACCGGGGAGGCCGGTCTCCCCGTCATCCTCGTCGCGCGAGCGGCCCTCGAGCCCTTCTGGAAGGCGCTCGAGGCCGGCAAGGCCGTCGACGTCGCGCTGCAGGTCGAGCTGGTGCACGAGAAGACGGCGGCCTTCAACGTGGTGGGCCGCATCCCCGCGGGGCGGCGGCAGGCGGAAGGGCCCGTCGTCATCGGCGCGCACTACGATCACCTCGGCCTGGGCGGCCCCAACTCGCTGGCGCCCGACAAGCAGGTGCCGCACCTGGGCGCCGACGACAACGCCTCGGGCACCGCGACGCTGCTGGAGATCGCCCGCACCCTCTTTGCCGCGCGCGAAGGGCTCACCCGCGACGTCGTCATCGGCGCCTTCAGCGGCGAAGAGGACGGCGTGCTGGGCTCCGCGGCCCTGGTGCAGGGCAAGCCCGCGTGGCTCACCGGCGCGGTGGCGATGCTCAACCTCGACATGGTCGGCCGGCTCCGCGACAACACCCTCTCGGTGCTCGGGAGCCTCTCGGCCCCGGAGTGGGAGCCCCTCGTGCGGGAGGCCTGCGCGGCCGCGCGCGTCGAGTGCAAGAGCGGCGGCGACGGCTACGGCCCCAGCGACCACATGAGCTTCTTCTCGGCCGGGCTGCCGGTGCTGCACTTCTTCACCGGGGCACACGGCGACTACCACAAGCCCTCCGACGCGCCGGACAAGCTCAACGCCGCGGGCATGGCGCGCGTCGCCGACGTCGTGGTGGCGCTCTCCACCGCGGCCGCGCGCACGCCGCTGACGCTCCACAAGCTGCCGGCGCCGGCCGGGCGCGGCGACGCCCGCAGCTTCAACGCCTCGCTGGGCACCGTGCCCAACTACGCAGGTCCGCCGGGCGGCGTGAAGGGCGTGCTCCTCGACGACGTACGGCCCGGCGGCGGCGCGGCCCAGGCCGGCATGCGCCGCGGCGACGTGCTCGTGCGCCTGGGCACCTTCGAGGTCGGCTCCGTGGAGGACCTCATGTTCGTCCTCATGCAGGCGAAGCCCGGAGAGACCGTCACCGCCGTCGTCCTCCGCGACGGCCAGCGCGTCGAGCTCGAGACGACCTACCAGGAGGGCAAGCGCCGCTGAGTTGACGAAGGCGTGACAATGCGGGCCCGCGGTGGTTGGAGGAGGGTGTCGTACCAACTCACCCAGGGGGATCCCGATGGCCCGCAAGAGCACTGCGAAGTCCGAGACGACGAAGCCCGAGTCCGTGAAGGCCCAGCCCGCGAAGCCGGCGGCCTCGATGGCCGGGGCGAGCACCGCGCCCGCCAAGGCGCCGCGCGCGCGCGCCGTGAAGGCGAAGCCCTCCACCAGCCGCAACCTGTTCTCGCTCCAGCTCGTGGCCGGCGCCTCGGTGCTGACCGAGGCCGTCGACGGCGGGGTCGTCACCACCCCGAAGCTCAAGCCCGGCTGCACGGTCGAGGTGTCGTACCTCAAGGACCTCGCCCAGCCGCTCTCCAGCGCCCGGCTCCACGCGCGCCTCGACGGCGTGCCCCTCGCGTCGAAGCCGCTGGGCTACACCGACGCCGACGGGCGCTTCGTGCGCACCCCGGTGGCCCTCGCGCTGGCGCCCGAGGCGCAGAAGCTCGAGTACTGGTTCGAGCTGACGACGGTGGACGGCCAGACGCTGTGGGACAGCAACTGGGGCCGCAACCACTGGCTCGAGGTCGAAGCGCCCGGCGCCGCGGCGCTGCCGCGCTCGTAGTCGAGGGCCCCACCGCGAGCCTCCCGCGCCCTACCGTGACGGGGCCGGGGGCGGCTCCAGGTCGACGGCGAAGATGAGCTTGGCGATCCACTTCTCGGGGCCGGTGAAGTCGTAGCCGACGCCGAGGTTGATCTCGTACTCCGTGCGCCCGAGCTTCCACTCGAAGTCGAGCGCGCCGAAGAGCCGGTGCGACTGGGCGGGGAGCGGGTCGAGGCGCGCCAGCGGTCCGAGCGACGCGTAGTACTCGGCGCCCACGCCGAGGAAGGGGCGGACGCGCACCAGCCCCTTGAGCGCGGGCTCGAAGCCGGGCTGACCCCGCTGAGGTCCGCCGAGCGGAACGTCGAGGATGGGGTTCGCCGAGAGGTAGAGCCACCGCCACGAGAGATCGATGATCGGCCGCAGCTCCCAGCCGAACTGGTCGGCCTCATAGTCGGCGCGGGTCGCCGAGAGCTCCTGGTTGAGCGCGAGCCCCAGCACGCCGAACAGCCTCCGCGGCCACCGCACCTTGAGGCGCAGCTTGATGCCCGCGTAGTCGAAGGTGCCGTCGGCGCGGAGGGCCGTCGAGATGTACGCCCCCGCGTCACACCACGAGGCGAGGCCGACGTGCGGCTCGAGCGTCAGGTGCGTGACGCGGTCGGTGGGCAGCTCCACGCCGTTCATGCCCTTCGTGCCCACGAAGAAGTGGTTGAGGTGCGTCTCGGCGCCCACCTGCAGCGGCGCGGCCGTGTCGGCGCTGTAGACCTGGATCTCGAAGGCATCTTGCGCGAGCGCGGGCGCCGCCAGGAGCAGGGTGAGCAGGACGGCACGGGCAGCGCAGCGCAGGGGGGACGGCGTCATATTGCGAGTGAGTATCAAAATCAGCCAGAGTGATGGCTTGAGGCTGGTCAATCAGCCGTGCTTCTGGGGCTCGGCGCTCGCGCCGCGCGGCGACGCCTTCCTTGGTGATCCCCCCGGGGGCATCGGCTTCACTGCCGCGCCATGCACCGCATCGACGAGCCGCACCCGTTCAGCCTCGAGTCCGCCACGCTGCACTACGCGGAGGACCGCCCGGTGCTGGCGCGGCACCTCGCGCTCGACCTGAGCCTCGACTTCGCGCGTCTTTCGATCAGCGGCACGGCCACCCACACCCTCGAGGTGGTGCGCCCGGTGAAGCGCCTCACCTTCGACGCCGTGGACCTCGAGGTGACGAAGGTGGAGGTCGACGGCAAGCCGGCGGCCTTCGACGACGCCTCCGCGCAGCGCCTGGTGGTGACGCTCCCGCGCGTGAAGGCCGGCGACGCGCTGGTGGTGCGCATCGCCTACCGGGCCACGCCGCAGCGCGGGCTCTACTTCGTCGGCCCCGACGCGGCGACCCCGAGCCGCCCGCAGCAGGCCTGGACCCAGGGTCAGGACATCGACTCGCGCCACTGGTTCCCCTGCCTCGACACGCCCGCGCAGAAGTGCTCGAGCGAGGTGCGGGCGTCCTTCCCGAAGGCCATGACGGCGCTCTCCAACGGGAAGCTGCTCAAGGACGCGGTCAAGGGCGAGCGGCGGACCATGCACTTCCGGCTCGACGCGCCGCACTCGCCGTACCTCGTCACGCTGGTGGTGGGGGCCTTCGAGGTGCTCGAGCAGCAGGTCGGCGTCACCACCGTGCGCACGCTCTTCCCCCCGGGCCGCCGCGCCGACGCGCTCCGCTGCGTCGAGAACACGCCCCGCATGCTGGCGCTCTTCGAGCGGTGGAGCGGCCGGCCGTACCCCTTCGGCGACTACGCGCAGGTCTTCGTCGCGGAGTTCATCTTCGGGGGCATGGAGAACACCTCGGCCACCACGCTGACCGACGCGGTGTTGCACGACGCCCGCGCGCACCTCGACTACTCGGCGGAGTTCCTCGTCGCCCACGAGCTCGCGCACCAGTGGTTCGGTGACCTGCTCACCTGCCGCGACTGGCCGCACGGCTGGCTCAACGAGGGCTTCGCCACCTACGCCGAGGTGCTCTGGAAGGAAGAGAGCGAGTCGCCCGACGAGGCCGACCACCAGCGGCGCCTCGACCTCGAGGCCTACCTCGAGGAGGTGGGCGTTCGCTACGCACGCCCCATCGTCGCGCGGAAGTTCGACGCCCCCATCGACCTCTTCGATCGCCACCTCTACGAGAAGGGCGGCCTGGTGCTCCACGAGCTGCGGCGGCGCCTGGGCGACGAGGGCTTCTTCGCGGCCTGCCGCGCCTACGTCGCGGCCCACGCCGGCGGCACCGTCGAGACGGTGGACCTCGCCCGGGCCGTCGAGGGCGCCACCGGCCGCAGCGTCGACCGCTTCTTCGACGAGTACGTGCACCGCGCCGGCCACCCCCGGCTCGAGGTGGAGGCGGGCTACGACGCCGAGGCGAAGGTGCTGCGGTTTGCCCTCAAGCAGGCGCAGGAGGGCGAGCCGTACGCCCTGACGCTCCCGGTGACGCTGGTGGTGGGCGAGAAGGTGACGCACCACGAGCTCGCCGTGTCGAAGAAGGAGCACGTCTTCCAGCTCGCCGCCGAGCGCGAGCCGCAGCAGTGCCTGGTGGATCCGCGCCGCGACCTGCTCGCCGCCTTCAAGGTCGAGAAGCCGGCGGGCTGGTGGCGGCACGAGCTGCTCCACGCCCCCGTGGCGCGCGCGCGCACCGAGGCCGCCGCGGCGCTGGCGAAGGCGCCCGGCGCCCCCACCACCGCCGCCCTGACGAAGGTGCTGCGCAGCGAGGCGACCTTCTGGGGCACCCGCGCGGCCTGCGCCAAGGCCCTGGGCCAGCTCCGGGGGCCCGCGGCGCGCGACGCGCTGCTCGGCGCGCTGGCGGTGAAGCACCCGAAGGTGCGCCGCGCCGTCGTCGCGGCCCTCGGCGGGTTCCTCGATGACGCCGCCGTGGGCGAGGCGCTGGCGGCGCGCTGCAAGGCCGGCGACCCGAGCGCCTTCGTCGAGGGCGAGGCCGCGCGCGCCCTGGGCAAGGTGCGCGGCCCCGGGGCGCTGGCCACGCTGAGCGCGATGCTCGAGCGGCCCTCGTTCCAGGACGTGGTGCGCAGCGGCGCCCTCGACGGCCTCGCCGATCTCAAGGACGCGCGCGCCTGGAAGCTCCTCGTGGCGGCGACGAAGCCCGGCCAGCCGCCCTTCGCGCGCCGCGCCGCCGTGGGGGCCCTGGCGCGCCTCGCCGAGCACGCCGACAAGAAGGCCGAGGCGGTGGAGCTGCTGGCCCACCTCCTGCGCGACGACGGCTTCCGCGTGCGGCTGGCGGCCATCGCGGCGGCGCAGGCCCTGGGCGACGAGCGCCTCGTCGGGCCGCTCACCGCGACGCCCTTCCTCGACGGCCGCGAGCAGCGCCTGGCTCGCGAGGCGGTGCGGGCCCTGCGCGCGAAGTCGCCGGCGAAGGAGCTCGCGGCGCTGCGGGCGGACCTCGACCAGCTCAAGGGCGAGCTCCGCGCGCTGCAGGAGCAGCAGGGCGCCCGGGCGGCGCGACGGGGGCGCTGACGGCGAGCGCCCATGCGAGCGAGCGCCTTGCGGAGCGGCCCGAGGCCGCGCGCGTGGACGCGCGGCGAGGAGCAGACGACGCTGGGCGCCGACCTCGACCAGTTCGAGGGCGAGCTCCGCGCGGTGCAGTCGCAGCAGGGAGCCCGGGCGGCGCGACGCGCGCTGACGGCGAGCGCCCATGCACTCCGAGCGGCCTTGCGGCGTCGCGCGTGGACGCGGTGGGAGCCGCGGGCCTACTTGAGTGGCGAGGGCTTGCTCGGCGACCGCTCCCGGTACCTCGGGCGCGGCACGAAGCCGTCGCTGCGGCGCGAGGGCGTCAGCAGCCCCGCCGCTGGCCCGAGCCGCGTCTGCGCCGTGACGAGGCCGCGGTAGCAGCGGTCGTCGCCCGGCTGGCTCTTGAGGCAGCGCTCGAAGACCTCCGCCGCGTTGCGCACCTGGTCGTCGGTCGCGTCGGGGTCCGTGGCCAGCCGGAAGGCGTACTCGAGCTCCTTGCTATCTTCGCCGAAGGGCTCGTCGGCCTCGGCGACGAGAGGCCGGGCCGCCGCGGCCGTCGGCGCGGGCGGCGGGGCATCAGGCGGGGGCTCGCTCGGCGGCGCCGAC
>CAYUZK010000281.1:0-6066 GCA_964449625.1 uncultured Archangium sp.
CAGGTGCGCGGGTGGCCGCTCATTCGCCAGGGGCGCGACGTGCTCATCGCCGCGCCCACCGGCAGCGGCAAGACGCTGACGGCCTTCCTTGCCTGCCTCGACGAGCTCTACCGCGAGGCGGCCGCCGGCACGCTCACCGACGAGACGCGCATCGTCTACGTGTCGCCGCTCAAGGCCCTGGGCAACGACGTGCAGAAGAACCTGCTGCTCCCCCTCGAGCAGCTCCGGGCGCGGGCGCAGGCCGAGGGCGTGGCGCTGCCGGACATCCGCGTGAAGGTGCGCTCCGGCGACACGCCCGCGAGCGAGCGCGCCGCGATGGTGAAGCGGCCCCCGCACATCCTCATCACCACGCCAGAGTCGCTCTACCTCTACCTCACCTCGGCGCGCAGCCGGCAGACGCTGCGCCACGTGCGCGCGGTGGTGGTGGACGAGCTCCACGCCCTGGCGCGCGACAAGCGCGGCTCGCACTTCGCGCTCTCGCTCGAGCGGCTCGAGGCCCTCACCGGGCGCGCGCCGCAGCGCATCGGGCTGTCGGCCACCACGCGGCCGCTCGAGCGCCTCGCGCACTTCCTCGTGGGCGAGCCGCGCGAGGGCCGCTCGCCGTGCGAGGTGGTGGAGATCGGCCACGTGCGCCCCTGGGAGCTGTGGCTGGAGACGCCCGACGACGAGCTCGGCGCCGCGGCGACGCACGAGATGTGGGGGCAGGTCTACGACCGCCTCGGGGCGCTCTCGGCGCAGCACCGCACCATGCTGGTGTTCTCGAACACCCGGCGCCTGGCCGAGCGCGTGGCCCACGACCTGGGCGAGCGGCTGGGGCACGACGTGGTGGCCGCGCACCACGGCAGCATGGCCCGGGAGCTGCGCCTCGTGGCGGAGGACCGCCTCAAGCAGGGCACCCTCAAGGTGATGGTGGCCACGGCGAGCCTGGAGCTGGGCCTCGACATCGGCTCCATCGACCTGGTGGTGCAGCTGGGCAGCCCGCGGGGCATCGCGGTGATGCTCCAGCGCCTGGGCCGCAGCGGGCACCACAAGGCCGCCATCTCGAAGGGCGTGCTCTTCGCCATGACGCGCGACGAGCTGGTGGAGTGCACGGCGCTGCTGGCGGCCATCAAGGCGCAAAACCTCGACGCCGTGCGCCTGCCCGACCAGCCCCTCGACGTGCTCGCGCAGCAGGTGGTGGCGGAGGTCGCCGCGCAGGACTGGAGCGAGGAGGCGCTCTTCGCGCTCGTGCGGCGGGCGATGCCGTACCGCGAGCTCTCGCGCGAGGCCTTCGAGCAGGTGCTGAAGCTCGTGAGCGAGGGCGTGGCGACGAGCCGCGGGCGCTCGCGCGTGCACCTCCACCGCGACCGGGTGCACGGGCTGCTGCGCCCTCGCGCCGGCGCGCGCCTGATGGCCGTGCAGAACGGCGGCGCCATCCCCGACCTGTTCAGCTACGCCGTCGTCGCCGAGCCCGAGGGCAAACAGGTCGGCACCCTCGACGAAGACTTCGCGCTCGAGTCCATGGCGGGCGACGTCTTCGTGCTCGGCAGCACCTCCTGGCGGATCCGCCGGGTGTCGGGCGGCGAGGTGCGCGTGGAGAACGCGCACGGGCAGGCGCCGAACATTCCCTTCTGGAACGGCGAGGCCCCGGCGCGCACCGAGGAGCTCTCGCTCGAGGTGTCGCAGCTGCGCGAGCGCGTGCTGGCCCGGCCCGACGCGCAGGCGTGGCTCGAGGCCGAGCTCGCGCTCCCGCCGCAGGCCGCGCAGGCGCTGGTGCGGTACCTGATGGCGGGGAGCGCGGCGCTGGGCGCCATGCCCACGCAGGCCACGGTGGTAGCCGAGCGCTTCTTCGACGAGGCCGGGGGCATGCAGCTCATCCTCCACGCGCCCTTCGGCGCGCGCATCAACCGCGCCTGGGGCATGGCGCTGCGCAAGAGCTTCTGCCGGGCCTTCGACTTCGAGCTCCAGGCAGCGGCGACCGACGACGGCATCCTCCTCTCGCTGGGCGAGCAGCACAGCTTCCCGCTCGCGGACATCTTCGACTTCGTCTCGCCGCTGACGGTGGAGAAGGTGCTGACGCAGGCGGTGCTGCAGGCGCCGATGTTCGGCACGCGCTTCCGCTGGGCGGCCGGCCGCGCGCTCGCGCTCTCGCGGCTCTCCGGGGGCAAGAAGGTGCCGCCGCCCATCCAGCGGGCGCGCGCGGAGGACCTCATCGCCGCGGTGTTCCCGGAGCAGGTGGGCTGTCAGGACAACCACGGCGGCATGGAGCTCGAGCCGCCCGACCACCCGCTCGTCAGCGAGACGATGAAGGACTGCCTGCGCGACTTGATGGACGTCGACGGGCTCGTCGCGCTGCTCACGCGGCTCAAGGCGGGCGAGGTGCGCACCGTCGCGGCCGACGTGCCGGAGCCCTCGGTCTTCGCGCACGCGCTGCTGGGCTCGGCGCCGTACACCTTCCTCGACGACGCGCCGCTCGAGGAGCGCCGGGCGCGCGCGGTGTCGGTGCGCCGCGGGTTGCCGCCCGAAGACGCGGTGGCCTTCGGCGCCCTCGACCAGGCGGCCATCGACCAGGTGCTCGCCGACGCGGCGCCCTCGCTCCGCGACGAGGAGGAGCTGCACGATGTGCTCCTGCAGGTGGGGCTGTGGCCGCGCGCCGCGGGGCCGGCCGAGCAGCTCGAGGTGCTCCGCGCCACGGGCCGCGCGGGCGTGACGGCGCGCTTCGCCTACGCGACGGAGCGCGTGCCCGTGGTGCAGGCGCTCTTCCCCGACGAGGCGCTCGAGCGCACCGCGCTGCCCGGCGATGGCCCGGTGGACCGCGAGGCCGCGGCGCGGCAGGTGGTGCGCGGGTGGATGGAGCTGCTCGGGCCGGTGACGGTGCCGGAGCTGATGGAGCGGCTCGCGCTCGGCCGCTACGACGTCGAGGCGGCGCTCGCGAAGCTCGAGTCGGTGGGGCAGGTGCTGCGCGGGCACTTCCGGCCCGGCGGGGCGATCGACGAGGTCGAGTGGTGCGATCGCCGACTCCTGCAGCGCATTCACCGGCTGACGGTGGGGCGCCTGCGCCGGGAGATCGAGCCGCTCTCGTCGCAGGACTTGATGCGCTTCCTCTTCCGCTGGCAGCACCTCGACGCGGCCTCGCGGCTGCGCGGGCCCAACGGGGTGACGAAGCTCATCTCGCAGCTCCAGGGCTGGGAGGCGCCGGCCGCCGCGTGGGAGCACGAGCTCTTCCCCGCGCGCATGAAGCACTACGTGGGCGAGTGGCTCGAGCACGCGAGCTTCACCGGCGAGGTCGCCTGGGGGCGCCTCACGCTCAAGGACGCGAAGCCGCCGCCGGGGCCGCGCCGCGGGGCCGAGGTGCAGCCGGCAGCGCCGCCGCGTCGCGCCATGCAGGGCCGCGCGGCCTCGCTCACCTTCGCCCGGCGCACGGACCTCGACTGGCTCCTGCACGCGGCGCGGCCGGGGGCGGTGCTGGCCGACGGGCCCAGGCCCTGGCCGAGCGACCTCTCGCACGCGGCGCGCGACGTACTGGGCGTGCTCGAGCGGCGCGGGGCCTCATTCTTCACCGAGCTGCGCGTCGGCTCGCGGCGGCTGCCCACGGAGGTCGAGGACGCGCTGTGGGAGCTCCTCTCGCGGGGCCTGGTCACCGCCGACGCCGTGCAGAACCTGCGGGTGCTGCAGTCGCCGAAGCTGCGGAAGCGGCAGCGGGCGCTGCAGCGGGGCGGGCCGGGGCGCTGGTTCCTGCTCCAGCCGCTGGAGGCCGCGGAGCCCGGCGCGCCGGAGGAGAAGTTCGCGTGGCAGCTCTTGCAGCGCTACGGCATCGTCTTCCGCGACCTGGCGGTGCGCGAGGCGCTGAGCCCGCCGTGGCGCGACCTGCTGCAGCTCTACCGGCGCCTGGAGGCCCGCGGGGAGGTGCGCGGCGGCCGCTTCGTCGGCGGCTTCGCGGGCGAGCAGTTCGCGCTGCCCGACGCCATCGAGGTGGCCCGCGCGGTGCGCCGCGCGCCGATGACGGGCGAGGCGGTGCGCGTGTCGGCGGTGGACCCGCTCAACCTCACCGGCGTCGTCACGCCCGGCCCGCGCGTGGCGGCGCAGCTGGGCAAGTGGGTCGTCTACGTCGACGGCGTGCCGCAGGGCGTGGAGGCGGCCGTGGCGCTGGAGTGAGGTGCCGGCGGACCTCGCCGCGGGCTGGTGGGGCTAGCGAACGGCGACGAGCGTCGCGGTCGCGACGCCGCGGGGTCGATCGATCTCCAGCTCGTCGCCTTCCCGGTGCTCCAGCAGCGCGCGCGCGAGCGGCGACTCGACGCTGATGCGCCCCTCCTTGCCGTCGGCCTCGTCAGGGCCGACCAGCCGCACGCGCTGCGTCTGGCCGTCGCCCCAGGCGAGCGTCACCTCGCTGCCGAAGCGCACGGTGCCGTCGGGGGGCGGTGGCTCCACCACGCGCACGCTCTCGAGCGTCGCGGCGACGACGGCGAGCCGGTGCTCAAGCTGGGCCTTGTGGCCCTCGTCGCTCGCGTCGAGGCGCTCGCCCGTGAGCCGCGCCTGCTCGGCCACCAGCGCGCGGTAGCCGGCGGGCGTCATGGGCCGCTCCTGGCCGCGCGGCGCGCGCACGACGAGGCGGCCCAGCACCGGGGCGTCCTCCGTCTCCTCGCTGGTGAAGGCCTTGGACACGCCTCGAAGTGTAGGGCCGGCCCTCCGGAAAGGGGACTGGGTCACCTCGCCGGCCGCGCAGGTGGGACCCTCGCGCAGCTGACCGCCGCGCTCACCGGGCTGCGGACCACCGACCGCTCGAGGAGCTTGCTGTCTCCATCCCGTGGCGCACCTCGGCGGGCAGGCTCCGCAGCACCTCCGGGAATTCACGGGCCACTGCCGTCGCCATGGGCAGGAGCTCGTGGGCGAGGAAGCCGTAGAAGCGCACGCGCGCGATCCGGCTCGTCGCTCTGCGCCGGCTATGGGCCTTGAGCGTCTCGACCGCAACGCGGGTCGACTCGGCGACCCCCAGGTCTCCGGTGCCCGCGCCGACGGCCACCATCGCCACCGAGAGCGGCTCCGGGCCGGGCAGCGTCTCGAGGACTTCCCAGAGGCGCGCGCAGCCCGTGCTGACGGTGTCGACCGTCGGAAAGGAGTGCGGGCCCATGCCCTTGCGGTAGTCCATCACCGCGACGTGGGCGACCCACTTCGCGGTGCGGTGCGTGCCGGCCTGGGTCAGGAGCACTTCACCTGGAGGCATCGGGCCGCCGAAGCGCGCCTGCAGCGCCTCGAACACCTGCGCCTGGAACTGCGGGCCGCACGCGCGACGGATGGCCCCTGACACGCCGCTGCCCAGTTGCGCGTTGGTGTTGCTCGCGTTCACCAGCACCAGCTCACGACCTTCCGTGAGGTCACCTTGGACGAACTCGACGCAGAGGCTCATTCGACGGGCTCTCCCTGGGGCTCCTTGCCCGGCAGGTTCTTGCCCGTGAGGGTCAGCACGTAGGCCGTCACCTTGCGCACCTTGTCGGGCCCGAGGATCTGCCCCCACGGCGGCATGCCCTTGTCGGCGAAGCCCTCGGTCACCGCCCTGGCGATCTCGGTCGGGGAGTTGCCGTGGATCCAGAACGTGTCGGTCAGGTTGGGGCCCACGAGGCCCTCGGCTTGCTGGCCGTGGCACGAGGCGCAGGTCGAGGCGTAGACCTGCCGGCCCTCCTCCACCATCGCCGGGTCCTTCGCGAGCTCGGCCATGGCCTCGTCGCTCATGGGGTTGGCGTCGATGCGCGACTGCTTGAGCGCCGCGACGTCGGCGGCGTAGGCCCCGCCGGGGCTCGGCAGGGCCTTGGTGGTGTGGAACACCAGCCAGTAGCCGAAGGCGAAGACGATGGCGCCGAAGAGCGTGGCCAGCCACCAGTACGGCAGGTGGTTGTCCTCCTCTTCGATGCCGTCATAGACGGCGATGACCTTCTTGTTGGGGTCCTGGTCCTGCGGGGCGCTCATCTCAGTTCCCTCCCTCGACGGCGGCCGTCTTCACCACCTCGTCCGACGGGGCGATGCCCTGGTCGCGCCCGAGGCGCTGCAGGTAGGCGATGAGCGCGACCATCTCGCTGTTCCACTCGACGGTGA
>CAYUZK010000282.1:0-6029 GCA_964449625.1 uncultured Archangium sp.
CACGTTCTGCGGCCAGCCGTTGCGCTCCTGCTCGCTGACGAGGCCCAGCTCGAGGCCGCGACGAAGCACACGCTCAGCCTCGGCACGGGTGTCGATGCCTGCGTCATCGCAGAGGCTCTTGGCCGTGCGGGGATTGCTGGGCGGCGTGAGCCCGAAGTCGCCGGGGTTTCGTTTGTGGTCGGGGCTCCCGCCGTACCGCGCGCGAAGGCTCAGGTCGCGCAGGGCGGCGTGCTGGCCCGGGTCGTCTCCGGGGGCAGCGCGCAGGCGGCGCTTGGGGTTGACCTTTCGCTTCCTCATGCCTCGCGCCACCGTACCACCGACCCCGCCGGGCCTCGAAGGCTGAACCGGGGCCGCGCAGGCCCGTCCCACGGGGCTACTCGGCGGGGGCCAGGAAGGAGACCGGCCGCAGCGGCATGCGGCGCCGCGTCACTTCTGGCATTCACGCGGGGAGCTGACGGGCGCCCTTGAAGCCGCCGACCGGGCCCTGGGCCTCACGCGCTCGGGAGGCTCGCGATCACCCGGCGGAGCCCCTCGAAGAACACCTGGAAGCTCCGCGAGCGGCTGGCGGCCTCCGTCAGGTGCTCGGCCATCAGCCGTGCGCCAGACACTTTCTGGAATGCGGGCGCCAGCTCTTCGAGTGCCTGCGCCGGAGCGACGACGGCGTCGGGGTTGCGGAAGCGCTCCCGGCGCGCGAGCTCGGCCAACCGCTCGTCGCCGAAGGCCCGCGCGAGCGCGTCGGGGTCGCCGAGGTACCACGCCTCGAGTTCCTGGCAGGCGATGCGCACGAGGACGTCGTCACGGCCGGCCTCGCGACAGAGCCCGAGGAGCTTCTCCTTCGTTCGCACGCAGTCGCCGTTGTCGTTGTCTCGAACCACCACGAAGCGCACGCCGGGCTCCCGCCACGCCTTGAGCTTCCGGGGGATGCTCTTCTCGAGGTCCTGCTTGCCCTCGTGGGCGAGGCAGAGGAACGCCAGCGAGGGGAACACCCGGGGAAGCAGCCCGTCGAGGAGCACCTTCATCGACTTCTCTTCGAGCAGGAAGACGACGCGGGCCATCAGGGGGCGGCTCCCTCGAAGAGGCCCTGCCTCCAGAGGGCGCCGGGCAGGTCGCCTTCCCTGGCCAGGTTGACCAGCAGCTCGATCTCGGAGGCCCGCTGGATGGTCGTGAAGCCGCCGCGCTTGACCAGCCAGTAGATCTCCTCGAGGCGCGTGGCGTTGAGGAACTCCGGGGAGTGCGTGGACACGAAGACCTGGCCACCTCGCCGGGCGTAGTCGCGGAACTCCTCGACCAGCTCGGTCAGGAGCTCCGGGTAGAGCTGGTTCTCCGGCTCCTCGATGGCGAGCAGCGGGTGCGGCTTGGGGTCGTGCAGCAGCACGAGGTACGCGAACATCTTGATGGTGCCGTCCGAGACGTAGCGGGCGATGAACGGGTCCTTGAAGCTGCCGTCCTGGAAGCGCAGCACCAGGCGGCCGTCTTCGGTCTCCTTCGCCTCCACCTGCTCCACGCCCGGTACCCGCTGCTTCATCTTCTTGAGGACCTGGTCGAACTGCGCCCGGTGATGCTCGTAGAGGTACTGCGCGACCTGGGCCACGTTGTCGCCGTGGGTCGAGAGGTGCTCGGCGTAGCCGGCCTCGGCGCTCGGGCGGGCGTCGCGAATGTGGAAGTCCGAGACGTGCCAGTTCTCGATGATGCTGCGCAGCTCCGCGACGACGCGGAACTCCTTGAACTGGCCCAGGCCCTTGATGGCGAGCACGCTCGGGTCGTCGAGCACGTGCTCCTTGCGCTCTTCGCCGGCGCCCGCCTGGCCGTAGGCGGCCTCGTTGGTGATCGCGGTGCCCCGGCCTCGCGAGAAGTCGATGAACTGCCACGGCTTGCCGGTCTGGCCGCGCCGGAACTTCAGCACCTCGCGCTCCACGACCGGCTTGCCCCCGTCGTTCGCGACCTTGAGCTCGTAGGTCACCAGCCGGCCGCCGCTCTCGCGGAACTTGACCGTGATGCCGATGGGGCCCTCCTCGCCGCGGCTGACGAGCTCCTTGAAGCCGCCCCGCCGCGAGACCGCGTGCGACACGTTCTGCACGAGCGCGTCCTGCAGGAATGAGAAGACGTCGAACAGCGTCGACTTGCCCGAGCCGTTGGCGCCGACGACCACCGCCATCGGCGGCAGGTCGGTGAGGCGGGCCGACTTGAACTGGCGGTAGTTCTCGAGCTCGAGCGATTCGATGGGCATGGGGGCCGGTGCCCTGTCTAATGGAAACGCAGCGGCATCGGAACGAACCTCGCGGAGAATGTCGCTCGCGGTTTCCTTCGGCCAGTCGCGGGCTCACAAGGAGAGCAGCCCGTGCGCCTTCGGCAGCACGATCGTCTCTCCCACCGCGGGGAGCGGCAGCGGCACCAGCGTGCCCCCCTCGTCCCACTGCGCCATCGTGTAGCCGCCGAGCTCGGGGTCGCTGTCGAACCGCAGGCCGAGGCGGTTGGGCAGCCCCTGGTCGAGGCTGAGCACCGTCACCTCGACCCCGTCGAGCTGCACCGTCATGCCCAGCGGCACGGGCATCGTGGAAGCGCGCAGCAGCTGCTCGAACACGGTCTCGAGCAGGCGCCCCTCCACCACCTCGAGCTCGAAGGTGTCTGGCGCGACGCGGGTCAGCCGGTGCGCGTACGGCGCGATGGAGAAGGTCAGCCACGTCCTGGCCCGCGGCTTGTGATGGAACAGCCGCACCATCGGCGCGTACAGCGCGGCGGTGGGGTCGGGCGCGACGAAGACGATCACCCGGTCCGAGAGGGCCTCGTCGGAGAGCTTCGTCTCCAGGGCCGCGCGCTTCATCTCCCCGCCACCGAAGTGAACGCCCAGCACCGCGGCGGGCCAGCCCACCAGCGTGCCCACGGTCACGACGCCCAGCAGCCGCGCGCCGTAGCGCAGCACCCGATCATCTGCCGCTCGCCACCCGTGCCTGAGCACCGCGGCGATCAGCACCGAGCCCCCGAGGGAGGGCATCAGCAGCAGCCGGTTCAACGGGAAGGTGGCGAGCACCGGCACCAGCGAGAGCGCGGCGCCGACGGTCAGCCACCGCAGGCCCCGCTGCTCGCCTTCGTCCAGCATCGGCCACACGCGGCGCACCACCACGAACATCAGCCCCAGGGAGACGACGCCCATCGCCACCAGCGCCGGCCGCGCGGCCTGGAGCAGCAGCCAGAGATCGGCGGTGGAGCCGAGGAACTGCGCGCCGATCAACGCGAGCGCCCTGGGCGGCGCGTGCGCGAGGAAGCGCGCCGGTTCGCGCAAGGGGTCGACGTACATCTCCGAGCCGAAGGACCCCGAGCCCGTCGCGCGGTAGAGCGCGATGTAGAGCACCCCGAGCACCGCCAACGGCACCAGCGAGCGCAGCCGCGTGCGCCATTCGCCGGGGCCCGCGGTGAGCTCGTACGCGACCAGGTAGGCGATGGCGCCCAGCGCGGCCTCTCCGGCGGCGAGCCCGGCGGCGCAGGCCAGCAGCGACACCGGCAGGCCCCAGGCCGCGCGCTGCTCCCGCCACTGCAGGTGGGCGAGCACGCCCAGCAGCGGAAACACGGAGGCCACCAGCGCGTTGCGGTTGGCGACCCACCCCGCGACGATCGCGTGCGAGTCGTCGATGGCGAACAGCACCGCCGCCAGCGCCGCCAGCGCCGACGACGGCCCCAGCGCGCGCCGCAGCAGCGCGGTCACCACCGCCACCAGCCCGAGGTACCAGCCGAGCGAGTGCAGGTGATGGAAGAAGAAGGCGCGGCCGAAGACGAAGGCGTCGAGGTTGTGCAGCGCGGTGCTCAGCGGGCGCAAGAAGCTGAACTTGAGCTCGGGCAACGCCCACCACCCATAGGGGCCGTGCTCGACGATGGGGCGAAGGCGCTCAGGGTCACCCCAGGCGAAGGTGAAGAGCTCCCAGGGGGAGATGGGGATGAGCGGCGTCCGCTCGAGGGCGAGCTGCTGGAAGTAGTCGTCGGCGAAGAGCCCGGTGAAACAGAAGGGCAGGGTGACCCCGGCGGCCAGGAGGAGCGCAGTGCGCCCGGCCGTGGGTCCAAGAAGGTGCCGATGCCAGGGCTGTGCGGGCTCCACCGGCGGCGGATGGTAGCCGGAGTGGACGGGGCGGTCCTCGTTCAACGAGTTCTCGACCCTCGGTGCGTGCCAGGTGGACCACAACTCCTCCACCGGTCGCCGAACCTCGCGCAGAATGTCGCTCGTGGTTTCCCTCGTGGTTCCTGCGACGTCCGCAGCTACTCGGCGGGAGCCAGGAAGTAGACCGGCCGTAGCGGCATGCGGCGCCGCGTCACGTCGTCGAGCTTCTCGTAGTACTCGATCCACAGATCGTACAGCCGCTCGACGCCGACGAGCGTGACCTTCCTCGTCGCCTGGGAGCGCGCCTCGTCTTGGGCGTCCTTGGTGAAGCCGCCGGTGTTGACGAAGAGCCCGACGTCTTCGGAGCCCAGAACCGCCATGAACGAGCGGAGGCCGTCGACGGCGACGGTGCTCTGCTGCCGCTTGACCTGCACCTTGATGCGCGGCGGGCGGGTGCCCAGCGGATCGGAGAACGCGAGGATGTCCACCCCGCCGTCCTTCCCGGGGGGCGCGACCCAGGCCACGTGGTACCCCATGGCGCGCAGCAGTCCTGCGACGAGCTCCTGGAAGTCGTACGGGTTCATCTGGTTCAGGAACTTCTCGACCGCCTGCCAGGCCTCCTCCTCGGCCTCCTCGAAGGTGCGCGCCACGTCGCGGTCGTCGATCGGGCCGTCGCGACCCGGCGGCTCGATAGCCGCGTCGTCGTCCTCTTGGGGCCGGGCTGCCCTCCAAGCTTGATAGAGACGGATTGCTTCCCTGTAGAACAGCTCGGGGTCGGTGAAGCGAGCGTGCGCCTGTTGGCCAGCCTCGGTCACGATCCAGGTCCCCTTGTTCTTGACCAGCCAGCCGGCCTTCACCGCGCCGACCGTGCCGAAGCGGACGATCCTCTCGAAGCGCCGGTATCCGTCGGTGTAGTCGCCGGCCTCGTAGTCGGTCAGCTTCATCACCTTGACGAGGCTCTCCAGCGCGTCCTTGGCTCGCATGCCCTCTGCCTTCGTCATGAGGATCTCAAAGAGCTTTCGGACCAGCTCGCCCGTCCGGCGTCGCGTCACTTCGGCCATGTTCGACCTCGCCTTTCTTTTCGCGGCAGCTTGGCTGGCTGACCGGCGTGGTACTAGCGCGGTGTGTTCACACGGAGCAGTTAGCTGCCTGCCGCGAACACGCCGAGGCCGTAGTGACACGAGTACCCGAGCGCGATGGGGCCGCTCACCGGCCTCGGGAAGGTCAGCCTGAGCGCCACGGCGGGCTGCGAGGCGATGTGCTGTCGTTCATCGCCTCTCTCGCGGCGGAAGCCTCTCCATGCGCCATCGAGGCGTCGTGCAATCGTCGGCGTGTGCCAGGTGGACCAGAACTCCTCCACCGGTCGCCAGGTTCGCTGACCACCCAGGTCGGCAGAGAACTCGACGCTCGACGGCTCTGGCAGCCCTCGCTCGTTCACCTCCGTGAGCAACTGCCCGAGGAGTGAGCTCTTGCCTGAGCGCTTGAGGTGCCGAGGCGCGACGAATGGCGTGTGGCTCTCCCAAACCATCGCACCGCTCAGCCACGGCAAGTCGGAGCGCTCGCTGGCTTCTCCGGTCCAGATCGGCGTCAGCCAAAGAGCCGACACCCCCCGGGCGTACGTCTTCTCGAGGCGCGAGATCGCCGCTCTCGACACCTCATCGAGCCCCACGCCAGGCGGCACACACACGAGGACGTGGTCAATCGGGGCGCGTGCCGGCTGGCGCTCTCTCCGACGCGTCGCCTCGAGCGACACCGGCAGCACGTAGGCGTGGCGGTGCCCCTTCGCCGGCCCGACGCTGGTGCGACCGCTCAACTGCGCAGGGTTCTCGCTGTCCTTCGAACCAGCCGAGACCAGCGCCTTGTGAATTCCATCTGCTCGCCGGATCGCGTCCTTCAGCGGGGGCAGGGTGGTGCCACCCTTCGTCGCTGACATCACGGCGAA
>CAYUZK010000283.1:0-6012 GCA_964449625.1 uncultured Archangium sp.
AAGCGCGGGCCCGGGCGGCCGGCGAAGCTCGTCGCGGCCTCGGGCGGGCGCCGGGGGCGTGGGGCCGCGGCCGGTGACAAGCGCGCCTGCGCGCTGCAGAGCTGCGGGCGGCCGGCGCGCAGCAAGGGCTACTGCGCCGCGCACTACCAGAAGTACCGCATGCTGGACCGCACCGGCCGCCTCCCGGCCGACTGGGTCGCCGACGCGGCGCCGGGCTCGGTGAAGAACCTGAAGCTGCCGCGGGGGCGGGCGGGGGCCAAGGCGCTCGCCGAGGCGCGCAAGAAGGACAAGTGACGCGCCGGCGCTGACGGCGCCCCTCGCGACGACGATTCAGGCAGGCGGGTGGGCGCTCGGAGCGCTCGCCCGCTTTTCTTTTGGGCCCGTCTCGCGCAGAACCCCTGCCCATGAACCAGCGAGAGCTCGAGCAGGGCATCCACGTCGACCTGCAGCGCGAGGAGACCTACGGCGGCTACCTGCAGCTCGATCGCCTGCTCCAGTCGCAGCGGCCGCGCTCCACGGCCCACGACGAGATGCTCTTCATCATCCAGCATCAGACGAGCGAGCTGTGGATGAAGCTCATGCTCCACGAGCTGGACATGGCGCTCGAGTGCGTGAAGCGCGACGAGCTCGAGAGCAGCTTCAAGGTCTTCGCGCGGGTGGCGCACATTCAGCGCATGCTCTTCGAGCAGTGGGCGGTGCTCGAGACGATGACGCCCTCGGAGTACCTGGCGTTCCGCGACGCCCTGGGGCGCAGCTCCGGCTTCCAGAGCTACCAGTACCGCGCGCTCGAGTTCATGCTCGGCAACAAGGACGCGAACCTCCTGCTCCCCCACCGCGACTCGCCCGACATCTACGGCTGGCTCAAGGGGCGCCTCGAGCAGCCCAGCCTCTACGACGAGTTCCTGCGACTGCTCGCGCGCCGGGGGCTCCCGGTGCCGCCCGGGCACCTCGAGCGCGACTTCACGAAGCCCTACGCGAAGAGCCCCGAGGTGGTGGCCGTCTTCAAGCGGGTCTACGAGGCGCCCGAGCAGCACTGGGAGGCCTACGAGATGGCCGAGAAGCTGGTGGACGTCGAGGAGCGCTTCCAGCTCTGGCGCTTCCGGCACATGAAGACGGTGCACCGCATCATCGGCCACAGGACGGGCACCGGCGGGAGCAGCGGCGTCACCTTCCTCCAGCGGGCCCTGGGCCTCACCTTCTTCCCCGAGCTGTGGGACGTGCGCACGGAGCTCGAGGTGCGCCGGTGAGGTGGTGGCCGGCGCTGGCGGCCGCGGCGCTCTGGGCCTGCCCCCCGGAGCCGACCGGCCTCACGGTGCTCGTCACCGCCGCCGACGCGCCGCTCTTCGAGGCGGGCCTGGGCTTCATCGGCGACGCGCGGCTCACGCTCAGGGTGGTGGAGGACCCGAAGGCGGCCCTCGGCGCCACGCGCGGCGCGGCGGTGGCCGTCACCGGCCGGGCCGACTGCACCGAGTGCTACCGCCTCGACGGTGCGGGCACGCGGCTGGTGGTGCAGGGCGGCGCGCCGCTGGGCAAGCAGTACGGGCTGTGGCACGCGCTCGAGGCGCTGGGCTACCGCTTCGTGCACCCGTGGCACACGAAGGTGCCCGAGGTCTTCGCGGCGGCGCCGGCAGAGGCCCTGGGGCAGGAGCTCGCGCCGGAGGTGGACCAGCGCCGCGGGCTGCACCTCCACACGCTGCACCCCACCGAGTCGCTCTACGACTTCTGGCTGCCGGGCGAGGCCAACCTCGAGGGCGCTTGGCGCACGGTGGACTTCGTGGTGAAGCAGCGCGGCAACTACCTCCAGTGGTGCGCCCTCGACGACATCATGGGCCCGCCGGCGCTCGCCGACGCGTGGCGGGCGCACACCCGCCAGGTGACGGACTTCGCCCACGCGCGGGGGCTGCGCACGGGCGTCGCCCTTCAGCTCTTCGGGCAGAGCAACCTGCAGAACGCCTTCGACCTCATCGACGACGCCACCGGCGCCGACGTGGTGCCGGAGATGGAGCGCCGGCTGCACTTGCTGCTCGACGAGACGGGCTTCGACGCCCTCAACCTGTCCTTCGGCGAGTTCTTCGGCGCCGAGCCCGCGCGCTTCGTGGCGGAGGTGGACTCGGCGTACGCGGCCATGCAGCGCGTGCAGCCCGGGGTGGAGGTGATGGCCACCATCCACGTGGGCAACTACGAGGACCTGCGCGTCACCTACCTGGGCGAGCGGCAGCTCTATTACTTCCTCGTGCGCTACGTGAACCCGGCCATCGTGCCGTGGGTGCACACCACGATGTACTTCAACCTCTACGACGACGCGGGGCTGGCCTACCTCCACGAGGAGTTCGACGAGCACCGCGCGTACCTCGAGGGGCGCCTGCGCGCCGGCCAGCCGGCGGGCTACTTCCCCGAGTCGGCGTACTGGGTCGCCTTCGACATCAACATCCCCACCTTCACGCCGGTGTACCTGCGCTCCCGGCACACGGACCTGGCGCGCCTGGCGCAGGCCGGGCGGCTGCGCGACCACGTGCTCTTCTCGTCGGGCTGGGAGTGGGGCTACTGGCTCACCGACGCGCTGACGCTGCGCATGACGTACGCGCGGCCGGCGGCGTGGAGCGACGCGGTGGTGGAGTGGTTTCGCGCCTGGGGCGCCGCCGGCGCGACGGCGGGCTCGCTCGTCACGCGGCTGGGCGAGGCGCAGCACCGCGCCCTCATCGTGGAGCGGCTCGCGGCCTGGGTGGCCTCCCGCGACCAGCTCATCGACGCCGGCGACCGCCTCGGCATCTTCAGCCAGCCCGATCGACTCGAGTTCAGGGAGATCGCCGAGCTCTCGCCCGCCGCGCGCGAGGCCTTCGAGGGCACGGTGGTGGCGCGCCTGGGCGTCCACGCGGCGGAGCTGGCGGTGCTGGCGGCCGAGGCCGAGGCGCTGCCCGTCGAGGACAAGGTGCTGGCGGAGCTGCGCGACGGCGTCGTCGTCACGGCGCTGCGGGTGCGCTTCATCCACGCGCTGACGTCGGCCGCCGTGGCCCACGGCGAGGGCGGCGACGGCGCGGCGTGGCTCGGAGAGGCCGACGACGCCCTCGAGGCGGCGAAGCGCGTGGTGGCGCGGCGCCGCGGCGCGCTGTGGGACCCTGACCCGAAGCCCATCTTGCGCAACACGCCCAACCCCACCTTCTACCAGTACGGCTACCTGCGCGAGGCCGACTCGCTCTGCTTCTGGGTGCGCGAGCGGGCCCAGGCGCGGCAGCTCGTGCTCCAGTCGGGCGACGTCGTGCCCGGCTGCGTGCTCTGACGCGCGGCGCCGGGCTTCGGTGGCAAGGGCCTGCGTGGCCGGCCCTGACCGGCGCGCGGCGAGGCCCGGTGACGCGCGTGGCGCGATGGGCGACGAGCGCTTCAGAGGCGCTCGCGCACCTGCGGGAGCAGCGCGGTGACGCGGGGGCCGACGACGGGGTCCTGGGCGAGGCCCTCGAGGCGGGGGCGCAGCCGCGCCAGCACCTCGCCCGTCTCCTTCGCCGCCGCCTGGTGCCGCTGCATGGCGCCGGCGAGGTCGCGGGCGACGAGGCGCGCGGCGAGGGCCAGGAGGTTGGAGGTGGTGTCGTTGGCCTCGTGGGCGCTCGTGGCGATGATCTGCAGCCACTGCGCGAGCGGGTCGCGCGCGTGCACGCCGGGCGCCTCGAGGAGCGTGACGACGAAGGGCAGCGCCGCGGCGGTGGCGGAGAAGAGCTGCTGCTGATGGGCGATGGCCTCGCCGAGCAGGGCGGCGGCGGTCGTCGCCTCGTCGGCGTGCGCCGAGGCGCAGCGGTCCAGGTGCACGCCCACCTCGGTGGCGAGCCCGAAGGCCCCCTCGTGGGCCCACCAGCGCACACCGCGGAGCCCGTCGAGGCTCGCCACGCGCGGCGACTCCGGGTCGACCTCGCCCGGGTCGACCACCTCGTGCGCGGCGAGGAGCTCGTCGAGGGCGCGGGTGGGGTCCTCGGGCACCTGCCGGGCGAGCAGCACCTCACCGGGCGGGGCGTGCAGCGGCGTGGGCGTCAGCGCAGAGAAGCCGAGGAAGGCGCGCCCGAAGGCCGCGGCCGCCGCGTCGCGCCGCGCGAGGGCCAGGGTGCGCGGCAGCGGGGCACGGTACCGCCGCGGCTCGTCGTAGAAGCGGCCCGCGTCGTCCCGGAAGACGAGCCCCAGCGTCCAGTCGTCAGCAGCCATGGGGCGCGACCTGAGTGCGGCGCGGCGGGGGAGTCAACCGGCGGCGCGGGTCAGAAGTCGCGCGACCACACGACGTCCACGCCGAAGCTCAAGGCGTCGCCGGCGTAGGCCTCGAGCGAGATGGTGCGCGCCACCTGGTACTCGAGGCGGCCCGCGAAGACGTTCTCGCCGCGCGTGCGGTCGGCGCCGATGTTGGCTGAGGCGCCGAGGTACACGTTGTCGGAGAGGTACTTGCCGACGTCTACCTTGAGGCGCTGGAGGTCGTCGGAGGTCTCGAAGTTGAGCACGTCGATGGGGAGCGCCTTGGCGAGCACCGTCTTGGCCTTGCTGGTGACGAACTGCCCGATGACGGACAGCGCCTGGCCGGTGCTCAAGGACGCCCCCGTGCCGCGCTGGAGCTGGCGGCGGCCCGTGGCCAGCACCGTGTAGATGTCCGACTCGGGCATGGCGGGCTCGCTGGAGGGCTTGATGGTGACCTCGCTGCCCCGGCCGACGACGGCGACGGTGATCTTCACCTGCTCGCGGTCGTTGACGTGCAGGGCGCTCACGTTGACGTACGGCTGGGCGGCGAGGCCGGCGAAGCGCAGCTGGCTCCCCTTCAAGATGCTGAACTCGCGCCCGATGACCTCGATGGTGCCGCGCAGGAGCGTCGCCTCGCCGAAGAGCTGCAGGGTGTCGCGGTACTCGACGCGGAAGCCCTCGGAGAGGCCCAGCTCGATGTTGACGTCGCTCGAGCGCACCCAGATGTTCCGCGGCGCGTCGACGACGGCGCGCACCACGAAGGACTCCGCGGCCGGGTCGCCCGGCTTCCCCGCGGCCTCCCGGGCCTCGTCGCGGCGCCGCTTCGTCGCCCGCTCGCCGCCGCGCAGCACGATGATGTCCTTCGGGCGCTGGAGGTCCTGCAGGTCCTTGCGCTTCACCTCTGGCAGCCCCACGTCCACCCGCGGCAGGGAGAGCCGGGTGACGTTGAGCAGCTTGCCGGTCGCCTCGCCCACGAGGTCGGCCGTCAGCGAGAGGTTGGCCAGGAGCTGGTCGTCGTTCACCAGCGGGAAGCGCTCGGTCTTGGCGCGCGCCGCGACGCTGAAGGAGCCGCTGGGCTGGCGCTCCGCTGTCGCCGTGAGCTCGGCCTGGCCAGCGCCGCTGCGCAGCGTGAGCCGCGTGAGCTCGAGGCGGTCGTTGGTGGCGTGCACCTCGAGGGCGATGTCGCGGTAGTCGCCGGCCCCGGCGAGCGCCAGGCGGCCCTTCTTCAGCACGGCGTCGCCCACGAACTTCGGCGCGCCCAGGGTGCCCGAGACGTCACCGTTCAGGTCGAGCTTGCCCTCCACCACGCGCAGCAGCTCGTGCGCGCCGGAGAGGAAGGCCAGGTCGAAGTTCGTCGCCGAGAGGCCCACGTCCACCGGCGCGGCGCGCCAGTCGAGGCCGCGGCGCAGCGACGAGAGCCGCAGGTCGAGGCCCAGCGTGCCCTTCACCTTCAGGTCGTCGCGCCCCTGCCCGCCGAGGGCCAGCGTGAGCTGCTGCGCCTGCGGCTGCACGCGCACGTCGAAGCGCGCGCTCCCCAGGGCCACCTTGTCGAAGCGCAGGTCCTGAAGCGAGCCGAAGAGCCGGGCCTCCGGGGCCTCGAGCGAGCCGGTGACCTCGAGTGTCAGGCTGGCCTTCCCGTCCGGCTGGCGGTCGTCCTCGCGCGAGGGCGTGAAGGAGGACAGGGCCACTGAGCGCAGCGCCACGTTGGCGGTGAAAGGCGCGGCGCCGGCCAGCGCGAGCGGATCGCCGCCGGGCGCGCGCGCCGCGGCGAGGAGCCCGTCGACCGCGCGGCCGAGGCGGGCCGCG
>CAYUZK010000284.1:0-5991 GCA_964449625.1 uncultured Archangium sp.
GCGCCGCCGCCGCCACCCGTCGCGCCGCCGCCGCCACCCGTCCCCGAGCTGCACGCGCCGGCGCCACAGCTCTGCCCTGAGGCCGCGCAGTCCACGCAGAGCAGCCCGTTGGTGCCGCAGGCCATCGGCTCACTGCCGACCCGGCACGTGCCGGCGGCGTCGCAGCAACCGGAGCAGGTGAAGACGTTGCAAACCCCGGCATCTGCCGTCGGCGTGGTCGGGCCACAGGCCAGGAAGAGGAGGGTCGTCGAGAGCAGCGCGGCTCGGAGCATGACGCCCCTCGACCACGGGTCCCCGGGCGCCGTCAATGGCGGCCCCCGAAAACAACCCGAGCCGTCACCCCTCGCCGCGTTGGCACGCGAGGCACCGGGTGACCTCGGGGCGCGCGCGCAGCCGCTCGATGGCGATGGGCTCGCCGCAGGTCAGGCACTCTCCGTACTCCCCGCGCTCGAGGCGACGCTGAGCGGCCTCGAGCTGGGTGATGCGCTGCGCGAGGCGCTCCTTGCGCGCGAGGGCCATCTGCTGCGCCTGGAGCAGGTCCATGCGGCTCAAGCGGCCGACGGAGAGGTCGAGGTCCACCGGCCGCGCTTCGGCGTCGGCCTGGGCGACCTCGCTGCGCGCCTGCGCGAGGTGCTTCGCCAGGAAGGCCTCGACCTCGGCTCGCTCCACTTCCGTCATCGGGGCAGTGTACGCGGGTGTTCCCCCGGGGCGTTTTCGGCTAGAGGGTTGGCCTTCAGTTTTCCGGGCCGAGCTTTTCCAAGGACAGGACGATCATGATCACGCGACACATGCGCTTCGCGCTGCTGGGGGCCTTCATGGGCCTCGTGGTGGCCCTCGTGCCGGGCTGCCAGAAGAAGTGCGGCCCTGACAACTGCGCCGGTTGCTGCTCGGCCGACAACGAGTGCGTCACGGCGACCTCGGCCGAGGCGTGCGGCGTCTCCGGGGCCGTCTGCGGCGCCTGCGCGACGAACCAGACCTGCACCGACGGCGCCTGCGTGGACATCGTGGTGCCCACCGACGCGGGCGTGGTCGACGCCGGCCCGCCGCCGTGCACCGACGACTTCGACTGCCGCGCCCTGGGCAACGGCTCCATCTGCGACCCCTCCACCGGCGTCTGCTCGCCGGGCCTGGGCTGCACCGGTGACCCCGACTGCCAGTCGCTCGACCCCGAGAACCGCTGCTACCGCTACGGTCAGCAGTGCGTGTGCGACCCCAACGACAAGCCCGCTGGCAACGCGAACTGGACGGGCACCTGCCGCCTGCGCAAGGGCGCCTGCGAGAAGTGCGCGAGCGACACCGAGTGCGGCAACGACGTCGTCATCTTCGGCCCGCCGGACGGCATCGGCGCGGGCCGCTGCAAGACGCTCCCCAACGACATGAGCGGCGACAAGTACTGCTCGTACCAGCGGGTCGGCCAGTGCCCCTGCGGCACCATCGACGACGGCACCGGCTTCTGCCGCCCGCAGTCGAACAGCTGCGAGCAGGTCGGCTGCAACGTGGACAAGGACTGCTCCTCGGGCGCCGTCTGTAGCGTGAACCGCCCCGACGCCGGCGTCGGCTCCTGCGGCGGCATCTGCGTGCCCCGCTGCCGGTGGGACTTCACGCTGCGCGACAACGTGGCCCCGGGCTGCCCGCCGGCCCAGACCTGCTGGGTGGACAGCGCGACCCTGAACCCGACGTCGATCTACTACGGCGCGGGCCGCTGCAAGCCGCCCTGCGAGTCCGACACCGACTGCCGCCAGTCCGAAGGCAACCCCTTCGGCGGCCCCAACCTCAAGTGCGCGGCCGAGAAGCTGCCCGACGGCACCATGTCGCCCAAGCGCTGCCGCGCCTCCGGCGAGTGCATGGACAACGCCGAGTGCCCCGCGCTGCCCGACGATCAGCCGTACTTCGGCTACTGCGATCGCGCGGCCTTCACCTGCGAGACCGACTGTCGCCCGGGCCAGGACCCGGTGACCGCGCTGCCCTACAAGGACTGCCGGCCTCCCTACGCCTGCTCGGTGGACGGTGGCACCAACTACTGCCGCCTCGAGACCTGCCTCGAGCAGGGCGGCGCGGAGATCGCCTGCGCCCAGGGCGAGTACTGCTGCGGTGACGACAAGAACTTCGACGGCGTCGCCGACCCGTGCCCGCCGATGGCCCAGCAGAACGCGGCCGGCTGCTACAAGGCGCCCGTGCCGCCGTTCTGCACGCCCTGCTACGCGGCCAAGCCGCTCAAGGGGCAGATCACCACCGACGACGTGGCCATGGCCGACGCCGAGTGCGCCGCCCTGACGCCGCCCTCGTGGGCCACCTGCGGCAACGGCAGCAAGTCGCCCAACTGCAGCCAGCTCAAGTTCAAGTGCGAGTACGCCGGTGACCGCGGCATGAGCGACGGCATCAACGTCTGCGCGCCGCCGAGCGTGAACGACGTGGGCACGGTGCCGGGCCGCTACGGCGATCGCCGCAAGAGCATCATCGCCTGCCCCACCAACTACACGACCCAGTACGTGCGGCCCCAGCCGAACCCGGGCGGCGACGACTACTGCCAGTCGAACGACGACTGTAAGGGGGCCAGCGACGCGGGCTTCTGCGAGCCCGACCCGGAGCTGCGCCTTCAGGACGGTGGCCTCGCCAAGTCGTGCCGCTGCGACGCGAAGAGCGGCGTGGCCCAGTGTCCCAACGGCATGGTGAACGGCCGCGCCGTCAACTCCTTCTGCCGTGACGGCGTGACGGGGCAGCGCACCTCCTGCATCGAGACGGCCGTGTGCGTGCCGCCTCGCGGCTCGGTCTACAAGCCGACGACGGAGTTCGGCTGCGGCCTCTGAGGTGAGCGACGCCTACGATCCGCTGCGGCTGCCTGACGGGGGCCGCACGGTGCCGTGTGGGCTGTGCGAGCGGCCGGTGCTGCTCGCGCTCGACAACCCCAGGCGCGTGTGCGCCGCGTGCGGCAACGTGAACCTGCCGACGCCCGAGGCGCCGTCCGCCGTCGCGCTCGGTTTGCCGGTGGAGCGCCTGCGTGCCCTGCGGCCCGGCGAGCGCCCCTGGGGGCTGGCGTTCTTCCGGCAGCCACCCAGCCTCGTGATCGCCTGGGGCAGCGTCGGCGCGGCGTTCCTGCCCCTGGTGTTCGGGGTCGCGGTGCTGGGCAACGAGCTGGCCGGGCGTGGGCGGCGCGAGCACGGCGCCCTGCTCGGCGCGGTGGTGGCGGCGCTCGCCCTGGGGCTGCCCGTCTTGCTCTTCGCTGCGCTCAAGCGCCCCCCGCTCGGCGTGCGCCCCCTCTGGCGCTTCGTGTGGTTCTTCGTCGGGGCCGTCCTCAGCGCCCCCGTCTCGTTCTACCTGGGGCTCGTCGCCTTGATGTGGAACTGGCGGTCCTGAGCTCGTGCTCCGGCGAAGTCCACGCCAGGAACCACCAGGGTCAGGCGCGGAAGGCGCGGGTGCCGGCGACGACGGCGCGGTAGCGGTCGAGCTCCTGCGCGGTGCGCTCCGCCGACCAGCCCAGCCGGGCCGCCATGCGCGCGGCCACCTTCTCGGCGACGCCCAGGCCCTGGTCGCGGGCGCGCAGCACGAGGGGGATGCGGCGCGAGAGCACGTCGTCGAGGGTGCGCGCGAACTCGTGCTCCACGGCCTCGTCGACCTGCGCGGTGATGGAGGGCAGCTCGGGGTCGAGGCGCTCGAGCGCCGACGGGTCGACCTTGGTGCGCGCGAGCACCGCGGGCGCCCGGGCGCCGTACTCGCCGGCGAGGTAACGCGCGCCGCCCTCGGGGAGCCCGGCGCCGTCGAGGCTCGCCACCAGCGCGTCGAGGGCCGCGTCGGACTCCGTCAGGCCCTGCGCGCCGGGGAGCGGCCGGTTGGCCGTCGTGGACTTCGTCGTCACCTGAAGCTGGAGCAGCGCCTGGTCGACCACCTCCGCGGCCATGCGCCGGAAGGTGGTGAGCTTGCCACCGGCGATCGTCACGAAGCCCGGCGAGTCGTAGATCATGTGCTCGCGCGAGACCGCCGAGGCGCCGGCGCTCTCGTCCTCCGGGGCGAGCAGCGGCCGCAGCCCCGACCAGGTCGAGAGCACGTCGTCGGGCGAGAGCTGCGCGCCGGGGAAGTACGCGTTGGCCGTCTCGAGCAGGTACTCGATGTCGTCCTTCGTCGGCTCGAGCTTGTCGGGCGAGCCGGCGAAGAAGGTGTCGGTGGTGCCCACCACGGTGCGGCCCAGGCCCCAGGGAATGCAGAAGACGACCCGCTTGTCGCGCGGGCTGCTCATCATCAGCGCGTGGCGCACGGGGAGCCGCTGCGCGTCGACCACCAGGTGCACGCCCTTGGTGGGCTTCAAGATGCGCGGCTCGCCGGCGAGCGCCCGCACCTCGTCGCTCCAGGGGCCGGTGGCGTTGATCACCACCTTCGTCTGCACCTCGACGGCCTGGCCCGTCTCTTCGTCGATCACCACCACGCCCGTCACGCGGCCGGCGCCGTCCTTGTGCAGCTTGCCGGCCCGCGCGTGGTTGAGCACCACGGCGCCCAGGGCCTGGGCGTCGAGCGCGCACTCCAGCGTCAGCCGCGCGTCGTCGGTCACGCAGTCGTAGTAGAGGATGCCGCCGTTGAGCCCGGGCTGCTTGAGGGCCGGCTCCAGCGAGAGGGTCTTCTTCGCGCCGAAGGTGGTGTGGTTCTTGTAGTTCCCGAAGAAGCACAGGGCGTCGTAGATCCACAGCCCGAGCGCGAGCGTCGCCAGCCAGCGGCGATCGCCTTTGTAGTTGGTGACGAGGAAGGGGAGCGGCCGCACGAGGTGCCGCGCCAGCTTCATGAGTCGCTTGCGCTCGTTGACCGACTCGAAGACCAGCGCGAGCTCGGCCTGCTCGAGGTAGCGCAGCCCGCCGTGAATGAGCTTGCTCGACTTGCTCGAGGTGCCGGCGCCGAAGTCGAGCTTCTCGACGAGCGCCACCTTGAGGCCGCGGAGCGCCGCGTCGCGGGCGATGCCGGCGCCGGTGATGCCACCGCCCACCACGAGGACATCGAAGGGCCCCTGCGAGAGCTGGGCGAGGGCGACGCTGCGGCGGCTGTTGGGGGTGTCCACGGCGTGACGGCTCAGATCTTCCGGCGCTTCCCGGTGCGCTTGTAGGTGAGGTAGTCGGCCACGATGGTGCCGTGGTCGAAGACGAGGTTCTTCGGCAGCGCGTCGAGGGTGAAGGCCTTCGCCTCGGAGGCGTCGTCGCTGCCCTTGGGGTCACCCTCGGCCCAGCCGATGTAGACGGTCGAGATGGTGTGCTTGCGTGGATCTCGCGAGGGGTCCGAGTAGGTGAAGAACTGCTCGGTCAGGTCCACCTCGAGGCCCGTCTCTTCGCGCACCTCGCGCACGCAGGCGGTGTGCAGCGGCTCGCCCTCGTCGACGAAGCCGCCCGGCAACGCCCAGCCCACCGGCTCGTTCTTCCGGCGGATGAGCACCAGCCGCTCCCCGGGCAGCTCGACGAGGCAGTCCACCGTGGGGGTCGGGTTCTTGTAGGCGGCCATGCGTGACGGCTCTCTTACGCGCCGCGTCGAGCGCCTGCAATTCGGACCGTATTGGGTACAGTGCGCCGCCGTGCGCACCTCGTGGCTCCTCCTCGCCGTCCTGGCCCTCGCGGGGTGTCGCGACCACGCGCTGGAAGACGGCGCCTACGCCCTCACCCCCGGCGCGGTGCTGCGCGACGACTGCGCCCTGGCCGGCACGCTGGCCGTGGGGCCGGGGCGCCTGCGCACCGTGGGCCACCAGGTGTCGCTGGCGCTCGAGCAGCCCGACCTGCGCCTCACCGGGAGCTACCGCTATGGCGTGGAGTCCTTCTTCCTCGACGGGTCCCTCGTGCAGACCTCGGCGACGCTCGGCGGGCGCGAGTGCGCCCTCGATACGGTGAGCGTCCACGTCGACGGCTCCACGGTGGACCCGGCGGCCTTCACCGGCACCATGGCGATGCACTTCGACTCGGCGCGGGCCGACGCGTGCGTGTGCCGGTACTGGTTCGAGTTCTCGGCGGCGCGGCAGGGGCCTTAAGG
>CAYUZK010000285.1:0-5913 GCA_964449625.1 uncultured Archangium sp.
GGGCCGGCGTCGGTCGGCGCGGCGCCGGCGTCCATCACGTAGGTGCCGTCGGGCAGCATCGCGTAGCCCGCGTCGAGCATGCGCGCGTGGTACGCCGCGCGCTCCGCCCAGTTGTCGGTGCGCAGCTTCGCCACCACGGCGCCGATGACCAGCGCGCCCAGGCCCAGCGTCAGCATCACGGCGCGGCCTGACACCGTGCGCGCGCCCGGGAGCTGTGGCGAAGTGACGGCGCTCGAGGGCCGGGGCGCCCCCGGGGTGACGCGCGACACGGTCTGGCCCGACATCATCGAGGGCGTCACCGCCATGCCCGGCGTGTACACGCCGCTCGACTCGTCGTGCTCCGGCCGCACCTCGGCCAGGGACTGCCCGGTGAGCTCCGTGACGAAGGCCTCGATGGAGGGCGTGCGCTGGGCGCGATCCTTCTCGAGCGCGTGCTCCACGGCCGCCACCACCGACGCCGGGAGGTCGGCGCGGGCGGCGGCCAACGGCGGGTGCTTCTCGTAGGCGATGCGGAAGACGATCTTCGCGACGTTGTCGGCGAGGAAGGGGGCCTGCCCGGTGAGCAGCTCGTAGCAGATGGTGCCCAGCGAGAAGAGGTCGCTCTGGGGCGTGACGTCTTTGTTGTTCCCCAGCGCCTGCTCGGGCGACATGTACAGCGGCGTGCCGATGAGCACCGAGTCGGTGGTCTGCACCGTGGACGAGTGGGACAGCTTGGAGATGCCGAAGTCGAGCACCTTCACCTGGTCGCCCAGCGCGGTGGGCACGAGGAAGATGTTCTCGGGCTTCAGGTCGCGGTGCACCACGCCGGCCCGGTGCGCCGCCTGCAGCGCCGCGCCCACCTGGCGCATGATGCCCAGCACCTGCTCCAGCGGCAGCGCCTGCCCCCGCGCCCGCGCGGCGAGGCTCTGGCCCTTGAGCAGCTCCATCACCAGGAAGGGCTGGCCGGTGGGGAGCGTGTTGAAGTCGCTCACCTGCACGATGTTCGGGTGCTCGAGGCGCGCGGCGATCTCCGCCTCCCGCTTGAAGCGGGCCAGGGCCTCCGCCGGCAGCGCGCGGTCGATGTGCAGCACCTTGATGGCGACCTGCTTGCCCGCCAGGCGCCGGTGCCGGGCGAGCCAGACCTCGCCCATGCCGCCCTGGCCCAGCTTGCGCTCGACCTCGTAGGTGTCGGCGATGACCGCGCCGGGCGCGAGCGAAGAGACGTCCGTCATGCGCGGCGCACTGTATCCTTTTCACCCGGCCCCAGTTCGGGAACCATGGGGCCTCCTCGCGACGTCACACGCCGTCGCGCCACGCCTGCTCTCCGGGGGTTCGCCATGTTCGTGCACGCCATGCTCTTCGCCGTCGCCCTGGGCCAGGCCGCCCCGGCGCCCGCCACCCTCGACGCCGGCGTCTTCCTCGAGAAGCTGCAGCTCCTCACCGACGGCCAGGGCCACTACATCGCCGTCGACGCCGAGCGGCCCTACGGCGAGCACGTCTTCTACGGCGACGGCAAGAAGCTCGCGCAGGTGCCCGTGGTGGGCGGCGGCAAGAGTGGCACCGAGCAGTGGAACGTCTCCCTGTGGGACCCGCGCGCCCGCGGCACCTCGCTGCAGTACGCGTCCATCGAGATGCAGGACTCTGGCAAGCGGTACTCGGTGACCTGCGCGAAGAAGACCACCGCGCTCACCGTGGTGCCGCCGGAGGAGGCGAAGAAGCTGCTCGCCGCGGCCACCTTCACCGAGCGCCTGTGGACGCGGCAGCCCGAGAAGCTCCTGCGCGACGACACCGGCACCTACTACCTGGTGGACCGCTTCCGCACGTACGACGCGAACGACCGGCGCGACTTCCGCGTCTTCGCCGGGCCCCGCGGCAACATGAAGCAGCTCCCCCTCAAGGACATCGTCGATGACAGCGAGGGCATGATCTTCGCCACCAAGAGCGGCAACCTCCGCCTCATCACCCAGGACGGCAAGGCCGAGAGCAAGTGGGTGAAGGGCGCGAAGGCGACCCTGCTCACCGAGGTGGACCTCGGGCGGGTGGACACGGCCCGCCTCGTCTACATCGACCTGGGGCCCTACTCCGGCCAGCGCCTGGGCACGCCCTGCGACGACCTCATGTGACGTCGCGCCCGCGCGCGCCTCGCGTTATGCAGGGCGCCGCGTGGCGGAAAAGCTCATCTTCTCCCAGACCTTCGAGGGCCTCCGGCAGGCCCTGGGCGGAGCGCTGACCCCGGCCACGCTCGAGGCCGCGCGGGCCCTGGGGGTGGACTTCACCCAGCCCTTCCTTCCGGCCTACCCCAGGGACACCTTCGTCGCCGTCGTCGAGCGCCTCGCGGTGGACCTCCACCCGACCCTGGGCCTCGAGGCCGCCGTGGCGGCCGTGGGCCGCCGCTTCATGGACGGCTACGCGCGCACGATGATCGGCCGCGCCATGGTGGCGATGCTGCGCGTGCTGGGCCCCCGGCGCGCGCTCGAGCGCCTCTCCCGGCAGTTCCGCACCGCCAACAACTACTCCGAGACCCGGCTGCGCACGCTGGGGGAGCGTGACTTCGAGCTGTGGTGCAACGAGGTCGCCTCGCCCGGTTGGTACTTCGGCATCATCACCCGCGGCCTCGAGCTCGCCGGCGCGCGCGATGTCAAGGTGGTGATGGTGGACCACCTCGCCCCCGGCGGCGCAACCTTTCGGATCCGCTGGGGCTGAGCCGTGCGGCGCAACGCGCGGCCTTCTCGCGCCGACAATGCTTGGTTGCTGCGGTGCCCGGCCTTTCGGTGTTGAATCCGCGCCCTCGATCCGAGCCATGAACCAGGCGCCTCAAAGCCAGCGACTGCGCCCGTTCAAGCCCGCCCGGTTCGGTCGCTACACGTTGCTCATGCCCGTCTCCAGCGGCGGCATGGGGGAGGTGTTCCTCGCGCGCCTGAGCGGCGCCCACGGCTTCGACAAGCTGTGCGTCATCAAGAAGATCCTCCCGCACCTCGCGCAAGACGAGGGCTTCGTCGCCCGCTTCGTCGACGAGGGCCGCATCCTCGTGAAGCTCTCGCACGGCAGCATCGCCCAGGTGCTGGACATGGGCGTGCACGAGGGCGCGCCGTACATCGCCATCGAGTTCGTCGACGGCAAGGACCTCCGGCGGGTGCTCGCGCGCATGCGCGATCGGAAGCTGCCGCTGCCGCTGTCCTTCGTGCTCTACGTGATGACGCGGGTGCTCGACGCCCTCGCCTACGCGCACCGCAAGCGCGGCGACGACGACCGCGAGCTCAACCTCGTGCACCGCGACATGAGCCCGCAGAACGTGCTCATCAGCTACGAGGGAGAGGTGAAGGTCATCGACTTCGGCCTCGCCAAGTCGGACCTCTCGGAGTCGAAGACCAACCCCAGCATCGTGCTGGGCAAGTTCATGTACATGGCGCCGGAGCAGGCGCGCCACCAGCCGGTCGACCGCCGCACCGACCTCTACGCCGTCGGCCTGTGCCTGTGGGAGCTCGTCACCGGCAAGAACCCCTTCGAAGAGGTGCCCCCCGGCGAGCTCATGGGGCGCGTCGGCTCGCCCAACATCCCGCCGCTCAACCAGGTCGAGCCGCTGTGCCCGCAGGCCCTCGCCGACGCGGTGAGCAAGGCCCTCGCGGTCGACCCGGCCCAGCGCTTCCAGACGGCCGAAGAGTTCCGCGGGCGCCTGCAGGCCATCCTCCAGGACATCGACCCGCTCGCGGGCCCCGAGACGGCCACCCGCTTCATGCGCGAGGCCTTCGGCGTCGAGTACCACGCCGAGCGCCGCATGCTCGCCTCGGTGAAGGACCAGGCGCGCGACCTCGACGTCGCCGAGCCCGAGCCCCCGGCCGAAGAGACCCTGCCGCCCACCGCGGGGCCCCGGCCCACGCCGCTGGCCATGCCCGCCATCACCCTCGACCAGGCGGTGGCCCCCTCGTCGCGGCTGGCCGCCCTCGACCCCGTGGCGCTCTCCTTCCAGCCCACGCCGCGGGCGGCGTCGCAGACCGCCCGCCGGGAGGTGCCCGGCGTCGAGCACGAGAAGGAGACGATGCCGGCCATCCTCCTCAAGCCGGCCGCCTCGCCCGCGCCGCCGCCACCGCCACCGCCACCGCCTGCGCCCGCCGTCGTCGCCGCGGCGCCCCCGGCCGCGCCCATCCGCGCGCGCGTCCTCGCCAAGGCCTTCGACCAGGAGGCGACGGAGGCCGCGACGCCGGCCATCGCCGAGCCAGAGCCGCTCCCCAGCATCGTGGTGGACGGGCTGCCCTCGGAGCCGGTGCGCACGGAGCAGGAGCTGCCGGCCCAGCGGCCGTCGAAGAGCGCGCAGCCCAGGCTCGAGGAGGAGCCCACTGCGCCGCGCGGGCGCGCCACATCGAAGAAGCCCAAGCGCCCGAAGGCCGAGAAGACCGGGGAGCGCGCGGTGCCGAAGGTGGCACCGCCGGCGCCGCCGCCGCCCAGGCCTCAGCGCACCGACACGCTCGAGCTCAAGCCCGTGGCCGCCGCGCCGGCCCCCGCGGCCGCGCCTCGTCCGCCGGCGAAGGGCCGCTGGGTCTGGGTGGTGCTGCCGCTCTTTGCGGTGCTCGCGGTGGCGGCCTTCATCGCCGCCGACGTCTACGCGAGCCGCGCGCCCGCCATCCCCGACGAGGTGCCCGAGGAAGAGGCTCCAGCCCAGGTGCCTGCACCGCCGCCGCCGGAAGTGCCCGCGCCGGTGGCGACGCCGCCCGAGGTGCCCGCGCCGCTCGAGGTGACGCCGCCGGCGAAGGTCGAGCCGAAGAAGAAGGGCAGTGTGCCCAGGGCGGCGCCCGCGCCCAGCGGTGGCTCGACGGGGGCGCGGGCCTTCAAGGCCCTGCAGGACGACTACGAGCGGCTCTCCGATGAAGCGGTGCAGCGGAAGTTCACGCTGCAGCTCAACGCCCTCCGCAGCCAGGTGGAGGCGAAGGGCGACGACGCGGCCTTCGTGGCGAAGGTTGAAGCGCTCCACGTGCAGGTGAAGGCCGCGCTGGGCCGCCAGGAGTGAGGCCCCTCGTGACGGCGGGGCCTGCCTCTGGCTAAGGGGGTGTCGTGGCCCCGCTCCTCGAGCTCCAGCACGTCACCGCCGGCTATGGCGCGAGGCCGGTGCTGCGGGGCCTGTCGCTCACCGTGCAGCCCGGCGAGGCCTGGGTGGTGCTGGGGCCCAACGGCGCGGGCAAGTCGACGCTGGTGCGGGTGGCTATGGGGCTCCTCGCGCCGACCTCGGGCGTCGCGCGGGTGTGCGGGCTGCCGCTGCCGGGCACGCCGCCGCGCGAGGTGGCGCGGCACGCGGCCTGGGTGCCCCAGGTGACGGACGACGACACCGCCTTCACCGGCCTCGAGGTGGCGCTCATGGGCCACGCGCCGCACCTCCCGGCGTGGGGGCTCCCCTCGGCGAGCGACGCGGTCCGCGCCCGCGAGGTGCTGGCGGAGCTGGACGTGGGAGATCTCGCCGACCGCTCCCTGGCCGAGGTGTCCGGCGGCGAGCGCCGGCGCGTGTGGCTCGCCCGCGCGCTGCTCCAGGCGCCGGGGCTGCTGGTGCTCGACGAGCCGACGGCCTTCCTCGACGTGCGGCACCAGGTCGAGACGCTGCGGGCGGTGCGGCGGCGGGTGCGCGACGGGCTGGGCGTGCTGGCGGTGCTCCATGACGTCAACCTCGCGAGCCACGTCGCGACGCACGTGCTCCTGCTGCAGGACGGCGCGGTGAGCGCCGCCGGGCCCGTGGCCGAGGTCCTCACCGCCGAGCGGCTCTCGGCGCTCTACGGCATCGCGATGCACGCCGCCGTCGACGCCGAGCGCGTCTTCGTGCCCCGCTGGGAGGCGCCGTGATGGGCGCGTGGCGCTGGGCGCTCCTGGCGTCGGTCGGGGTCCACGCCCTCCTCGGGGCCGCGGTGGTGGCCGCCGCCGTGGCCCGGCCAGCCGTGGCGCCGCGCGCCGCCG
>CAYUZK010000286.1:0-5879 GCA_964449625.1 uncultured Archangium sp.
CCCGGCGCGCGCTCGCGCATCGCCGAGAGGATCTCCACGCGCTTGATGGAGTCGACGCCGAGGTCGGCCTCCAGCTCCATGTGCGCCCCGAGCATCTCCTTCGGGTAGCCGGTCTTCTCGGCCACGATGGTCAGCATCAGCGCCTCGAGGTCCACCGAGGGCGCCGCGGACACGGCGGCCGGCGCGGGCGCGCTCACCACGACCGGTGCAGGTGGGGGCGCGACCGGCGCGGGCGCCGCCACGAACGCGGGCGCCACCGGGAGCTGCGGAACAGCCGCGGCGGCGACGAGCGAAGGAGCCGGCGCCGAGCCGAGCAGCGCGCCGAGGCCAGCGAACGACGACTCCGCCGTGCGCAGGAACGCCACGTGGCTCTCGGCCATGGAGCGCTGGTACGCCGCGTGGGCGTCAGCGGTCTGCCGCTGCGCCTCCTGGAAGGCCTGCACCCACGCCTGCGCCGCCTCGGGCGCCACGGCCGGGGCCGCCGAAGGACCGCTCGCCAACGCTGGAGCCATCGGCGCCGCGGGCGCGTGCACGGCCACCTCCACCACCACCGGCTTGCGCTCCGGGTTCGGCTTCGGGAGCGCCGCCGCGCCACCCCTGGGCGGATACGGCCGGCCCACGTTCGCGCCAGACATCGGGATGGCCATGCCCGGCTTCTTCGCGGGCTTCTCGGGCGGCGGGGCGTAGTCGGCCCACAGCGGCGCAAAGTCTACCGCGACGCCGGCCAGCGCGAGGCGGCCGAGGCCCTCCTGCAGCGTGGTGACGCCGTGCTTGCCCTTGCGGTCGAGGCTCACCGCGCGGTGCTCGCGCCCCTCGAGGATGCGGCCCACCAGCTCGCTCAGCACGCTGCCGGCGCCCACCTCGACGAAGGTGCGCACGCCGCGCGCGTACATCGCCTCGATCTGCTCCACGAAGCGCACCGGCTGCGCGAGCTGCGCGGCGAGGCGCTCGCGAATGGCCGCGGCCTCCACCGGGTAGGGCTTCGCGTCGGCGTTGCCGAACACCGCCACCGACGGCGCGCTGACCTTCACGCCCGCGAGGAACTCACCGAAGGGCTTGCTCGAGCCCGCCACGAGCGGGCTGTGGAACGCGGTGGACACCGGCAGGCGCTTGGCCGTCATGCCCTTCGCCGCGAGCGCGGCCTCGACCTTCTCGATGGCTGCCGTCGAGCCCGACAGTACGACCTGGGTGGGCGCGTTGTGGTTGGCCACCACCACCTCGGCGCCGCTGGCCGCGACGACCTCGCGCACCGCCTCGATGGGCTTGGCCACGGCCGTCATGGCGCCGCTCACCGTGCCGGCCGCGTCGCGCATGAGCTCGCCGCGTCGGCGGGCCACCTGCACCAGCGCCTCGGCGTCGAGGGCTCCGGCCGCGTGGAGCGCCGCCACCTCGCCAAAGCTGTGGCCGCCGACGCACGCGGCCTTCACGCCGGCCTGCGCCAGCACGCCCAACAGCGCCTGGCTCTGCACGCCGAGCGCGAGCTGCGCCCACTCAGTGCCGGTCAGCTTCTTCTGCTGCGCGTCACGCGCGGCGTCGCTGAAGCCGGGCTTGGGGAAGACGACGTCGTGCAGCGCCTCGCCCGCGAAGAGGTGGTTCGCGGCCCGGTCCCACGCGGCGCGCGCGGCGTCGAAGGCCATGGCCAGCTCGGCGCCCATGCCCACGTACTGGCTGCCCTGACCGGGGAAGAGGAAGGCCACCTGGCCGGGGTCCGCCGCGCCGGTGGCGTAGTGCGTGCCGGTGGGCGTGGAGAACGCCGTCGTCGGCGCCTTCTCGATGGAGGCCACGGCCTGGGTCAGGCGGGCCGAGAGCTCCGCCGCGTCGCTCGCCACCACGGCCAGCCGCGCCGCCGCTGAGGGCTTGAAGGAAAGCTGCGACTCACGCGCGAGGTGGGCAAACTCCTTCGGAGAGGCCGCCAGCGCCTTCGCCTGCGCCACGAGCTCCGCGGGGGTCGCGGCGCCGAGCAGCACGAGCTCCGTGGGCGCGGTGCGCAGGCGCCAGGCCTGCTGGCCCTTGCCCGTCGGCACGTACTCCTCGAGCGTGACGTGGAAGTTGCTGCCGCCGAAGCCGAAGCTCGACACCGACGCGCGGCGCGGGTGCTTCGCGTCGCGGATCCACGGGCGGCGCTGGGTGTTCAGGTAGAACGGCGTCTGCTCAATCTCCAGCTTCGGGTTCGGCCGCTCGACCTTGATGGTGGGCGGCAGCACCTTGTGGTGGAGCGCCATCACCGCCTTGAAGAGGCCCGCCGCGCCGGCCGCCGCCTTGGTGTGGCCGATCTGCGACTTGACCGTGCCCAGGGCGCACCACTGCGCGTCGGCGCGCTTCGACTCATTGAAGGCCAGCGTGAGGCCGGCGAACTCCGCGGCGTCACCGGCCTTGGTGCCGGTGCCGTGGGCCTCGACGAGCTCCACCGTCTCGGGGCCGTAGCCGGCGACCTCGTAGGCGCGGCGCAGCGAGCGGGCCTGGCCCTCGGGCAGCGGCGCGTAGACGCTGTTGGCGCGGCCGTCGGAGGCGGAGCCCAGCCCGCGGATGACGGCGTACACCCGGTCGCCGTCGCGGTTCGCGTCCTCCAGGCGCTTGAGGGCCAGCATGGCGATGCCCTCGCCCAGCAGCGTGCCGTCGGCGCTGTCGGAGAAGGGCCGGCAGTCGCCCGTGGGCGAGAGCGCCGGCGTCTTGCTGAAGCACATGTACATGAAGATGTCGTTCATCGCGTCGACGCCGCCGGTGATGACCAGGTCCGACTGGCCGAGCTGCAGCTCGTTGATGCCCATCGACACGGCCGCCAGCGAGCTCGCGCAGGCCGCGTCGGTGACGGCGTTGGTGCCGCGCAGGTCGAAGCGGTTGGCGATGCGGCCGGCCACCACGTTGCCGAGCAGGCCGGGGAAGGAGGACTCCTGCCAGCCGACGTAGTTCGAGGCGATCTTCTCGCAGATGGCCTGGGCCTCGGCCTCGGGCACGCCACTGTCGCGCAGGCCCTTGAGCCACACCGGCTTCTGCAGCCGGGCCACCATGTCGCCCAGCAGCTTCTGCGCCGACGTCACGCCCAGCAGCACGCTGATGCGCTCGCGGTCTACCTTCGAGAACTGCCCCTGCGCGGCGTCGTCGAGCACCTTCTGCGCGACGATGAGCGCGAGCAGCTGCGCCGAGTCGGTGGCCGGCACGATGGAGGGCGGAATGCCGAACTCCATGGCGTCGAAGTCCACCGGCGAGAGGAAGCCGCCGCGCTTGGCGTAGGTCTTGTCGAGCGCCTTCGGGTTGGCGTCGTAGTAGTCGCCCACCAGCCAGTGGGTCTCGGGCACGTCGGTGATGAGGTCCTTCCCCGCGAGGATGTCGTGCCAGAAGCCCCGCGCGTCGGTGGAGCCCGGGAAGAGCGCGCTGACGCCGACGACTGCGATGGGCTGCTGCGAACGATTGATGCCGGACATGGTGTGGACCCCTGTGACGATGAAGGTGTGTGGCGGCCCGTCAGGACAACGGCCGCGGGCGGAACTGGAAGGCGGACTCGGGCACCGGCACGCCGACGGCGCGCAGGTGGGCGGCGCGCGTCAACACCGCCGCGCCCTCGAGGAGGTTCAAGGAGATCTGCACCGTGGTGCGCTGCGAAGGCTCGGCGAGGAAGGAGCCCTTCACCCAGCGGTTGAAGGCGCCCATGGCCGGGCCGCACCACACCTGGAAGTCGGTGCGCCGCGAGGGCTCGCCGTCGATGGCCCACTTGCTGGCCTTGCCCAGGTACCAGCGGAAGACGAGGGCCATGCGGTGCTTGGGGTCGGCCTCGGCGCGCGCCGCCTCGTGCGGATCGCGCTTGCTCCAGAAGGCCTTCGTCTCGGCCCACACGTCGTCGAAGGTGGCGTGCAGCACGTCCTTCTCGAGGCGCGCGCGGAGCTCGGCGGGGATGGCCTCGAGCGACGGGTGGTCGCGGTAGGCCTCGTAGAGCTTGGTGGCGCGCACCGCGAACATCGTGCCGCGCCTGAGCACCTGCACCTTGACGCCGAGCTCGAACATGTCAGCCGCCGGCGCCATCACCACGTCGGCGATGTCGGCCTGGGCGAGCATCGCCTTGCCCGCCTCCGAGAGGCCCGACTCCACCGCCGCCTGGTTGACGGAGCCGGTGACGACGAAGGCCGCGCCGAGCGAGAAGGCCGCGGCCACCGAGCCCGGCGTGCCCAGGCCCCCGGCGGCGCCGACGCGCACGGGCCGCGCGTACTTGAACTTCGCCACGAGCTCGTCGCGCAGGGCCAGCATCGCGGGCAGCAGCGCCACCATCGACTGGTTGTCGGTGTGGCCGCCGCTGTCGGCCTCCACGGTGAGGTCCTCGGCCACGGGCACGCGCGCGGCGAGCTCGGCCTCGAGCGGCGCGAGGAGCCCCTTCGCCACCAGTCCCTGCAGGAGCTCCGCGGGCGCCGGCGACATGAAGCGCTGGGCGACCTCCACGCGCGAGACCTTGGCGAAGACGTGGCGCCGGCGCACCACCGTGCCCTGGGCGTCGAGCGAGAGGCCCGCGGCGGCGCAGCGCACGACGGCCGGTGTGAGGCCCATGAAGGCCGAGGCCGAGACGATGGGCACGTTGCGCGCGATGAGGAGGTCCGCGACGCGGTTCTCGAGCTCCGGCTCGTTGGGCGAGTGGATGAGGTTGACGCCCCAGGGCGCGGCGTCGCCGAGCGTGGCGACGAGCTCCGTGAGGGCCTCCTCGACGCGGGGGAAGGACAGGCCGCCGGCGCCGAAGAAGCCCAGCATGCCCGCGCGGGCCATGGCGATGACCATGCGCGTGGTGGCGATGCCGTTGGCCATCTCGCCGGCGATGAGCGGAAAGCGCACGCCGTGCACCTCGCAGAAGGAGCGGTCGCCCAGCCACTCCGGGTACAGCGCGGGGAGCGACGCCATGAGCGCGAGGTCGCCCGCCTGCGCCGCCGCCACGGGTGCGCCGCCGGTGACGAGGCCGAAGCGCGCGCGGGCGGGGTCCTTGACGACGTGGAGCGGCTCGCGGACGCGCGCCAGGGCCGCCGCAAGATCAGCGCCCTCGTAGACGGGGGGCACGGGCCCCGGTCGCCAGGCGCCAACGGGGATCAGGTCGCGTGAAGCAGGAGCGGAAGGCACGGGCCGCGGATCTGCCACAGATTCCGTCACGTGCATGTCATGAATCACGCCACGCCGTGACGCAGTGAGGCGAAATCACAGGGGTGTGACACGCCGCGGCGGTGGATCAGGGGGGCCCGCCGCCGCTGATGGGGCACGGCAGGCCGGACCGCTCGACGTCCTTCACGAAGATGACCGGGCGCAGGAGGTACAGGCCGCTGTTGCCGGCCATCGTCACGTGCACGGACCGGAGGCCGTCGAAGTCGATGGTGATGGTCGTCGTCTGGCAGGCCTCGACCTCGAAGGGGCCGTTCAGCTTGAGGCCCGACTCGACGCCGCTGGGGGTCCGTAGGGGCGCCGTGCCGCCGTCGAGGAAGACGACCTCGTTGGGCCCGGCGGGGTCGACCATCAGGCGAAGCTGCTCGACCCGCCCCACGGGCACCGGCGCCATGCCGAGCGAGAGGAAGGCGCCGTGCTGGAGCTCGAGGAGATCGACGGTGACGGGCCCGTTGGCGATGGTGACGCGGCCCCCGTCGGGCAGCACCGCGACGACGTCGCGCAAGGTCACGAAGAGGTTGGCCAGGTTCTCCGCCGGCGCGTCGACGAGCTTCACCGAGAGCAGCCCGGTGGAGCTGTCGAGCCCGGTGCTCGCGGGCGTGCTCCCCGGCATGCCGCAGGCGAAGAGCGTCAGGCAGCCGCTGACGAGCAGCGGGCGCAGGAACCGCGGTCGGGGGCTGGTGGTGGTCATGCTCCGCCACGATGCAGAAGCAGTGCCCGGGCCAACCCCTCGTGAATGCGCCAGCCGCGGG
>CAYUZK010000287.1:0-5762 GCA_964449625.1 uncultured Archangium sp.
TCACGAAGCCGCTGACGCTGCCGCCGCTGAACACGTACTACATCGGGGTGCGGGCCCGGGACGAGGTGGGGAACTACTCCGCGTTCACGGCGCCGACTGGGCTGTCGAACGGATGGACCTCCGTCACTCTCACAGGCCCCTTATCAGCGAACTTTGGTCAGACCGTGTTGAGTGGGATGTCGCTGAACGGAGATACCGTTCACGACATCATCGTCGGCGCGCCGAACCGTTCGACGAATGTGGGTTCGGTCTTCATCTACTGGGGCGGCGCGTCGATTGCTGACCAAGCCACTTGCGTCGCTCCTGGGTGCCAAGAACTCCAGCCGAGAGATGGCCAGGCTGGCCTCTTTGGTAGCGACATCTCTGCCGCGGGTGATTTTGGGAACGTCGCTTCCGAGACGGTTCGAGACCTTGCGATCGCACAGAGTGGGTGGAACTCGAATGTGGGAAGGGTCTTCCTGTTCTTCGGGTCGTCTGGAACACAAATCGATACTGGTAGCCAAATCGAAATCCGAGGAGAGGTCTCAGCGAATCGCTTCGCATCGATGGTACAAATAATCAATGATATCGATGGTGATGGAATCAGCGAGGTCGCCGTTGGCTCAAGTGGATTCAATGCTAACCAAGGCCGAATCTACATCTTTCGTGGTCGAAGCCGCTCTGCTTGGTTGACCGCAAGTACCGGCACTGATCCGACTACGATGAATGTCTTTGTGCCGGTAAGTGCGGCAACTTGGGTCATTGATGGCCCGATGCCTTTGTTGGATTCGACCAACGGCAACGGTTTTGGTCTGTTCCGACTCGGGAACGCCAATCTCGGCGACTTCTCTGGCGATGGCAGGGGCGACTTCGGTGTTCCTCTGAGCAGGACCACGATCAACCGGTATGCGCTCTTCTCCGGCGCATCGGTCGCTTCCGCTGGGCAATTTGATGCAGGAGTTGTCTTTCCGTTTAATGATGCTCTTCAGGTTCTCACACAGACCACCACAACCGCATCCGGCACCAATGGATTCGGGGCCAGTGCGTCAGGAGGCTACGACGTTCTGAATGCTACGAGGCACGATCTCGTACTGGGTCATCCGTCAACAAGCACTGTTCGCATCTACGCTGATTTGGATGGGTCTGGTGTAGCCGGGGGGGCCGCTGCGCTGACGATTACTGGCTCTGGCAGTTTCGGCACTGGCGTAACGACCGCAGACGTGAATGGGGATGGACAGCGAGACCTGATCATTGGAGAGGGTCTAGGAACCGCCAACCGATCATGGGTGCTGTACCGTAACCCCTCCGGATTCGACTCCAGTGTGGTCATTCCAAACTTCAACCTGAGTCTCTTTGTGGGCCCATCAGGAAGCAGCCTCGGCCGTTCGGTTGGGTCGGGGGACGTGGACGGTACAAATGGTGAAGACGTGCTCCTTGGAGACCAGGTTCTCGGACGAGTGGTGATCTACAAATGAACGCTCATTCACAGTCGGCGAACAACGTCCCAGCGAAGAGGCGGACCTATGCCCCGCCAAGAGTTCGTTCGGGAGCTTTAGATCCTGCGAACACCCCTATTCGGCTCTTGGCGTGCTCTCCGGGGTTTGAGCCTTGTCCTGCTTGCCCGGACAGTTTCTGCACTGATGACCCGTTGTTGTGCGGAGATTTCTGCTGACCGTTAGGACAATTTGGCGACAGGATGTTCTCGTGGCTCGCCAAGCACGAGTTTGGGGCTCGCCACAACCCCTACGTTCACGAGGCAGATCATCTGATGCGCGCCTGGATTGGACTCTGGTCCGCGGATGAACTCGTCAAATGTGAGGAGTCGATATGCTCGAGTTCCACTGAGCGAGTGCATTGGCGCCGCTTCCTGCGCACCGACGAGACGAGGGCCGCGGCGCTTAGCGTTGAGAGGTACGCTCAGCTTTCGGATGGCACCCGCATTGATGCGCCGCTCGGGGTCTGCAGCTATCGCCTCGACGGCGACACCCTCCACGTCGCCTTCGAAGACGGCCCGTTCCGTGCCGAGCTCGTGCTGCGGCTCGCCTGGTACATCGTCGTCACCCGCCTGGGCGGGGTCCTCATCCACGCGAGCGGACTCACTGACGGCACGCGCGCCATCGTCGCAGCCGGCAAGAGCGGCGACGGCAAGTCCACCCTGAGCCGCCTCGGCACCGCCGCCGGCCTCACGCTGCTCTCCGACGAGGTGGTCTGCCTCTTCCCCGACGGCCGCGTGGCCGGCACGCCGTTCCGCTCCGACTTCGACAACGTCGGCGCGCCGCTCATGGTGCCCGCGCGCGCCTTCTTCGCGCTCGAGAAGGCCGACCACGAGGAGCTCAAGCCGCTGAGCCCCCTCGACGCCGTGCAGCTCGCCATGGCCCAGTGCTTCGAGGTCGCAGAGGTCGCGCTCCCCCGCGCCGAGGTGCGCCGGCGGCTGCTCTCGTTCCTCTCGCACGTCGAGCTGCGCACGCTCGCCTTCCGCAAGCACCCCGACGCCGGCACCTTCGTCGCGAGCGTCCTCCGCGCTCCCTGAGGGGGCGAGCCGCTCTGTTGACCTGGGCGGGTGGCCTGCGTACCGTCGACTCGTGACCGTTACGCCCCAGGAGCTCGCTGAGACGATGAAGCGGCGCGCCCGTGTTCGCAACGCGGAGTTCCGGGCGAAAGCGGAGAACCTTCGAGCCGAAGTTCAGCGCTGGGCCAGCGAGCGCGTCAGTGCCGGCAGCGTCTCTCGCGTGTGGCTGATCGGCTCGCTCGCGACTGGTGTCTGGGGTGAGGCTTCGGACGTCGACGTCGTGGTGGAGGGGGCCAGCTCCGAACTCGAGGGCCGTCTGTGGGATGAGCTCAGTCGGCGCCTCGGGGTGCAGGTTGACCTCCTCCGCGTTGAGGACCTGCCGACGTCCTTCGCGGCCAGCGTGCGGGCCACCGGGATCGTGTTGGCATGAGCCCCGATGCGCAGCCTGGCACCGTTCAGTCGTCCGTCTGCACGCCTCGCTCGAGAGCGACCTCGCCAGCCTCGAGCGCTTCATAGACGACACCATCGCCGCGCTGTCCGCCTCCTGACACGACGACGCCCGCGGACCTCGAGGGCACGCGGGCGTCACCTGCTGCGTCAGCCCGGAGCCGACGTCACTCCGCGGCGGGCGCGACCGGCGCCGCGGGCGGGGCGGCCGGCGCCATCGCCTCGATGTGCGCGACCGCCTCGGCCAGGTACGCCAGCCGGCGCAGCCGCACGTCATCCGGCAGCTCGGCGAAGGCGTTGAAGGCCTCCACGAGCTGCTCGCGGTTGCCGCCACCGGCCATGTGCGCCAGGTCCTGCGACGCCTCCTGGGAGTCCACCGCCTCCTCCCAGTTGTTGTCGGGCATGAACCCCGCCTCCATGAGCGCGGTGAAGAGCTGCACCGCCGCCAGCCGCACGCGCAGCTCGCCGAGCACCTCGAGCGCCCCGCCGGTGGCCTTGAGCTCCGACAGCGCGCCCGTCACGCGCGGGTCGACGTCGGCCGTCGGGTCCTCCACCTCGGCCGCCTCGCGCAGGTCAGTGGTGAGCCCGTCGATGGCCGCCTCGGAGGGCACGATCTCCTCGCCCACCTCGCGCAGGTACATCACGGCCACGGCCGAGTCGCCGCCGCCCTCCGCGATGACGCCCTTCGCCTTCGCCACGGCCTGCATGTCGGGCACCGGCCGGCGCCCCTCGAGCCGCGTCTTGACGGCCTCGCGGTAGAGCGCCTCGAGGCTCGAGCCCGGCGGCATGCGCACCGGCAGGAGCGGCCGCAGCCCGGGCACGTCGAGCACCCACGGCGGCGGGTTGGCCACGTGCTTGAGCCCGCGGAAGAGCAGGGTGCCCGCGGCGTCGCTGGGGCGGAACGGCGGCAGATCGTTCTCAGAGGCCTGCGGCGCGCCACCCATCACCTGCGCGCGCTGCTCCCGCGTGAAGCTCGTCACGCCCACCGCCGGCGGAGGCGGAGGCGGCGGCGCGTCTTCGCCGTCGAGCCCCGTCACCCGGTCCATGTCCACGTCGTCGAACTCCATCTCCTCGAGCCCCTGGGCGCCCGTGAAGTCACAGCGCAGCAGCTTGAGCCGCTCGAAGGTGATGCCCGAGAGGTTCGCGCCGCGGAAGTCGCAGTCCTGCAGGCGGCCGCCGTGGAAGTAGGCGTTCGAGAGGTCCGCGTCCTTGAAGCTGACCTTCGAGAGGTCACACTTCTCCCACTCCGAGCCCACGAGCGTGAGGCCCGAGAGGTCAGCGTTGGCCGAGAACAGCTGCGGGAACGTGGCCCCGGTGTGGTCGAGCGGAACCTTGCCGTCCCTGCGGAGCTGGTTCCACTGCTTCGACCCTGCCTTGAGGAGCTCTTCGATGTTGAGAGGCTTCGCCATATTGGCCGGGGCTTCTAGCGTCAGCCCCCGGCGCCTTCCACAACTGATCCTCGCCTCAGGGGCTGTATTCCTGCGTACAGGTCCCCTCGCCGCCCGTCTGGAGCTGCCCCACCTCGGGGTAGCGGAAGGTGCCGCCGCCCGAGTCGGTCGCCGTGAAGTGGTACGCGCGACAGCCCGTGCCCCGCGCCACCTCGACGAACCAGGTGCCGCTCGAGGCCGTGCCCAGGTCTTGCGCCATCGGCGTCGCCACGCCGTCGAGCATCAGCGTCACCGCGCTCGCCGGCGTCGCCGCGGCGTAGTTCGCGATGAAGCGCGTGATCGCCGTGCCCCGGAGGATGTGCGCCCCGTCCACCAGCGCCGGCGGCGTCAACCCCGCCGACCCGCCGAAGTCCTGCACCCAGTAGTGCCGGTACTGCGCGCTCGCCGAGTAGCCGTAGCCCACGCCCAGCGCCCGGAAGCTGCCGTTCATGATGCCCCGCCGGTGCCCGTCGCAGCTGTTCCCGTCGGGGCAGCACACGCCGCCGCTCACGTCGCACAGCCACTGGTGCATGGTGGCGATGGGGTCCAGGTTCCCGGCGGCGATGTTCTCGCCGATGGTGGAGGACGCCGTGTAGTACCGACGCACCCGCACGCTGAAGCTCGAGCCGTCCTGCGAGGTGTGGCTGAAGTAGTTCTTCGTCGCCATGTCCTCGGCGTGGAAGCGCGCCGCCCGGCCGAGATCGTGGTGGTGGAGGATGGGCCCCCGCGCCGGGTACGTCGCGCTCAGCACGTTCGCCACGTTGAGCGTCGGTGTCCGCGAGGCGTACACGGTGGACTGCTTGTACTCCGTCGGCGAGAGCCGCACCGCGTTGGTCAGCGCGAGGATCGCCCGCTCGCGCCACGTCGGGTAGCCGTTTACCGGAACGCCATAGCCTGTGGGCGTCGTGCCGCCGCCACCGCCCGTCGCCGCGCCACCGCCGCCACCGGTCGCCGTGCCGCCACCGCCACCCGTCGCCGTGCCGCCACCGCCGCCGGTCGCCGTGCCGCCACCGCCAGCCGCTCCGCCACCAGTCGCCGCGCCGCCACCAGTCGCCGCGCCGCCACCGTCGCCACCGCCCGCCGCCGCGCCCCCACCCCCAGCGCCGCCGTCGACCTCGCCGATCTCCCCGCCACAGCCCACACCCAACACGACCACTGCCGCTGCGAGGACCGCGCGCCGAAAGAGCATCCGCACAGTCTCACCCACGCCAGCCACCGAGCACCAGCGGCGAACCTACGGGGCCAGGCGCTCGAGCCGCCAGGCGTCGCCCTCGGCCTTCGCGTACCGCAGCCGGTCGTGCAGGCGCGAGGGGCGCCCCTGCCAGAACTCCACCGTCTCCGGGCGCAGGAGGTAGCCGCCCCAGTGCGGCGGCCGCGCGGGGGTGAGCCCGTGCCGCACG
>CAYUZK010000288.1:0-1628 GCA_964449625.1 uncultured Archangium sp.
GCCGAGCTGTCGCCCACCACCACGTTGAGCCCAGCGCCGGAGGTGAAGCCCAGGGCGTAGAAGCCGCTCGCGGCCGCCCCGAGGAGCGCCTGGTACTGGGCGATGGGCGCGTCGAAGGTGAGCGTGGACGACGGCGGCGCGGTCGTGGCGGTCAGGTTGAAGACGCCCACGTGCAGGTTCGGCAGGTACACGTCGATGGTGCGCCCGGAGGCCGCCGGCGTGGCGGTGCGCGAGTCGTCCACCACCGTGTAGGTCGTGTTGAGGGTGTTGCAGATGGTGACGAAGTAGCGCTCGCCCACCGCGAAGACCCCCGACGGGTCGCCGTTGAGGGTGAAGCCCGTCGCGGTGTTGGCGGTGATGGTGAAGTTGCCCTGGCCAGCCGCGTTGCGCACGCAGCGCGTGGGGCTGGTGAACTGGCCCGCCGTCCACGTGGCCTGGGCGTCTTCGAAGCCGGTCGACGACACGCTGCTGACGAGGCCGGTGTTCGCGCGGAGCGCCGTCATGGTCGAGCGCCCGTCGTCGAGCGAGGTGATGGCGCCCGTGGGGTAGCTGACGCTGGCCACCGTGTCGCCGGTGGGCGCCGTCGCGGTGCCCGAGGTGCCGCCCAGGAGCGTGATGCCCTGCATGGTGCGCACGTCCACGCCCGCGACGCCGCCGACCACCCCGCCCTGCCAGGTGCCGCCCAGGGTGCCCACGGGCCCGCGCACGGCGGTGAGGGTGCCGCCAGGCCAGCGGTAGTCGGTCACCGTGCGCCCGTTGAGGTGCTCGAAGGCCGTCACCGGGCCGGCGCCAGCGTCGCGCGGGTCGACGCGCGTCACGCCGCCGTCGTTGGCGACGAAGGTGAGGGCCTCCCAGCTCGAGAGCCACACGCCCGCGTCGGTCACGTGGAGCCGCTCGACGTCGTCGCCGCTCGAGAAGACGGTGCTCAGCGCGCGCGTCACCGTGACGTAGAAGAGCTGGTAGACGGTGGCCCCGCCGCCCGTCGCGGAGAGCGCCACGTAGGCCGTGGTGGCGACCGTCGGCGTCCACGAGACCTGGCCGGTGTTGGCGTTGATGCTCAGGCCCGTGGGGCCGTTCACCACGCCGTAGGTCACGGCGCTGACGCCGCCGCCGCCGGCCACCGCCTGATAGCCCAGGGGCCGGTTCACGCGCGTCGTCGTGGGGGGAATGGAGCTGAAGGCGAAGGTGGAGCCCACCGGCGCGGGCTGCAGCGCGATGGCCGGCGCGGCGGTGGTGGTGGCGTAGGTGACGACGAGCCCGGTGGCCTGCGCGGCCTGGTAGCCCGGGTTCGCCGCGAGCAGATCGTACGTGCCGATGGGCAGCCCGGTGAAGAGGAAGGTGCCGTCGGGCGCGGTGACGGTGCCGCGGCCCGTGCCCAGGAGCGCCACCTGGATGCCCTCGTGCGAGGTGCGGCCGGCCATGGTGACGGTGCCCGAGAGGCTGCCCGCGGGGGTGAGGGTGAGCGCCGGGACGGCGGTGTCGGCGCCGGGGGGCGCGCCCACCTCGAGGCTGACGCGGCCCTCGACGGTGGCGCTCGCGGAGGCGCTCACGGTGTAGAGCCCGGGCACGAGACCGCGGAAGCGGTAGCTCCCGTCGGCCGCGGTGGTGCCGGTGACGCGGTTGGGGCC
>CAYUZK010000288.1:1728-5730 GCA_964449625.1 uncultured Archangium sp.
GCAGTCGCGGTCGGCGAGGCACGCGTCGGAGCAGCGCCCCTGCACGCAGGCCTGGTCCTGCGGGCACTCGGAGGTGAAGCGGCAGGCGCCGGCGGACACCGAGGTGCACGCGCCCGCGACGCAGGCCTCGTTGGCGCCGCAGTCGGTGGCCGTGGTGCACCGCGGGAGGCAGCGGTTGCCCAGCCCGCACACCTCGGTCGTCGCGCAGTCGCCGTCGCGCTCGCAGCTCCCGGTGGGGAGCGTGCAGACCAGGTCCTGGCAGGTGCGCGGGCTGCCGCAGTCGGCGGTGCTGCGGCACGAGACGGCCGCGAGCGAGGTGCAGGCGCCAGCCAGGCAGACCTCGCCCGACGCGCACTCGGCGGGCGCGGCGCAGCTGGCGAGGCAGCGGCTCCCGACGCCGCACACCTGGCCGGCCGCGCAGTCCTCGGTACGATTGCAGGCGCCCGAGGGCAGCGCGCAGAGGTTGTCGACGCAGGCACGCGGCGCGGGGCAGTCGGAGTCGGCCTTGCAGGCCGAGGTGCAGCGGCCTCCGGGGCCGCAGATCTTCCCGCCCGTGCACTCGGAGTCCACCTCGCACTCCGGCTTGGGCACCTCCGGGCGGGTGATGAGGCAGCCCGAGGCGAGGAGCAGGCCCAGGCCCGTGAGCAGCGCGCGCGTCGTCATCGTCGTCGTCTTCATCGGGCAATCTCCGCGGCGATGGTGTTGGCGGTCATCGAGGTGACCTTGATCTTCTTTCCGGCCACCTTCCACGCCTCGAGCTGCTCGGCGGCCTCCTCGACGGCGCCCTTGAGGAGCACGTCGAAGTCGGCCTTGCCGGCGGCGAAGCGCGGGCTGCCCGTCACGGAGGCGCCGCGCACCTGCTGGGCGAGGGCGCCCTTGAGCTTGGTGAAGGTGCCGACGGAGTCCACCCCCGTGAAGGTCACCCGCACCCGGGTGCCGTTGGCGAGCTGGCTGTTCCACTTCGCGATGACGTCCTTCTGGAGGCGGGCCGACAGGCTCTTCGTCGCCTCCACCAGGGCAGCGCGGCCGCAGGTGAGGCCGTCGAGCTGGCTCACCGTCTTCGACTCTTCGCCGGCGGCGAGCACCTCGGCGGCGTTGTCGGCGTTGAGCACGCGCAGGGTGACGGTGCCGGTGCAGCTGATGCCCTTGAGGTCCTTCGCCCCGTGGCTGTCGCCCACGAGGTCCTTCAAGTCGCCGGCCTTCTTCGCCAGGGCGTTGCCCACGATGATGACGTCGGCCTCCGAGAGCTTGTCGCCCAGCTGCCGCGCCGCCGACTCGCCCAGCTGCCCGTCGAGCACCCCCGCCACGCGCGCGCCCGACGCGACGGTCTCCGGGTCGACGAAGGTGAAGCCGGCCTTGAGCCAGCCCTCGAGGAGCGTGCTCTCGGTGATGCGCTGGCTGACGGTGGCGTGGCCGGCCTTGCGCCCCGCCTCGGTCCACCACGCCACGGGCACGGAGTCGTCGATGCGCTGCTCGACGATGAGCACCGCCACGCGGGGCAGGCCCTTGCGCGCGAGGGTGAGGCCGATGGCGCCGAGGTCGTCGGACAGCTTGCCGGTGCCGACGGTGGCCTTCACCTTGACGGTGTAGACACCCTTGCTCTCGCCGCCGCCGGGGAGCAGCTCGTACTTCGACACGTAGCCCCTCGCCTGGGTGTAGATGCGGTCCTCGACGAGCTGCGACTTCTCGACGAGCGTGGTGGCGCTCACGAGCGCCCCGCAGACCTGCTCCACCGCGCGGCGCAGCGCCACCTCGATGGCCTTGTCCTTCGCGCCCAGCGCGTTGCCGCCCACGATGGCCGCCTCGCCCTCGACCTCCACGGTCTGTTCTGCGGGCGCGGCCTGCGCGAGGGCGAGGGAGGCGACGACGAGGCTGAGCAGCGGGAGGCGGGCGAGCAGCATGGGGCGGACTCCGGTGGCGGGCGCGAGCATCAGAAGGCCCCGCCCAGGCCGACGCCGACCTGGGCGGGCGTGGCGGTGAAGGTGGGGGTGAAGGAGACGACGTCGACCGACTTGCTGGCCGGCGGGGGCTCGTCGGTCAGCAGCTTCCAGGCGAGGACGGCGGCGGAGCCGACGCCGAGCGCGAGGCCCCCCAGCCCGACGGCGGTCCAGGCGGTCTGGCTCCCCTGGGCCTGGGTGCGCGCCGCGTCGAGGTTGGCGACGTCCTCCGGGCGGGCGGCGAACTGCTGGAGCCCCTCGATGTAGGCGACGTCGCCGGCGGCCCGGGAGCCCATGAGCAGGCCCGCGGTGGCGACGCCGGCGCCGACGAGCACCCCGGCGCCGGCGAGGAGCGCGGGGGCGCGGCTCTGCGCGCGCGCCTCCTGCTGCGCCTCTTCGCGCACCTTCTCCTTCACCAGGCGGTCGGCCAGGAGCTTCTCGCGGGCCATGCGCTCGAACTCCGCCTTCGAGAGGCGGTTGCCCGAGAGCTGCTTGAGCTGCTCGTCGGTGAGCTTGACGTTGAAGCGCCGGGCGATGTCGGCCACCAGCTTCGCCATCACCTGGGGGAACTCGTCCACCGGCCCGGTCGACGAGAAGCTCTGCACCACCACGCCGGTGCCGACGTCGACGAAGCGGCTGTCGACGCGCACCTCGCGGCCGGCGTTCATCACGCTGCCGAGCACCACGAAGTCGGCGCCGAGCTTCTGCGCCATGGCGCCGGCGTTCTGCTCGTCGACGACCTGGCCGAACAGCTGCTCCTTGAGCACCTTCGCCAACTGCGTGCGCTCGACCAGCGTGAAGCCGATGGTGGGCAGGTCGGTGGTCAGCCCCTCGGCGCCGCCGTAGGCCATCCACTGGTCCTCCTCGCGACCGGTGACGTTGACGAAGCTCATCACCGCCACGAGCGGGTTGACGCCCTGGAACTGGTCCTTCACGTCCTCGAAGGCGCGGGCGTACTCGGGTGAGTCCTTCATGGCCTGCTCGTAGAGCTTCTTCGCCTGCTCGGACTTGCTGGCGAGCAGCAGCCGCGCCTCGAGCAGCGCCCTGATGGTGTCGGCGGTGGGCGCGCGGGCCGCGCGGAGCTCGCCGGCCACGTCGGCGCTCATCCACCCCACGTCGCGCAGGAGCGAGAGCAGCACCTCACGCGCGCCGGCGAAGAGGCTGGCCTTCGGCGCGGTGCCCGAGGCGCGGCCCAGCACGGCGCCGGTGTCGCCGTCGACGAGCTCGAGGGCGAGGCTGACGGTGTCGCCCGACGCCTGGTAGGTGCCGCGGATCATCGAGCCCGCGGCGAGCAGGCCGGCGAGCTTCATGGCGTTCTTCGGGTCGGTGACGCCGGCCTGGCTCAGCTGCACCTCTCGCACCACCTTGTCCACGTTGGCGCGCTCCATGATGGTGAGGCTGGTGTACCGCTGGAGGTCGGTCGTGAAGACCTCGGCGAAGCCGGCGCCCAGCCACGCGGTGTCGGCGCCCGGCGCCTGCTCGAGCGGCGGGAGGATGGCCACGGGCTTCTCGTAGAGCTTCGAGAGCCGATCGGCGGCGGAGCGGGTGTCGATCTTCGCCAGCTCCTTCTTGAGCTCGGCCACGTTGGCATCGGAGTCGATGCGCGTGAGCCAGGCGATGGCCTCGCGATCGTTGCCGAGGCGGTAGTGGGCCGCGGCCATGAACCAGAAGTACTCGCGGTAGAGGTTCAGGTAGTACTTGGCGTCGTCGCTGCGCACGAGGCCCAGGTCGGTGTTGGCGCTCACCGTCACGCGCTCGCCCATCTGCAGCACGCGGGTGAAGTCGCCGCGGTCGTAGGCCGACAGCATGTTGAGGAGCGCGATGAGGTTCGCGTAGACCTTGTGCACGTCGTCGCGCGGCGGCAGCGTCAGGAGCTTGCCCTTCGCGTCGTAGTCGGGGCGCTCGGCCATGAGGCGCTTGAGCACCGGCACGTTGTTGGTGGCCCGCCGCACCTCGCGGTCCCAGTCGGCGTTGGAGAGGCGGGAGTCGCGTCGCCCCTCGGCCTTGGCCTTGAGCACGCCCGAGAAGTACTCGAGGTCGTACTGGAGCTTGGTGAAGATGCCGA
>CAYUZK010000289.1:0-5727 GCA_964449625.1 uncultured Archangium sp.
GGCGTGGGCGTGTTCTTCTCCTTTTCGCGGGGCGGCATCGCCTCCTTCGTCGCGACCTGGGGCCTCGTCGGCGCGAGCGTGCTGGCGCGGCGCGGCGGCGGGCTCAAGAGCGTGATGCCGTGGGTGCTCATCGGCGGCACGGTGCTGGTGGCCGGGCTCCTCACCTTCGAGCAGCTCGTCGAGCGCGCCGAGTCGCTCTCGACGCTCGAGAAGTTCAAGGCGACCAAGATCGAGCTGTGGCCCATGTTCGCGAAGGGGCTGGCGCCCTTCTGGGCGCTGGGCACGGGCCTGGGCGCCTTCGAGCTCGCGCTGGCGCCGGCGCAGACCACGGAGTTCACCGTCACCTTCACGCACCCCGAGATGATCGCCCTGCAGTGGCTGGCCGACGTCGGGGCGCCGGTCGCCGGGGGCCTGTGCTGCTTCGCGCTCTGGCTGGGCTGGCGGCTCTGGCGCCAGGTCGCCCGCAGCGCCCTCGAGCGCAGCGCCTTCATTGCCCTCGTGGGCCTCGTCATCCACGACGTGTTCGACTTCGCGCTCGAGCTCAACGCCGTCGCGGCTGCGGCGGCCATCGTGCTGGGGCTCTTGTGCGCGCTGGAGGAGGGAGGGGATCGCCTCGCGGTGAAGCGCCGGGGGCTGGTGCTGGGCGCGGTGCCCCTCGCGGTGGCCGTCGTCGCCCTTGCGTACGGCACGCCGGGGCACCTCGCGGCCGAGCGAAAGCTGGGCGCCGCCATCACCGAGGGCCAGGGCTACCCGCAGGTGCGCGCGCTCGCGGTGCGGCTCATCGACCGGCACCCGGCCGACTGGGTGCTCTACGCGAACGTGGCGCAGCTCGCGGCGCGCAAGGCCGACCCGCTCGAGTCGCTGGCGTGGATCAACCGCGTGCTGACGCTGCGGCCCTTCGACGCGCGCAGCCACGTCGCGGCGGCGCAGGCGCTGCTGCGGCTCGGGCGGCCGATGCAGGCGCTCGGGGAGCTCAAGCTGGCGTGGGCGCGCGGTGAGAGCAGCTCCCTCGAGCTGGGCCTCGCCATCGCCGCGAAGGAGGCCGCGTGGGACCGCGTGCTGCTGCCCACGCGCGGTCACCTCGAGCGGGCCTACGGGCTCTTGCGGAGCAAGCAGCGCAACGAGCACGCCGCCGCGCTCCTCGCCGCCGCGCGAGACCTCCCGCCGAGCGACGAGGTGGCAGAGGAGGCGGGGCTGCTGGGGGTTCGGCACGAGGCCGAGCTCGGCGACCCAGAGCGCGCGCTGGAGGCCCTCGACCGGCTCCCGGTGGAGGTGCAGCGGCGCGCGGAGCTGGTGGTGACGCGCGCGCAGGCCCTGGGAAAGCTGCAGCGGCAGGACGAGGCGGCCGTCGAGCTCGAGCGGCTGCTCTCGCGCGAGCCCTCGAACGTCGGCGTCGGCTTCATGCTGGTGGATCTCCTCGGCAGCCTCGGGCGGCCGGCCGCGGCGCGCGAGGTGCTGCAGCGCGTGCGGCCCTTCGCCCAGACGTCGGCCCACCGCAGCGCCACCTTCCAGCGGGAGGCCTCGCTCTGGGTGCAGGAGGAGCGCTTCCCGCGGGCCCTCGACGCGCTCCAGACGGCCTCGCATATCGAGCCCACGCGCGCTGACCTCCACTACCGGCTCGCCGAGGTCTACGAGCGCATGGGCAGCCTGCACTCGGCGCTCGACGCGGTGCGGCGTGGGCGGCTGCTCGACTCGCCAGAAGGCGCGAAGGCGCGCGACGCCTGGGTCGATCGGCTCGAGGCCTCGATGGGGCAGCTCCAGTAGGGCGACCGGCCAGGAGTTCCGGTAGGTTGGGGAATTGAACTGATCGACGCCGAGGTGGTACTCACGGCGACGTGTCGGGGACCATGGCAAGCGGCGACGTGCTGACCACCGGTGGGGTGGACCCCAAGTTCTACCTGCGGGTCATCCTCCGGCGGAAGTGGCTGATCCTGCTCGTGTTCGCGGCCGTGGTGGGTGGGGCGACCCTGTACACGACCCGGCAGCCGCGCGTGTACTCGGCGCAGATCAGCCTCATCATCGACGCGAAGGAGCCCCGGTTCCTCGACAACCAGATCCAGGACGTCAACAACGACACCGGCTCCTACTACTGGGCGAACAAGGAGTACCTCGAGACCCAGTATAAGATCATCACCAGTCGGGCCGTCTCGCAGCGGGTGGTCGAGAAGCTGGGCCTCGCCGGTGACGCCGAGTTCCTCGGCGTGACGAAGATCCAGGACGAGAAGCGCCGGGCCGAGATCATGGCGAAGCTCGACGCCGTGGCGCGCCTGCAGGCGAAGATCAAGGTCGAGCCCGTCAAGGATTCGCGCGTCTCGCTCATCAAGATCGAAGACAGCGAGCCCAACCGCGCCGCGCTGCTCTCGAACGAGGTGGCGCAGGCCTACTCCGACGAGGTGATGGCGCAGAAGCTCAAGCTCACCGAGAACGCCTCGAAGTGGCTCGACGAGCGGCGCGACAGCCTCTCTGACTCGGCCCGCTCGAGCGAGCTGGCGCTCTACGCCTACCGCAAGCAGGCCGACATCCTCGCGCTCGACGACCGCGCGAGCATGGTGTCGCAGAAGCTCGGCGAGACGAGCAAGGCGCTCACCGAGGTGCAGCTCAAGATCGCCGGCCTCAAGGCCCGCGCCGTCGCCATCCGCAGCGTGCAGGCCAACCAGGGCGCCCAGGACCGGCTCTGGGCCGAGGCGCTCCCCGCGGCGCGCGAGAACCAGAGCCTCGGCAAGCTCAAGGACCGCGCCTTTACCCTCCGCAACGAGGTGACGGACCTCCAGTCGCGCTACCTCGACGACCACCCCAAGCTCATGGAGGCCCGCGAGAAGCTCGACGCCGCCGAGAAGGACTTCGCCCGCGAGCTGTCGAACATCGTCATCAGCACCGAGGCCGAGCTCAAGGAGGCCACCGAGAAGGAGCGCATGCTCGCGGTGATGTTCGAGACCACCAAGGCCGAGGTCTTCGAGCTCGAGAAGAAGAAGGTCGAGCTCGACAAGTACAAGCAGGACTCCGAGAACGCGAAGCGGCAGTACGACTCCGTCTACAAGCGCCTCAAGGACATCGAGCTCTCGGGCCTGCTGCGCACCTCGAACGTGCGCGTGCTCGACGCCGCGCGGCCGCAGCTCGCGCCCATTCGCCCGAACGTGCCGCAGGGCGTGCTCATGGGCATCATCGGCGGGCTGGTGCTGGGCCTGGGCCTGGCGCTGCTGCTCGAGTTCCTCGACTCGTCAGTCTCCAGCCAGGCCGACATCGAGGAGCGCCTCGGCCTCACCTTCCTGGGCTTCGTGCCGACCATCCCCACGCCGGCGACGGGTACGGCAGACCTGCACATCCACCGAGAACCCAAGTCGATGATCTCGGAGTGCCTGCGCGCCATCCGCACCAACGTGCTCTTCATGTCGCCCGACAAGCCCTTCAAGCGCATGCTCGTCACCTCGAGCGGCCCGCAAGAGGGTAAGTCGACCACGACCATCAACCTCGGCATCGCCATGGCGCAGAGCGGCAACCGGGTGCTCATCGTGGACACCGACATGCGGCGCCCGCGCCTGCACAAGGCCTTCGGCGTGTCGAACGAGGTGGGCGTCTCGTCGCTCGTCGTCGGCGAGGGCAAGCTGGACGACGCCATCAAGTCGACCGAGGTGCCTGGGCTCTTCATCATGCCGTGCGGCCCCATTCCGCCGAACCCTGCCGAGCTGCTCCACACCCAGGCCTTCGCCGAGCTGCTGGGCAGGCTGGGCGACAAGTTCGACCGCGTGCTGCTCGACAGCCCGCCAGTGGGCGCCGTGGCCGACGCCGTGGTGCTGGCGACGCAGGTCGACGGCGTGGTGATGGTGCTCAAGGCCGGCAAGACGAACCGTGACGTGGCCCAGCGCACCGTGCGCGCGCTCCGCGACGTCAAGGCGCCCATCTACGGCGCGGTGCTCAACGACGTCGACCTCGATCGCAGCAAGTACGGCGACTACTACTACGGGTACGCCTACCGGTATTACGGCGAGACCGAGAAGAAGGGCGCCTGACTCAGCCGCTCCGCCTGTTCGACAGGCGCGCGAAGATGTCCACGTAGCGGTCGATGACGGCGCGCACCGAGTAGTTCGCCACCGCGTGCGCCCGGCCGGCGAGGCCCAGCTCGCGAAAGCGCTCCCGGGAGTCAACGAGCTCGAGGAGCCGCGCGCCCCAGTCATCGCCCGGGCGCACGAGGAGCCCCGCCCGGCTGCCCTCGAAGATGTCCACGTTGGCCCCGACGGCGCTCGAGAGCACCGGCACGCCCACGGCCATGTACTGGATCATCTTGAAGCCGCACTTGCCGCGCGTGAGCTCGGAGTCGTCGAGCGGCATCAGCCCGACGTCGAAGCTCTGCAGCGCGCGCAGCTCCCCGGCCTCGTTCCACCGCCACTGCTCCACCCGCGGGTGGCCGACGTACTCCGGCAGCTCGCCGTTGCTCACGATGCGCAGGCGCGCGCGCGGCAGCCCCTCGACGGCGCGCACGAGCGACGGCAGCGCGAGGCGGAGCGAGGGGAAGTTCGAGGCCGTCCCCATCCAGCCGATGACGAGCTCCTCCGACGGCCCTCGTGGCGGCGCTGGCACGTAGTGGTCCGTGTCCACCACCGAGGGGATGACGGTGGTCACCTCGGGGCGCCCGGCGACGCGGGCGAGGTGGTGGTTGCCGGCGATGAGGTGGTCGGCCACCGCCACCACCTGCTCGAAGGTGCGGCGGCGCTGGCGGTCGACCACGCCGCCGGGGCCCAGGTAGATGGCGTCGTCGAAGTCGAAGACGAGCGGGGTGCGCCGGAAGGACCGCAGCCACTCGGGCAGGCCGGTCACCGCCAGCGCGGTCTTGTGGAGGAAGAGCACGTCGGCGTCGTCGTCGGTGAGCAGGTGCGCGACGCGCTTGAGGCGTCCGGCCAGCTTGTACGCCGGCGCCCAGCGGCGCTCGAAGAGGTCGTTGTACCGGGAGTCGTAGGCGAAGCGCGCCTCGCAGTGGATGCCGCGCGCCTCGAGGTGCGGGAAGAGCTGCAGGCAACGAAAGCGGCTCCCCGGGCTCTCGGGACCATCTGTGAAGAAGTGGACGCGCACGGGGGCTTCGCTTCTAGGTCAACCGATTCGCCTCGGTCCACGCCTGGAACATGAGCACGTCCCACAGGTGGAACTCCCAGGGGCGCCGGCCGGCGAGGTGCTCGCTCCACCGGGCGCGCACCACGCGCGGGTCGAAGAGGCCCTGGCGCTCGAGCCGCGCCTCGTCGAGCAGCGACTCGGCCCAGGCGCGCAGCGGGCCGCGGAGCCAGTCACCCAGGGGGATGCCGAAGCCCATCTTCGGGCCCGAGACGAGGGCCGGCGGCACGTAGCGGGCGAGCAGCTGCCGCAGGAGCCACTTGCCCGTCGCGCCGCGCACCTTGAGGCGCAGCGGCAGCCGCCAGGCGAGCTCGATGAGGCGGTGGTCGAGCAGCGGCTCGCGGGCCTCGAGGCTGACGGCCATCGACGCCCGGTCGACCTTGGTGAGGATGTCGTCGGGCAGGTACCCGACGAGGTCGCGGAGCATGAACTCGTGCGCCACGTCGGCGCCGGGGAGGAGCGGCGCGCCATCGGCCGCGGGCCCGGCCTCGCCGCGCAGCACGCTGTCGTCGGGCAGCCAGTGCGACGACAGCACGTGGTGCATGGCCTCGGGGCTGAGCACCCCCAGCGTCGCGGCCAGCTTGTGCATGCGGATGCCGGCGATGCGCGTCTCGGGCAGGAAGGGCC
>CAYUZK010000290.1:0-5684 GCA_964449625.1 uncultured Archangium sp.
TGTCGCCGCGCCGCCGCCCGTCGCCGCGCCGCCGCCCCCGCCGGTGCCGCCGTCGGTCTCGGCGCCGCCACCGCCGGTGGCGTCACCGCCGCCCGTGGACGAGCCTCCGCCGCCGCCGGTGGGAGAGGTGGCCGGCGTGCCGCAGGTGGAGAGGGCAAAGGTCAGGGCGGCGACGGCGAAGACGCGGATCATGGAAAACCTCACGGGTGTGAGGGTTCCCTAGCCGTTCCGTGCGCTGACGGTCAATCGCCCGGAGGGGGCCGCCGCCTCAGGCGGCCGTACGGCCGGCGAGCGCCTGGTCGACGTACTTGAGGCCGTTGGGGGTGATCTGCAGCCCCTTGCTGGTCCGGCGCGCGTAGCCGACGTGCTCGCGCAGGGCCTTGGCGGCGTTCGGGGCGGCGTAGGTGACGCCGTGCTTCGCCCAGAACTTCGACATGGTGCCCGAGGAGATCTCGTAGCCGCCCTTCGTCACGTAGAGGGGAATGAGCGAGCGCAGGAGCTGGTCCTTCTGCTTGCCGGCCTTGACGAGCGCGGCGCGCCTGGGGTGCGCGGCGGCCTCGGTCAGCAGGCGGGCGAGCGGGTCGCTGACCCCCGCGGCCTTCTTCGCGGCGGGCTTGCGCGAGGGCTTCTTCGCCGACTTCTTCGCGGCGGGCTTGCCGTGGTCCAACCCGAGCGCGCGGCGGAGCTCAGCGACCTTCTTCTCGATGAAGGCCTCGAGGCCGTGCACCTCGAACGTCCCCTTGCCCAGCTTCGATGCCTTGAACGCCATGCGTGACTCCTTGCGGTGTTTGCGGCGAAGGGCCCTGTATACGCGAAGGGCAAAGTGCGTGGGAGGCCGAAAAATCGGCCCCGCGCGTGTCAGCGACCTGCTGTGCTGGCCAGATGTGGCTCTCCCTCGTCGCCCTCTCGCTGCTGGGCGCGCCGCGCGCCCCCGCCGGCGCCGACACCGTCTCGTGGGTGCCGAAGCTCGAGGCGGTGGCCCAGGTGCAGCCCTTCTTCGCCGCGGCGGGCACGCGCTCGCTGCTCCTGCGGCCCGAGGCCTGGCGCGGCCAGGCGCACCCGCTGCTCACGGTGGACCTGCTCGAGCGTGAGTCGCTGGTGCGCGCGGGCCTCGACCCGGCCGGCGAGCTGACGCGCGCGGCCTTCGGCGGCGCGGAGGTGACGTGCGTGGCGCTCGCCGACGTGGCGGCCTACCGGGCGGCCTGCGACGCGAAGCTGCTGCGCGTGGGCGAGGTCTCTACGAAGGCGGTGGGCGGCGTCACCGTCTCGCTGGCGAGGGATCCGCTCGGCCGGGTGCTGATGGCCTACGCCGTCCAGGGCAAGACGTCGTGCGCGATGACGGGCCACGGCCGCTCGGTGGAGCCGCAGCTCGCGATGCTGGGGGAGGCGCTCACGCGGCCCTCGAAGGACGGCGCGGTGGCCCTGGGCGCGGCGCTGCCGGGCGCGGTGGTGCTGATGACGTCCTCCGGCACGCAACACGGCGCCCTCGCGCTCTCGACCAAGGGGCTCACCGCCACGCTCGACGGGCGCGGCAAGGGGCTGCGGTTGGCGCAGCTCGCGGGCCCGGGGGCCTCGCCCTTCGGTGCCTTCTCGGCGCCAGGCCTGGCGGTGGTGCGCGGCCGCTTCGCGAAGGCGCAGCTCCCGGCGCTGGTGGAGCAGGTCGCCCGGCAGCTCCCCGGCTCGGCGGCGCTCCTGCCGTTGGCGCGGGAGCTGGGGCCGCTGCTGACCGGCAACGTCGCGGCGCTCGTGAGCCACGCGCGGGTGACGACGGGGCTGCGCACGAAGGAGGCGCGCTCCTTCGCCCTCAAGCACGCGCTGCTCCTCGAGCTGACCGACCCGGCGCCGGCGGCCGCGCTGCTCGAGCGCCTCGACCGGGGCGCCGTCTCATTCCGCGAGGGCGCGCTCTCGCTCTCGCTCCACGGGGCCGTGCTGGTGGTGGCCAACGACGCCGAGGTGCGCGACCGGGCCGTCGCAGCGCTCGCCGGCGCGGCGGGCAAGCAGGCCCACGGCGTGGAGTGGCTGGTGGACCCGAAGCTGGTGGCGCGGGCCCTGTCGCAGGTGCCGCTGCTCGAGGCGGTGCAGGCGCCGGAGCTCGCAGGCCTGGTGGCGGCGAGCACCGAGCTGGGGCCGCTGCTCCTCGCGAGCGAGAAGGTGGCGGGGTGGCTCGACTCGGCCAGCGGCGGGCGGCACCTGGGGCAGCTCACGTGGGTGCTCGACGCCACGAAGCTCACCCCCGACGCCGGGAGCCCGTGAGGGCCGTGGCGTGGCCTCGCCGGTGGAGTGGCCTTCAGCCCGCGACGTCGGCAAGAGGAGCCGCGTGAAGCTCTTCCGCATCGTCAGCCTGACCGAGGGCGTGTCCTGGCTCCTGCTGCTCTTCGTGGCCATGCCGCTCAAGTACGGCGCCGGCTGGCCCCTGGGCGTGCAGGTGTTGGGGCGGGTGCACGGCGCCCTCTTCGTGCTCTTCGTCGTCACCCTGGCCCGCGCGGCCCTCGAGGCCAACTGGGGCACGCCGAAGGTCGCCCGGGCCTTCGGCTCGTCGCTGGTGCCCTTCGGCGCCTTCTGGCTCGAGCGGGAGCTCCGCGCCGAGGCTGCGCAGGCCCGGGCGACCGCGGGCTGACCCGAGCGCGCCGTTCAGCGCCGCGAGAAGTCCGGCTTGCGCTTCTCGAAGAAGGCGCCGATGGCCTCGGCCACCTCCGGTGAGGCGAGCTGCTGCACGAAGAGCGCGCCCTCGGCCTTCATGCGCGCGAGCACCGCGGCGTTGTCCTTGAGCAGCGCCTTGGACAGCTTGACCGCCGTGGGCGCCTTCTCGGCGAGCCGCCGGGCGACCTCCAGCGTGCGCGGCAGCACCTCCTCGGGCGCCACGAGGGCGTTGACCAGCCCCAGGGCCAGCGCCTGCTTGCCGTCGACGGGCTCGCCCAGCAGCAGCAGCTCCGAGGCGCGCACGTGGCCCACGAGCCGCGGCAGGAGCAGCGACGAGGCCGCCTCGGGCACGAGCCCCAGGTTGACGAAGGGCGCGACGAGCGAGGTGCGCTCCGTCGCGTACACCAGGTCGCAGTGCAGGAGCATCGTGAGGCCGATGCCCACGCCCTTGCCGTCCACCGCGGCGAGGAGCGGCTTCTCGAAGGTGGCCAGCGCCGTGAGGAAGCGGAACACCGGCGAGTCTTCGCCCGTCGGCGGGCTCTGCATGAAGTCGCCCAGGTCGTTGCCCGCGGTGAAGGTCTCGCTGGTGCTGCCGAACACCACGGCGCGCACGCCGTCGTCGGCCGCGGCCTCGGCGAGGAGCGCGTTCAGGCGCTCGTACATGGCGATGGTCAGCGCGTTCTTCCGGGCCGGCCGGGCGAAGCGGAGGAGGAGGGTGGACCCGTCGCGGGTCACCTCGATGTCGTCGAGCAGCGTGGTCGTCATGGCGGCCCCCCTACCCCAAAGTCGCGGCGGTTTGAGAAGCGCCGTCACGCGACCTGCCACTTCTGAGGCCCCGGCGCTCATGCTACGCACCGCGGCGCCATGAACGAGCTCCTCGACAACGACCCCCTGCGCGCCCGCCTCAAGCACCTGGAGGCCCAGGCGGAGCTCGGCGGCGGCGCCGACCGCGTCGCCAAGCAGCACAAGGACGGCAAGCTGACGGCCCGCGAGCGCCTCGACCTGCTGCTCGACCCGGGCAGCTTCCAGGAGCTCGACAAGTTCGTCACCCACCGGGCCACCGACTTCGGCATGGCCGACAAGAAGATCCCCGGCGACGGCGTGGTGACCGGCTACGGCACCATCGAGGGCCGCCAGGTCTTCGTCTTCGCCCAGGACTTCACCGTCTTCGGCGGCAGCCTCTCGGGCGCCTACGCGCAGAAGATCTGCAAGGTGATGGACCTGGCGACCCGCGTGGGCGCGCCCATCATCGGCCTCAACGACTCGGGCGGCGCGCGCATCCAGGAAGGCGTGGAGTCGCTCGCCGGCTACGCGGACATCTTCCTGCGCAACACCATGGCCTCGGGCGTGGTGCCGCAGCTCTCGCTCATCCTCGGGCCGTGCGCGGGCGGCGCGGTGTACTCGCCGGCCATCACCGACTTCATCCTGATGACCCGGGCCTCGTCGTACATGTTCATCACCGGCCCCGACGTCATCAAGACGGTGACGCACGAGGAGGTGACGAAGGAGGCCCTCGGCGGCGCCACGGCGCACAACCAGAAGTCGGGCGTCGCGCACTTCGCCGCCGACAACGAGCAGGCCGCCATCCTCATCACGCGGGAGCTCCTCTCGTACCTGCCGTCGAACAACACCGAGGACCCGCCGGCCGGCCCCACCGACGACCCGGTGGACCGCGCCGAAGCCGCGCTCGCGACGCTGGTGCCGACCAACCCCAACAAGCCCTACGACATCCGCGAGGTCATCAAGGCCACGGTGGACCACAAGCACTTCTTCGAGGTGCAGGAGCACTACGCGAAGAACATCGTCATCGGCTTCGCGCGCTACAACGGCCGCGCCGTGGGCATCGTGGGCAACAACCCCGCGGTGCTCGCCGGCTGCCTCGACATCGACGCCTCGGTGAAGGCCGCGCGCTTCGTGCGCTTCTGCGACTGCTTCAACATTCCCCTCGTCACCTTCGTCGACGTGCCCGGCTTCCTCCCCGGCACCACCCAGGAGTGGGGCGGCATCATCAAGCACGGCGCCAAGCTGCTCTACGCGTACGCCGAGGCCACGGTGCCCAAGGTGACCATCATCACGCGCAAGGCCTACGGCGGCGCCTACGACGTGATGGCCAGCAAGCACATCCGCGCTGACGTCAACTACGCGTACCCCACGGCAGAGATCGCCGTGATGGGCCCCGACGGCGCGGTGAACATCATCTTCCGCAAGGAAATCGAGGGCGCGGCGGACCAGAAGGCCGAGAAGGACCGCCTCGTCGCCGACTACCGCGAGAAGTTCGCCAACCCCTTCAAGGCCGCCGAGCTCGGCTACATCGACGAGGTCATCCGCCCCGAGGCCACGCGCCTCAAGGTCATCCGCGCGCTCGAGATGCTCAAGGACAAGCGGCAGGAGAACCTGCCCCGCAAGCACGGCAACATCCCCCTGTGACGTGATGACCCGGCCCGCGCGAGTCCGCCTCGTCGTCGTCGCGGTGGCGGTGCTGGCCTTCGTCGCCGGCCCGCGCCTGCCGGAGCCGCTCCCCTGGGTGCTGCTGGGCCTCCTCGCGCCGGTGCTGGGTCTCGCGCTGTGGCTCGTGCAGCCGCTGGTGCGGGCCCGCCGGGCGCACGCCGAGCAGCGCTTCGAGCACGCCGCCGCCGAGCTCGCCGCCTTCGAGGTGGCCCTCACCGCGGCGCCCTGGAAGCGCGCCGTCGCCGGCCTCGCGGTGGGCCTCTACAGCGCCAACCCCCTCGCCGTGGCGCGAGGGACCCTGGGCGCGGTGCGCCTCGACGAAGGGCGCCTCGACGACGCCGCGCGGCACCTCGCGAAGGCCCTCGAGCTCGACCCCGGCTACGCGGTGCCGCACGCCAACCTCGCGGTGCTGCACGCCACCCGGGGCGACGCGGCGGCCGCCGAGGCTGCGCGGGCGCGGGCGGCGGCCCTGGGCTTCGCGCCGAAGCAGCTGCGCGCCGTGCTCGCCGAGAAGCTGGCCGCCCGGTGAGCTGGCTCGCCCTGGCGCTGCAGCTCTCGCTCGCCTCGAGCGAGGACGGGCGCGGGGCCCCGGGCCT
>CAYUZK010000291.1:0-5683 GCA_964449625.1 uncultured Archangium sp.
GCGAAGCGCGCCTCGATGGCCGCGTAGCTCTCGGGGTCCGCGTCGCGGAAGTTGCCCAGCGTCTCCTCCGAGAACACCACGCCCCAGCCGAAGGCGTCGTCGGGCTGGTTCTTCTCGTACACGTCGATGGTGACGTGCGGCGCGTGCTTCTTGAGGAGCAGCGAGAAGTACAGGCCCGCGGGGCCGCCGCCGATGCAGACGATGCGCATGAGCGGCGTCTAGCCCGGTTTCAGGGCGCATTCACCGGTCGCGCCCTTTGGTCAGAAGGTCGCCAGCAGCACCTGCGGGGGCTGCGGCAGCTCGCGCAGCACCCCGGGCGGAGGCGGCGGAGGGGGCGGGGCGTCGCCCTCGAGGGGCACGCCGCTCGGCTGCTGCAGGAGCGTGTTGATGCGCTGCTCCACGCGGCGGATGCGCGCCGAGGTGGACGCTCCGCGGATGATGGCCACCAGGAGCATGATGCCGCCGGTGACGAGGGCCGCGAGGCCTCCTACGAGGAGCAGCGCCCCCGCCAGCGTGCCGACGGTGCCGCCTGTGATCTCGAGCACTGCGTAGCCGACGATGAAGGCCACCAGCCCCGCCGACGCCACCACGATGCCCGGCACCACGCTGGGCTGGCTGTCGATGAGCCGCAGGCGCTCCATCTCGAGCTCGCCGTGGCTCATGGCCTCGAGGTTGAGCTGCCGCTCGGCGCTGGCGCCCAGCACCACGCCGAAGGCCGTCGTCGGCGCGTCGAGCAGCCGCACGCCCACAGGCAGCCGCCCGGCCAGCAAGCCACCACTCGACGACGACAGCGCGACGCTCAACGCGAGAGACACGAGCACGAGACACCTCCTGCAGCAGAGGCCGCCGATGCTGCCACGGCCCGGGGCCCGCGACGACTACTCGGCGGCGGCCACGTCCACCACCGCGCGGAAGAGCACCTCGAGGCCGCGGTGCACGTTCGCCACGCTCACGCGCTCGTCGCGGCCGTGCATGGTGGCCAGCTCCTCGGGCGTCAGCTCGAAGGGCACGAAGCCGTAGGCCCGCGCGCCCTTGCCCCGCGCGAGGATGCTGTCGGTGTAGCCCGGCGAGATGACGGGCCCGGCGACGGCGTCATCGCGGCCGGCCACCGCGTGCCGCGCGAGCGCGTCGAAGAAGGCGTCGTCTTCTTCCGACACCGCGGCCTCGAAGGCGTGGATGACCTCCAGGCGGATGCCCGGGAGGTCCTTCACCAGGGCCTCGAGCTCGGCCTGCAGCGCCTTCGGCGTCGTGCCCGGGAGCAGCCGGCAGTCCATGATGGCCTCCACCCTCGAGGGGATGACGTTGGCCGCGCTGCCCTTGCCGTCGTAGCCCGTCACCTGGCAGGTGTCGGTGATGCCCGCCTTCGTCTGCGGCTTCTTCATCAGCCGGCCGGTGACGAAGAGGTCCACCAGCGCCGGGCGCTGCATCACGAAGCCCTGGAAGCCGCCCTGCTTGACGCCCTGGCGGCGGAGCAGCTCGTAGAGCGCCGGCGGGATGCGCGGCTTCGCCTCGCGGGCCTTCAGCTTCTCGAGCGCCGCGATGAGCCGCATGGGCGCGCGGTTGTCGGTGGGCGTGCTGCCGTGGCCCGCCTCGCCCTCGGCGATGACGCGCAGCCAGAGGATGCCCTTCTCGCCGGTGGAGATGGCGAACACCGTCTGGTCCGGCGCGAGCAGCCCCTTGATGCCGATGCCGCCCTCGTTGACGACGTGGCCGCAGTCGAGCTGTGCCCACTTCTCCTCGGTGAGGAGCCGCATGCCGCCTTCGTCGACCTCCTCGTCAGCCACGGCCAGCAGCAGCACGTCGCGCGTGAGCGGCACCTGGTTGCGCGCCAGCCAGCGGAAGACCTGCAGCTCGAGCACCCCCATGCCCTTCATGTCGAGCGCCCCGCGGCCCCACAGGAAGCCGTCCTTGAGCGCGCCGGAGAGCGGCTGCGCGTCGGCGGGCCACGCGGCGTCTTCTGCGGGCACCACGTCGACGTGCGAGAGCAGGCACAGCGGCTTCTCGCCCGAGGGCTTCGTCGCTCGAAGGCGCGCCACGAGGCTCCCGCGGCCGGGCGCGAACTCGAAGACCTGGGCCTCGAGGCCGTCCTTCGCCAGCTCCGCCGCGAGGTAGTCGGTGCCCCGCGTCTCGTGGCCTGGTGGGTTGATGGTGTCGACCTGCAGGTAGCCCTGCAGCACGGTGACGGCCTCGTCACCGGCCTTCGCCCAGTCGATGGCGTCGGCGTACTTGCTCGAGCCTGGCGGCGCGACGTGGAGGGCGCGCGGCGCCGAGGCGCAGGACAGCGTCAGGCAGGCGAGGGCGACGGACAGGCGCATGGCGGCCGTGATGGCCCGCCAGCGCCCGCGACGCAAGGGGCTCGGCCTACTCGCCGCCGGTGGTGGTGGCCAACTGCGCGCCGAGATTCCCGACGGCATACGCGCGCAGCGCCTGGGTGGGCGCGCTCTCGATGGCCGACATGGAGGTTCCGATCTGCCGCACCAGCGTCGCCCACGTGAACGTCGAGCCGTTCCACGTGCCCTTGTACATGGCGCCCGCGACGCTCATGACGAACCACTCGTTCGAGGAGTATCGGTGCGAGCACCCGACGAGGGTCGCGGTGACGCCCGAGGGGCTGACGTCGCTCCACGTCGCGCCGTGGTCGGAGGAGAAGACCGCCTTGCCGCTGGCGCCGACGGCCAGCACCTGCCCGTTGAGGCTCTTGTGGGCGGTCACGCAGTTGTAGGTGACGCTCACGGGCAGCGTGCTGGCCGTTTGCCAGGTGCCCGCCCGACTTCGGTAGGCTCCGTTCGCGCCGACGACCACGCTCCGGGTGACGTTGCTCGAGTCGATATAGTGGACGACGTCGTTGTACACGGCGCCGCCGCTCGTCGACGAGAAGGTGCTCCAGAGACCATCGGTGGTGGTGTTGGTCGAGGTCACGTCGCTGGCGCTGAAGGTCATGATGCGCGAGTTGACGCCGACGGCCACGCAGTCGACCGCGTTGCTGACGGTCGTCCCATGGCACGAGACGGCCGTCAGGTTGTCGGTCGTGGCGCTGCCGCTCTGGTCATCGAGCGAGAAGACCGCGCTGGGCTTCCGCCTCACCATCGTTCCGCTCATGCCGACCGCGCTCATGTAGGCGCCGCTCAAGAGGTTGACGACCGACACCCCGTTCAGGGTGGACGAGCTGACCGAGGTATTCGTCCACGTTGCGCCGGTGTCCGTCGTGTAGCGGATGCGACCGTTGGTGCCCACGGCATAAGCCTGAGTTGAAAAGCCCGGACGAATCGCGACGTCGTTCATGCCGAAGTCGTGGTCGCCCTGGCCCATCTTGACGAGGGCGTCGCTCGGGTAGATGGTGGTCAACATCGTGTACCCGTAGGTTCCGAAGGTGCCGACCGTGGTCGAGGACACCGCGGCGACCGCGGTGGTCGCGGTGCCGTACCCCGCCGACGCACTGGAGACCGTGCCGTGCGAGCCCACCGCGAAGCGCTTGACGGTGACCGACGACGGGCTGACGGCGAACACGAAGCCCTCGTCGATGGACAGGTCGAGCTTGTTCACGCTGACATCCAGCCAGCCCGAGACGGCCACGGGCACGAAGCTCGCACCGCCGTTGTTCGAGTACAGCAGCCCGTGCTGCCCCGACGGGAAGCCCGTCACGCCGATGTAGAGCTCGTTGGAGTTCGGCCGGGCGAGGACGCTGGTGAAGGTCGCGAAGGCGTAGTTCGTGGGCGCGGCGATGGTGGACCACGTCACGCCGTTGTCCGTGGAGCGAATGATGGTGCCGCCGCCGCCGACGGCCACCAACACGGCCCCCGTGCTGCACTCCCCGCTGGCGGAGCTGCAGTGGGCCACCGAGTTGAGGCGATTGGTGGTCGGCCGGGTGGCCGTCAGGGTCCAGGTGCCGGGGCCAAAGGAGCCGGTGGAGGTCTGCCGCATCACATGGCCGGTCGCGGTGACCGCGACGTGGTAGCTGTAGAGGAGTCCCGAGGTGCCGGCGAAGCTGATGTCGGTGATCTCCAGGTTGCTGGCCCCTGACTCGACCGCGTCCTGGGTGAAGCTCACGCCATTGTCCGTCGACCGCCCGATGTGACCGTTCACCCCGCCGAGGAGCAGGAGCGTGTTCCGCCGGAACACGGTGTTGATGCGCCCGTCGGTCAACGCGTCACGTCGGGTCCAGCTCGACATGTTGTTGTCCGACGTGAAGACCGCGCCGTAGTCACCGGCAATTATCCACCGGGTCGTGCTCGAGAAAGTGAAGGCCTCGGCCGCGTTCAAGGCGGTCGAGGTAGGCACCCGTTGCTGCCACTGCCACGGCCAGTACGGCGTGACCGTCTGCACGGTCGAGAGCGGTCCGGTGTTGCCAGCCCGGTCGACCGCGCGCACCACCACGGCCCAGGCCACACCGTTCGAGGCCTGCATCCAGGCCGACGTGCCGCTGGTGACCCTCGTGTACGTGTAGGCCGTGCTGCCCGACGGGGCGACCCCGACGTCGTACGCGTCGATGCCAGAGCCGCCGGTGTCCGCCGCGGCGGACCAGTTCGCCGTGAAGCCGTGGTTGCCCGCCGAGGGCGACCCCTGCGACGGCGCGCCGGGCGCGACGGTGTCGTAGAAGATGTCGACCGTCGCCGGCGTGCTGCTCACGTTGTTCGCGCCGTCCTTGAAGTACATGTGGATGCGGCGGTCACCGTCGCTCAACGAGGTGAAGTCGACCGTGGCGGTCGTCGAGTACGCGACGAAGCACGCGTCGTTGGGACCCGTGGGAGGCGTCGGCGAGACGCCCACGAAGGTCATCTTCTGGCACATGTGCGTCACGCCCGAGGTGTCGGCGTTGGCCGCGACGGTGACGTTCACCGTGGCGGCGTTCGTGTAGCGCACCGGCGAGGTCAGCGTGCCGGTCGGCGCCGTCTGGTCGAGAATGATGGTGTCAGAGAGCGCGATCGAGGTGTTGCCCGCGGCGTCGGTCACCCGCGCGTGGACCGTCTTGACGCCATCGCCGGAAGCGACCGCCACGTTCGTCGAGTTGGCGGACCAGGTGAAGAGGCTCCCCCAACTCGTGCCGCCGTTGATCGAGAACTGCTTCCCGGCCAGGCCGCTGAGGGCGTCGGAGGCGGTGATGGCGACCGCCACGGTCGTGCTGTTGGTGTAGGTGGCCCCGCTGTTGATGTTCACCGCGACGATCGTCGGCACCGTCATGTCGAGGATGATGGTGTCCATGCCCGCGTCCGACACGTTGCCGGCGTTGTCGATGACCGAGAGGTAGGCGGTCTTGACCCCATCCCCGGCCGGGAGGGTCACCGACGGCTTGGACGTGTAGGCGACACAGGTCGTCGGCGGGCTGGAGGTGCCGGTGCACACCTGGCCGAGCCCTGAGAGCCCGTCGTCAGCCTCGTGGAAGAACGTCGGCGTGAGGGTGTTGGTGTAGTCCGCACCCTTCTCGAGTAGGAGATTTGCAGTCGTGGGGGCGACCGTATCGAGGCCGATGCTGTCGGTGACCGCCGCCGCCGAGACGTTCCCCGCCGCGTCCTTGAACCACGTGTAGACGGACTTCGTGCCGTCGCCCGAGCCCAGCGCGTACGCCGTCGTGGCCAGGGTGACGAAGCATGAGTCGCTCGCCGCCGGCTGGGTGCCCGCCGAGTCTCTGGAGCAGTGGTGCGTGACCCCGTTGGTGTCGCTGGTGGTGAAGACCAGCGTCGTCGAG